>JBLMWG010000098.1:0-15631 GCA_050257115.1 Bacillota bacterium
CAGGGCTTCATTCTTACGGATTCGGTGCTGGCGGAGTCGAATATGTTTCGGCATTTGTGGCGGCGCACATCTTATTTGTCATCTATGTCGCGGTGATTAGACAGGGTAAGAATAAAAAAGCGGCAAAATCTTAGTTGTCTCTAATGCACATTTTTTGAGCGAGAGCCCATCTATGCTCTCGCTTTTTCAATAAGCTTGCAAAAAGAATATGGACAACTGGACTTTTAAGTCATTAAATAAGGGCAAAATAAATATTAGGACAGCATTGTTGGCCTCAATTTTCATTTTCTTGAAAGTGAGTTTGGCAAAAGGATGATTATGCATCGGGTATTCAGAAGTACGGCGGCGAGCGTGTTAGCTTGTTTGGGCGCGCTCATGATTTTTTCAACACTTCTTACGGGTTGTAAATTTCAACCAGGTTGGGGATACAACAAAGGATATGCTCCAGAGCAGCCAATTCCTTTCGACCACTCCCTGCATGTAGGAACTAACAAAATTCAGTGTCAATACTGCCACAATCAAGTGGAAAGAACTAAGCACTCGAATATTCCGGCTCTTTCGACTTGTATGAATTGCCATCTTCAAGTTGGAACAGATAGGCCAAATATTCAAAAATTGCGTGAAGCATACGACAGCGGTGGTTCTGTGGAATGGGTTCGCGTTCACATGCTTCCAGATTTCGTTCATTTTAATCACAACGCACACATCGCGAAAGGCGTGAACTGTCAAACATGTCACGGCCCGATCGAAACGATGCAACGTGTGGAGCAATTCTCTGATCTATCCATGGGCTGGTGTGTGAACTGTCACCGTCAACCTGAGAACAAAGCTCCAATTAACTGCTCAACTTGTCACTACTAGGTTTCGGAAGGATTTATGTCTGAAATGCATCATGACCATGAATTAGAAGCAAAAAAAGCGTTGCGCCCGGAAATCGTGCGTGACACGAAGTTTTGGGAAACGATCGAGGAAAAACAGAACGACCCTGAATTTCAAAAATTTGTTGAGACTGAGTTTAAATCATCTCCACTTCGCGAAGGCGATGGTGAAGATGGTTGGGCTCGTCGTGAGTTCTTGAAGTTGATGGGAGCTTCATTGGCAATGGCGACAGCAAGCTGTGTTCGTCGTCCAGTGCAAAAAATCGTTCCTTATAACAAAATGCCTGAAGAAGTTACTTTGGGTCAGGCGAACTACTATTCATCAGCTTACTTCGACGGTAATGATGTCATGGGTTTGCTTATCAAAACTCGTGAAGGTCGTCCGATTCACATCGAATCAAACCCTTCACATCCGTTGACTCAAGGTGGTTTGAGCGCTCGTTCTCAAGCAATTTTGATGTCGTTGTATGACCCTGAAAGACTTCAAGGTCCAAAACGCAACTTGTTCAACGAAAAGAAATCCAACTCACAACTGATCGACGTGAAATGGGAAGAGTTGGATAAAAAAGTTGTCGAGCAACTTGGTAAAGGTGGCGTGGTTATCCTGACGGGTCCTAATGGATCTCCGTCAACTCGCGCTGTTGTTTCTGATTTCGCTCAGGGCTTCAAAGCAAAAACAGTTGTTTGGGATGCTTTCTCTCACGAAGAAATCCGTGACGGTCAAAAAGCTTCTTACGGTGAAGAGGTTGTTCCTCAATACTGGTTCGATAAAGCGAAAGTGATCGTTTCTATCGACGCCGACTTCTTGGGTACTTGGATCAATCCAACAGCATTCACGCACCAATTCACTCAAGGTCGTAAAGACATCAAAAACATGAGCCGTATGGTGTCGTTTGACTCTAGCTACTCATTGACTGGTGCGAATGCGGACATCCGTTTCAAAATCAAACCTTCTCAGCAACTTGATGTTGTTATGGGTCTTCTTCACGAAATTATCGTGAAAAAAGGTCTTTCTTCATACGCTGGGAATGATTCTGTTAAAGCAGCATTGGCTCCGTTTGCAGACACTGCAAAAAAATTGGGTGTTGATGCTGAAGCATTTGCAAAAGTGGCTTCTGATCTTTGGGCAAACAAAGGTCAATCGTTGGTTGTTGCCGGCGGTATCACAACTCTGACTGAAAAAGCGAAAGAGTTGCAAGTTGCTGTGAACATGTTGAACTCTGTTTTGGAAAATGACGGTAAAACTGTTGATTCTAAATCTGGCAACTCTGCCTTGACAGCTTCGTACGCTGATATGGCACAGCTGATCCAAGATATGAAAGATGGCAAAGTTCAAACTTTGATCATGCACAAAGTAAATCCTGGCTACTCATTGCCTGCGGCAATGGGCTTCGCTGACGCTGTTAAAAAAGTTAAAATGGTTATCTACACAGGTGACCGTGTTGACGAAACTGGCGTATTTGCAGACTACATCACTCCAGATAACCACTCTTTGGAATCTTGGAATGATCTTGAAGTAGGTAAAGGCGTTGTTTCTATCTGCCAACCTGCGATCCGTCCTATGTACGATACTCGTTCGTTCCAGTTGTCTTTGATGACTTGGGCGTTCATGGCGAAACAAGGTCCTGCTCGTCTTCGTGATTATGAAACGTTCTATGACTACCTGAGAGTATTCTGGAAATCAGACATCCATCCTAAGTACGGAAAAGGCCAAGCCTTTGAAGACTTCTGGGAAGGCGCTCTTCAAAAAGGTTTCGTAGGGGAGTTGACGAAAGGTTCATCGGCTCGTTCATTCAAAGTAGATGCTTTCACTTCTATCAAACCTGCGGCTGCTTCTGAAGGTATGGAACTTGTTCTTTACCCTAAAGTGGCGATCATGGATGGTTCACTTGCCAACGTAGCTTGGTTGCAAGAACTTCCAGATCCTGTGACGAAATTGACATGGGATAACTATGTAATGATTTCTATTGGCACAGCGGAAAAGAACGGTTTGAAAACTGGTTCTATGATCACTCTTAAAGTGGGTGACAAAACGATGGATCTTCCAGTGTACATCCAACCAGGTCTTCATGACGGTGTGTTGGCAGTAGCAGTTGGTTACGGTCGCACTCGTGCTGGTAAAGTAGCAAATGGTGTAGGTAAAAACGCTTACGAACTAGTATCTGTTGATAAAGCAGGTAAAGTGATTTTTGCTGGTCAAACAGCGACATTTACAAAACTAGGTAAGAGCTACCCACTGGCAGGCACTTCTGGAAACTTCTCCATGGAAGGCCGTCAAATTGCTGCTGAAGCCAATTTGAAAGATTACGTAAAAAATAAATCAGCTGGTATCCATAGACATGAAACATGGTCTATTTGGTCAGGTCACCAATACTCTGGTCACAAATGGGGTATGGCGGTAGATCTTCACACTTGCACAGGCTGTTCTTCTTGCGTAGTAGCGTGCCAATCTGAAAACAATATCTCTGTTGTTGGTAAGAAGTACGTTCTTGAGGGTCGTATCATGCACTGGTTGCGTATCGACCGTTATTACCAAGGCGACATCGCTGATGCACAAGCTGTGTTCCAACCAGTTATGTGTCAACACTGTGACAATGCACCTTGCGAAACGGTATGTCCGGTTATTGCGACAGCTCACTCTGATGAGGGTCTGAATGACATGGTTTACAACCGTTGCGTAGGAACTCGTTATTGTGCGAATAACTGTCCTTATAAAGTACGTCGCTTCAACTGGTTCAACTATGCGAAGTTGATTGAAAAACCAATGCACATGGCTTTGAATCCATCGGTGGGTGTTCGTACTCGCGGGGTTATGGAGAAATGTACATTCTGCGTGCAAAGAATCCATGATGCGAAAACTGTGGCTCGTAACGAACAACGTCAGTTGAAAGACGGCGACGTTAAGACAGCTTGCCAAACATCATGCCCAACTGGCGCGATTGTGTTCGGTGACTTGAACGATCCAAACAGTGAAGTTGCAAAAATCTGGAAAGCTGAAGAGAAAGAGCGTGGTTATGCATTGCTTGAAGAATGGCATGCAAAACCTTCTGTTCGTTATCTCTCCAAAATCCGTAACAATGATAAAGAATCAACTGGTGGCCACGACGGTCACGGTACTGCAAAGCAAGGTGAGCACTCATGATCAAGCGTAGCCCATTAGTCCTTGGCAATAAGACTTTGAAAGATGTCAGCGATGACATCTGCGCTCCAATTGAAAGGTTCCCATCCAAAGGTTGGATGGGGATGTTCCTAGGCGCGAAGACATTGCTTTTATTTTATATCGTCATTCTAGCCTGCGTAGTAGGTATTGGTATCGGTTTGCTGGGTGTTACACATCCGGTTTTCTGGGGTACGATGATCGTTACGTTCGTGTTCTGGATCGGTATCGGTCACGCTGGTACGCTGATCTCTGCGGTTCTTTTCTTGTTCCGCCAGAAATGGAGAACTTCAGTAGCTCGTACTGCTGAGGCGATGACAGTATTCGCAGTTATGACTGCGGGTCTTTTCCCGTTGCTACATACAGGTCGTCCTTGGTTGGACTACTGGTTGTTCCCGTATCCAAATCAACGTGGTCCATTGTGGGTGAACTTCCGTTCTCCACTTTTGTGGGACGTTTTCGCGGTATCAACTTACGCGACTGTCTCGATGGTTTTCTGGTACATCGGTTTGGTTCCTGACTTTGCAACTATCAAAGACCGTGCGAAGAACAAACTTCGTCGTGCAGTTTACGGTGCGTTGTCTCTAGGTTGGAGAGGAACTGCAAGAAACTGGTCACACTACGAAATGTTGTACTTGTTGTTGGCAGGTCTTTCGACGCCTCTTGTTCTTTCTGTACATACGATCGTATCTTTCGACTTCGCGGTTTCTAACTTGCCAGGTTGGCATACAACGATCTTCCCTCCATACTTCGTTGCCGGTGCGATTTTCTCCGGTTTCGCGATGGTTGTGACGTTGATGACTTTGGTGCGTATTGGTTTCCCTGAATTCAAAAACTACGTCACTCTAGATCATATGGAAGTGATGAATAAGATCATCATGACGACAGGTATGATCGTTGGTTACGCTTATGCATCGGAGTTCTTTATTGCTTGGTACTCTGGCAATCCGTATGAGCGTTTCGCGTTTATCAATCGTGCGTTCGGTCCATATGCTTGGGCTTATTGGATCATGGTTTCTTGTAACGTGTTGTCTCCGCAAGTGTTCTGGTTCAAGAAGTTGCGTCGTTCTATCCCTGTGATGTTCGTTGTTTCTATCTTCGTAAACATTGGTATGTGGTTCGAACGTTTCGTGATCACGGTGACTTCTCTTCACCGTGACTTTTTGCCAGCCAACTGGGGTATGTATCAGTGGTCATGGTTTGATACAGGCATTTTAGTCGGTTCATTCGGTATGTTCCTGACATTGTTCTTGTTGTACTTGCGCTTATTCCCAGCGATTTCTATCGCGGAAGTGAAGCCTGTTCTACATGTTGGTTATGACTCTGAAGGAGGGCACCACTAATGGCTGCTCAATACACAAAAGGTATCGCTGGTATCTGGGATAATGAAGCCGGTATTCTAAAGGCGGCTCGCAAAACTCGCGAGTCTGGCTTTACGAAGTTTGAGGCAATTTCCGCATACCCAATTCATGGCATGGAAGAAGCTTGCGGAATCAAACGTTCGTGGATTCCCTATGTAACATTTGTTGCCGGTTGTACGGGGTTATTATCAGGTTTAGCTCTGACATATTGGACCTCTGCAGTGAACTGGGCTGTGAATATCGGTGGTAAGCCGTTCTTCTCTTTGCCAGCTTTCGTGCCGATTATGTTCGAATTAACAATCTTGTTTGCGGCTCTATCTTCAGTGGGTGCTTTGTTCTATGCGTGCAAAATACCTCGCATGGATCCACCAGTAATCGATCCTGATTTGAGCTCGCACAAATTTGCGATTTTTGTTCCATTCAATGATACGGGCTACGATGAAGCAAAGCTTGAGACTATGTTCAAAGAGCTTGGCGCCATCGAAGTGAAGAAGACGGAGTACTAGAGATGAGAAGCCTCGTGAACATTTCAATGGGTGTAGCAGCAGCAGGCTTGGCGGCGTTGGCGCTTTCAAGCTGTGGTCCTCGCGGCAACAATCCAAACGTTGAACTTATTCAAGACATGATGGAGTCTCCGGCTATCAAAGCCCAGGAGTATGATGAAACATCTCCGCATCACAGTGGAATGCGCGTGCCACCTGAGCACACAGTTCCTCAAGGTTTTGAACCTTACCGCTATCCAACAGATGTAGAAGGTGCTGCAAAGAACCTTAAAAATCCGTTGGTTGGCAAAATGGATGATGAGACTCTTTTGACAGGTCAAAAATACTTCGAAACAAACTGTGCAGTTTGCCACGGCTTCAAAGGTGAAGGCGGCGAGGCGGGTAAGAGCCCAGTTTCTAGTAAAATGGCTTTGAAACCACCGACACTTCTTTCTGATAAAGTAAAAGGTTGGCCGGATGGTCACTTGTACCATGTTATTACGATGGGACAAGGTGTGATGGGGCCTTATGCTTCTCACATTCCGCAGAAATATCGTTGGCAAGTTGTTAACTACATCCGCTTCTTAGAGAAGCGTGATGGTAAATAGGATTACCTATGGCAGAACATAAACACGTAGATCTTCATGTATCTAAATTTCAGGCTCCCACAAAGCTTAAAACCTTGAGTTTTGCTTTGGTTGCAATCGGTCTTTTGACTTTCGTAATTGGCTTGATGAAAAATCCAGATCGCCTTTGGACTTCGTACCTTGTGGCTTTCTTTTTCTTCTCTTGCATGGGCTTGAGCGGTCTTTTTTGGGTAGCGATTAACAACACGGCGAAAGCTGGTTGGTCTGTTTCTATTCGTCGTTTTGCAGAAGCGACAACATCCTTCATTCCGTTTATTTTGGTATTCGGTTTGATTTTGTTGTTGGGCTTTAAAAAGCTTTTCATTTGGGCGGATCCAGCAGTTATTGCGACAAACCCTGTGGTTGCGGCAAAGACGGCTTATTTGAATCCAACATTCTTTGTAGTTCGTTTGTTGGTTTTTGTTATCGGTTGCATGATCTTTAGATGGGTTATCGTTGGTAACTCTTTGAAACAAGATCAAACTGGTGATGAAAAATTGACCCATAAAAACGTAGGCCCAGCAATTGGCTTCATCGTTTTCTTTGCGTTGATGTTCTCTTTCTTTTCTGTAGACCTTTTGATGTCGTTGCTTCCAACTTGGTACTCTACAATCTTCGGAATCTATTGCTTCTCTGGATTGTTCCAGGCGGGGCTTGCATTCTTGGCAATCACGATTGTTTTGATGAGACGCTCTGGTCTTATTAAAGGTTATGTGAATGTTGAGCATCAACATGACGTAGTGAAGTACCTAAAAGGCTTCTCTATTTTCTGGGCTTATATCGCATTCTCTCAATTTATGTTGATGTGGTACGCGAATTTGCCAGAGGAAACAGAATACTACATCATGAGATCTTTGGGCGGCTGGATGTCTATTTCTGTCGCATTATTGATCTTCCGTTTCGTAGTTCCGTTCTTGGCATTGCTTCCTCGTGATGCAAAAAGAAGTGATACAAACGTATTGTTGGTATCGACTCTTGTATTGATTATGCAATACGTGGACATCTACTGGATGGTTTACCCGAACTTCTTCGACGGCCAAGTTACATTTGGTTTCTGGGAAATCGGTATCTTCGCCGGTTTTGCTGGTGTGTTCCTTCTTTGTATTATGTCTTTCTGGAGCAAGCACAGCTTGGTTCCTGTTAAAGACCCACGCATGCACGAAGCGCTTAATCACCACGTCGCTTACTAGCCCGCGAAAGCTGGACTTAATGTAGCTTTGCAAAAGCCACCCCCTCAAGGGTGGCTTTTTTATTTTCCCCCTGATGAAATATTTGGATCAGGAGGTGAGTGTGAAGTTGCTTCGCTGGATTGCATGAAGTAGCTGAAACGTCTATCGCTTTAGAGGCATTGGCTAGAATTTGAGGACGACCAGGATGAGCTGTCAGATAGCATTCCAGATAAAACAGTTTTCCCTTTAAAATTTATTAATTCTATAGAGATAGAGTACGACGTCGTATAATTGGTCGTATGCACTTGGCGAGAGCCGGGGCGTGAAGTTCGAGTCTCGCCGCAGATCTCTGTACCGCCGTTTTTGGGGTAAAAGCAGCTATGAGAAATCTCTTCATGAGTGCAGGCCTCGGTGGAGACTGATTCTGTCGGGGCATTAATATTGGCGTCAGTTAGTTTAAAACGAATTCCCAAATTCTGTCCTGAACTTGAAGGGGAAATGATGACTTTGTCGAGATCTCTTAAAGTTCTAAGTTTTACTGGGATTTCGGCAATTCGAAAGGCCACTTTTTTATCTGATTCCATGTTGAGTGTAACGAAGCTTTCGTTCTTATTGTTGGTCACAACGGAAATGGAGCTGATGCCGTCTTCGTTATCGCTTTCGGGGAATTGAGAGGATGCGATAAGTAATAAGGCAGGTGTAAATGGTTCGCAGCGAGGTGTTTTTTTAATGATTACGACATCTGCGGTTGTGATATTTCCTTTATTTAACAGGCGATTGGCTATGTTCAGTAAGGTAATAAAGTGGTTGGTGCTTCTATTTCCTGGAGTGCAAAGGCTTTGGTCAGGGTTTTCTTTGGGAAGTTTGTTGATCAAAGTTGCTTGAGTCCACTCTTTCGTACGAATTTGGATCAGGCTTCCATCTGTGGCACGAAGTTGGAAGTTATCAGAAATTTTTTGGTGGAAGACCTGCTCATCTTTGATATCAATGCTTTCGTTTTCTACCGTTATTTTTTTTGCCATGGCCAAAGATTCTTTGGCTCCTAGGCTTAATGAAAACGCGAATAATAGAATCAGATAGGATTTCATTTGTTACCCCCTCCTAGTGGGCAGGACCAAGCAGTGCAGGTTTGATGCCAGTCTTAGGTGGGTATTTTGATACCGGGAAGTCTTTTCAAAAGTAGAAGGGGTGCCATCAGCACCCCTTTGTCATTAATAAGTTTCAGTCGATTCTTCCATTTTCTTTTTCGTATCCTGCATGTCTTTCTTAGCTTTGCGTTTGTGTTTCTTCATGGATTCATCGGCTTTGTGCATTTCCGCTTTTGTTCTTTCGGTCATGTCCTTGGATGTTTTTTTGATAGTGTCCTTAGATTCATCCATGGATTGTTGTGCTTTCATTCCAGCATCTTTCGCTTCCGCTTTGGCTTTGTCGAGATCGCTTTGGGCAAAAGACAACGAACAAGTTAGAGCGGTTATCACTGTAATCAGAAATACTTTCATGATTTCTCCTTAGGTTGGTTTGTGTTAGATGCTTGTCTTTTAAAATCACTTCGTAAATCATTAATTTAACAATGTTGTTTAAAGCTTTATGTGCATGTGTCCACGACCTTGACGACGGTTTCGGGTTCGCTGTCTTGTAGCTTTGAATAGGGCGTTAGGCTTCTTATTTGCAATGAATCAGTTCATGTCTAAGGGTGGGGTTAACGATTTAATATACCTATGTTCGGATCAGGAAATGCCTGCCTATTTGACAGATCTGCGAGGGGTGCGCTGGAACTTTGCTCGGGACCCTGAAGAGTTAAAGCAGATTCTTAAAATGAGACACGGGGAGGTTTGTGTGGTGGTCAGAACGAAGAAACTCACCGAAAGAGTTGTGAAAGCCTTCTTAAGTTGGACAAAGGTAAAAACAAAGCTTTCGTTTATCTTTATCGCACAAACTATTGAAAATGCAGTCTATCAACTGACTTTAAATTCTTCGGCGGCCTTGGTTGTGAGGGAGTCTGACGGGCGAGCGATTCCATTTTTGATTGCTCGTTGTTTAAATGGTCTTCGTTTGAAAAGTCGTCGTCAGGAACGAATTCCAGTGGATTCACCAGTGATGCTGAAAAAGTTCAGCGCGGACCCTTATTCGCCAACGGGGGCTGGAATGCAGTTTCTTCGTGAAGGAGAGATGAAAGACTTCAGTCAGGGTGGAGCCTTAATCAAGGTGAAGGATGGAATGGTTAACTCGAAGGACTTCGTCAGTTTGATGTATCAAGATGCCAACGGGAAATGGGTTTCCATTGAATCCCAGGTTCGTTGGGTGGCAACAAGCCCCTTGGGGCAGGTTATTGGAGTACAGTTTTTAGCCACAGGTTCCTAAGGCAATCCCTTGTCATTAATCAGGATAAAATCTGAGTTCTTGCTATCCAACTATTGCATTGCGTTGTCCTTGACCCTAAGGGCGTCGGGGATTACTAATAATGTGATGCAAAATTTGCTTATTTCTTCATCATTTAGCGTACTTCCACAAACGAGTGATCGTGTATTCACGATTACATATTCTACTCCAGCAACGCTTGAGTGCAGACCAGCCTAATGTCACAAATTACAATTATTTTGCCTGATAATTCCACGAAGGTTTTCGATCATGAACCGACGGCGCTCGAAGTGGCGCAGTCCATTGGCCCACGTTTGGCTAAAGAAACCTTGGGTGCCAAGCTCAATGATTCAAACGAGATCTCTGATCTTCGTACCAAACTTAAAGATCAAACTAAAGTTGCTTTGATTACAACAAAGTCTCCAGAGTCTGTTGAAGTGATCCGCCACTCTTGCGCGCATATTATGGCGCAGGCGATTCAAGATATTTGGCCTGAAGTAAAGGTCACTATCGGTCCTGTGATCGAAAATGGTTTCTACTACGACTTCGATTCTCCATTTGCTTTCACGGAAGAGCATTTCGAAAAAATTGAAAAGAAAATGGCCGAGATCGTTGCTAAAGATCTTCCGATTCATCGTGAAGACTGGCCGATTGCGAAAGCTATCGAAACTTTCAAGAAGATGAATGAGCGCTTTAAGGTTGAGTTGATCGAAGATCTAGCAACTAAAGGTGAAACAACTGTTGGTATCTACTTTAACGGAACAACTTGGTTTGACCTTTGCCGTGGGCCACATATTCAGTCTACAGGCCAAATCAAAGCTTTCAAATTGTTGTCGGTAGCCGGTGCATATTGGAGAGGCGACGAGAAAAACGCCATGCTTCAGCGTGTGTACGCAACAGCGTTCAACGATAAGAAAGACTTGGATCTTTACCTTCACAATATCGAGGAAGCAAAAAAACGCGACCACCGTAAGTTGGGTAAAGAGTTGGGCATGTTCTATTTCAATGAACTTGCTCCAGGCTCTCCGTTCTTTACGGGTAAGGGTGCAACTGTGTACACAGCTTTGCAAACTTACTTGCGAGAGTTGTATTTCGAAACGGGTTACCAAGAAGTGATCACGCCGCAAATCTTCGACGTGAATTTGTTCCACACTTCTGGTCATTATCAGAACTACAAGGAAAACATGTTCTTCACGAAAGTGGATGAGCGTGATTTTGCATCGAAACCAATGAACTGTCCTTCTCACTGTTTGTTGTACAACTCTGAGAAATACTCTTACCGTGATTTGCCAATCAAAATGGCGGACTTCGGTCGTTTGCATCGCTATGAAAAATCAGGGGCAATGCACGGTTTAACTCGTGTTCGTACGTTCTGTCAGGACGACGCTCACATTTTCTGCCGTATGGACCAACTTCAAGAGGAAATCGCGAAGTTTATGAACTTACTCAACCGTGTTTACGATAAACTCGGTATGAGCAATTACAAGATCTACCTTTCCACTCGTCCAGACAACCGTATGGGTAGTGAAGAGTATTGGGATATGGCAGAAGGCGCTTTGGCGGAAGCCTTGAAATCTTTGAATTTGCCATTCACTTTGAATCCTGGCGATGGCGCGTTCTATGGTCCGAAATTGGATATCATGTTCGTGGATGCTTTGAATCGTCCATGGCAGTTGGGAACGTTGCAAGTTGATCCGAATTTGCCACAGGCTTTTGATTTGAAGTACACTGGCGAAGACAATAAAGAACATCGTCCCGTGATGCTTCACCGTGCGATCTTAGGATCGTTGGAGCGCTTCATCGGCGTTTACTTGGAGCATACAGCAGGTCACTTGCCACCGTGGATGATGCCAGTACAAGTGGCGATTTTGAATGTGACCGACCGTGTGAATACATTCTGTGAGGAGTTGCAAAACTCTTTGAAAGAACACAAAGTTCGCGTCGAGTTCGATCGCCGTAACGAAAAATTGAATTACAAAATCCGTGAAGCTCAACTTCAAAAAATTCCTTACATGATTATTGTCGGGGACAAAGAGGCAGAAAGCAGAACGGTTTCATTGCGTTTGAGAGACGGTTCAGAACATAAGGGTCTGACTGTAGATCAGGTGATGAATTTGATTACGACAGATATAAACACAAGAAGTTTGCAGAGCTCTCTTGCGAAGGCTGCAAACGCAAACTAGTTGCCACATTTATCTGGCGCTAGCATTTAACCAAACCCCGGAGGTTTACCATTAGCAAGTTTTCAGGAAATTTTGGAGGCGGTGGCGGCCGTTTCGACCGCAACAAAAAAGACTCTAAAGACTCTTTGAGAGTGAATCGTGAGATTCGCGCCCAACAAGTTCGTGTTATCGATGATGAGGGTAACATGTTGGGTGTCATGACTGTACCTGAAGCGGTACGTATTGCAGAAGATCGTGGATTGGATCTTCTTGAAATTGCTCCAACAGCAACTCCTCCAACTTGTAAAATCATGGATTACGGCAAGTGGAAGTACGAGAAAAAGAAGCAAGCAACGGCTGCTCGTAAAAAGCAAACTGTTGTAACAATCAAAGAAGTTCAAATGCGTCCTCGTACGGATCAACATGACTTCGAAACAAAAATGAACCACGCTCGTCGCTTCCTTTTGGAAGGTGATAAAGTGAAAGTTTCCTTGCGTTTCATGGGACGTGAATTGGCCCATCAAGAGATCGGTATGGAAGTTATCAAGAAAGCGATCGCTTTCGTTGATGATTTGGCCTTGGTCGAATCTCAACCAAAAATGGAAGGTAAGCAAATGTTCCTGATGCTTGCTCCAGATCCATTGAAGATCAAAGAATACCAAAAAGCGCATCCAAATAAGTCTAAACAAGATTCTAAAGAGCTCGACGAACTTAAAGACGTTGAGATCGACGAAGAAGACTAGTAAAAGCGGTGAAAATGGCCTGTCCTTCTGTGGCGGGCCATCTCCTCGCTCCGACCACGTGGTCTTGGGTATTTCAAAGGCAGCTTTGCTGCCTTTTTATTTTTGAAGGTAATCATGACTTCTGCATTATCTTTTAACTCTTTTAAAAACTCCTGGGATGTTTTTATGCTTTTCGCTGTGCCGATTGGCGGGGGGATTCCCGCGGGCGTTGTCTTAGCGCAAAGCCGGGGGATCGGTTGGTTGGCGATGATGGTGCTATATCTGATTTCAGATATAGCTTTGGCTTTTGTTTTTGAGCCCATGATGGTGATCTTTTTAAGAGTTGCTCAGCATGTTCCATTTTTGCAGCGTATGCGCGAAACATCGCAAGAGCTCACTCGCAAGACTCTAGTACGCTATGGGCAGAAGCCAGGTCCTTTTCTTTTGATCTTGATTGCATTTGGTGTCGACCCCATGACGGGTCGGGCGGCTGCTCTTTCGCAAGGACATGGTTTTCTTACGGGATGGGCCATTGCGATCATCGGCGATATGATGTTCTTTACCGTTATTATGGTATCGACCATTTGGCTCAACAATTTGTTGGGGGATGGGACCTGGACTGCAGTGATTATTATGGTCTTGATGTTCGCACTTCCGCCCTTATTGCGCCGGATGAAGATCCTTAAAAGTAGAGAGTAAATAGACCTCAGGATATTCAAGTCTCCCGAAAAACAAGGCTTACTAAATTAAAAGAAGGATCGTTATCATGACGTCACAAATGGCATGGGTGCTTTTGGTTATTGCCGGTGTTCTAGAATTTATTTGGGCGACAGGATTAAAATACTCTGAGGGCTTTACTAAGCTGTGGCCTTCGGTCTTCACCTTGGTCACTATGGGGATCAGCTTTTATTTATTGTCCCTGTCCATGAAGGTGTTACCGGTCGGAGTCTCTTATACAGTGTGGACTGGAATTGGGGCTGTGGGGGCTGTGATCCTAGGCTTTGTCGTGTTTAAAGAGCCTTTATCCCTTATGAAACTTGTTTTTCTTGGGATGATCGTCGGTGGAATCTTGGGGCTTAAGTTCATTGAGTCTTAATAGGTTATAAACTGACCCCTCAAAGTAACCCCGTTTCAATAGGTTAACTTTGAAGACGGTGGGCACTCTCTGGTTATGTTGTAAAAAGTAGAAGCCGAGATGCATTTTCCCCTAAAAAGGTAAAACTCCTTGAGGCGCGTTGCGTCTTTCAGCTATAAGGGCCCATTCTTGGAGGCTCTTTATGATCAGGATTTTAACTGCCGTATTGTTGGCTGGTACCGTTGTTCCCCTTTCTGCAATGGCTGTTTTGGAAGATTTGCCAGAAGTTGGCGTTGATACTGGAGTGGAAGTTGGTAGCAATTCCAGTTCAGGTGGCGGGGGTGTTGAAGTATCCCCAGAGCCAAGTCCATATCCATCTCAGCAAGATTCAAATAATTACGATGCCTCATTGCAAATCATAGACGTTTCCCGTCAGCCTCAAGGTCAATGGTACCGAGTGTCTTTGGCGCAAGCGACGGAAATCAATCATGTTGATCTTCAGGTAACATATGCGCGAGTCAGAGTGTACGAAGTTCGCGTGATCACGGAGGACGGTGAGAGTGTGCAACTTGATGGCGTTGATCAAAATGCTGTTTTGTTTGCAGGCACAACTATTTCAGGTGTGGCTCCCGGTGCAAGAATTGTTGCGATCGACATGCGCCTAGAAGCCTACGGACAATCGGCTTCTCTTAAAGTAGGTGTTGTGTCCTCTTCTCCTGACAGTCGTCCCGTGTTGGCTTTGCAAAGAGTTGAAAATCAAGGTCCAGTTAGTAATGGTTCCCAGGCTCCCAATTCAGGTATTGATACGAATTTGTATAACGAGTTTTACGCATTCGCGACCTCGGAGTACGGTTTGCATTTGCCTGATTACAAGGCTCGCAACCTGTCAGCGGCTTGGGCGCAAAACCGCTGTGAAGGTGGCGCTGAGTTGAGCAGCCTTGTTGGTCGTTTCCAGAAAGCGTTCGACAAAGCAAGCAACTCATGGTTCCGCAGAAGAACAAGTGAAGAAGCGATTTCCAAGGCAGCAAAAAAGATCGCTAAGTATTCACGCTGTGGTGATTTACTTAAAGGATTGTAAAAAGAAAAAAAGGCTTCCGAAAGGAAGCCTTTTTTGTTTCTGGATATTCAGAAGTTTATGGTTGCAGAAAATGCACCAGCCATCTCCAAACCTCGGGCCGTCTTTCTCCGATATCAAAATGAGTTCCCTCAAATTCTACGTAGTCATGGCCAATGCCAAGGCTTTTCAAAAGTGCGGAGATCTGACGAGATCCATATTGCAGGTTGAAGTTATCTTTCGTTCCAACATCCAGGTAAATACCGTGGAGCTTTTTTAAACCCTCTTGGCGATCTTTTAGAAAGTGCAGAGGATCTTTCGCCAGAACTTCGTTCCAGATGGTCGGGATCTTTTCCCCCGTTTTTGGATCCAACGGAAAATGAAAGTCGCCGTGTTCACCTTTAGGGGCGTAACAAGCACACATGCCAAAAGCATTCAGATAAGAATGCCAGTTTTTATATTTTGTCAGCTTACCATTACGAAGTTCTTCCAAGGCACGAAGTCCAGATTGGCCAAACTTTTCCCATAGGGGGAGTGTTTGATAGAGGTCATGTACAAGGCTTGCTTCAAAAAATGAATCAGGTGCA
>JBLMWG010000099.1:0-3093 GCA_050257115.1 Bacillota bacterium
CTTGAGTGAAGTTGTCCCTTCCTTGGCAGGGCCGAAGCGTCCTCAAGATCGTGTTTTGTTAGACAACGCGGCTGCGGATTTTGCACATCAATTGGTGACGAGCTTCCAAATTCCTCCGGAACACGGCACAAAAGCACAACACAGTCATGCCGTCGAAGGCACCAACTATCACCTGGGGCATGGTGATGTTGTGATCGCAGCGATCACAAGCTGTACGAATACATCTAATCCATCGGTGATGATGGGAGCGGGACTAGTTGCGAAGAAAGCTGTGGAAAAAGGTTTGAAAGTTAAACCTTGGGTGAAGACATCTCTAGCTCCAGGATCGCAAGTTGTTACTGATTATCTTGAAAGATCAGGGTTGCAAAAGTATCTCGATCATCTGGGATTCAATCTTGTGGGCTATGGTTGCACAACCTGTATTGGTAACTCGGGTCCATTGCCGGAACCAATTGCTCATGCAGTTGAAAAAGGCAATTTGGTGGTGGCATCAGTTCTTTCTGGAAATCGCAATTTTGAGGGACGTATTAACCCCCACGTAAAAGCGAACTATCTGGCATCTCCAATGCTGGTCGTGGCATACGCACTTGCTGGACACATGCAATGGGATCTCGCCAAAGATCCTATCGGTGAGGATCATCAAGGTCAGCCAGTGTACTTGCAAGATATTTGGCCATCGAACAAAGAAATTTACGACATCGTTAATAATACGGTGGAAACAAAGATGTTTGAAAACCGTTATGGAAATGTTTTTGAAGGAACGGACGATTGGAAAAAAATCAATACCACTCCATCACAGACATATTCTTGGCAAGAGAGCACTTACATCAAAAACCCTCCTTACTTTAAAGATATGCAGAGGGATCCTAAAAAACTTGTCGATGTGAAACAAGCCCGGGTTTTGGCGATTTTGGGTGACTCGATCACTACGGATCATATTTCTCCAGCGGGAAGTATCAAAAAAGATTCTCCAGCAGGGAAATACTTGATCAGCCATGGAGTACAGCCCGCTGATTTCAACTCGTATGGGTCTCGTCGTGGGAACGACGAAGTGATGGTGCGCGGAACGTTCGCCAACATTCGCATCAAGAACGAAATGCTTCAAGGTATAGAAGGAGGCATGACAAAACATGTCCCTACTAAAGAAGTCATGCCGATCTATGATGCTTCGATGAAATATCAAGCTGAGGGGACCCCTCTTGTTGTTATTGCCGGTAAGGAGTACGGGACGGGATCTTCCCGTGACTGGGCAGCAAAAGGAACAACATTGTTGGGGATTCGGGCGGTGATTGCAGAAAGCTTTGAGCGCATCCATCGGTCCAACTTGATTGGTATGGGGGTCCTGCCATTGCAGTTCTTGCCGGGGATGGATCGCAAAACATTGAAGTTAGATGGGACAGAAATCATCGACATTCAAGGTATTGAAACTATGAAACCCCAACAAGATCTCAATATTCACATCACGCGAGCGGATGGTAGTCAGGAAGTCGTGAAAGCAAAATCACGCGTGGACACCGCCGTGGAGCTCGAGTATTTGAAAAATGGTGGGATCTTACAGTACGTCCTGAGAAAGCTGATGTAAGAAGATAAGCAGTCTAAAATGAAAAGAGGAACCTTCAACAGGTTCCTCTTTTTTATTTTTCATCAATCATCAGGATAAAGGCATATTCGGTGGCTGTGTCTTTCAGGGCATCAAAGCGACCTGAAGCTCCTCCGTGTCCTGATTCCATATCTGTCTTAAGTAAGATCACAGAATCTCCTTTGTTATGATCACGAAGTTTGGCGACCCATTTTGCCGGCTCCCAGTATTGAACTTGAGAGTCGTGTAAGCCCGTGGTGACCAGCGTATTTGGATACTTACGATCTGCTACGTTGTCGTAGGGTGAATAGGACTTAATGTAGTCATAAGACTTTCTATCATTTGGATTGCCCCATTCGTCATATTCACCTGTCGTCAGTGGAATCGATTCATCGAGCATGGTAGTGATGACATCGACAAAGGGAACTTGCGCAACAATGCCTTTATAAAGATCTGGGCGCATGTTCATAATAGCTCCCATCAAAAGACCACCTGCGCTGCCCCCCATCGCATAGACACGGGAAGGGGAGGCATAACCGTCTTTGACCAAGTTTTCAGTGCAATCAATGAAGTCCGTGAAGGTATTTAGTTTGTGAATGGTGCGCCCGTTGTCATACCAGTCGCGTCCCATTTCCGAGCCGCCACGAATATGAGCTTTAGCGTAAATAAATCCACGGTCTACAAGGCTGAAAATATCCGAGCTGAACCAGGGATCCATATTCACGCCATAGGAGCCATAGCCATAAATCAACATCGGAGCTTTGCCGTTTTTCTGAAAGTCCTTTTTCATTAGCAGGGAGACAGGAACCTTCGTGCCATCGCGAACGGTGATAAAGATTCTTTCCGTTTTATAGAGTTCAGGATTGTAGTTCGGAACCTCATGAGTCTTTTTTAAAACCTGTTCATGGGTTCTCATATTGATGTCAACGATGGAAGGAGGTCGGCGCATCGACTCAAAATTAAATCGCATCCACTCGGTATCAAACTCTCGGTTGTCGCCGGTTCCAGCAAGGAAGCTTTGATCTGCAAATGGAATGTAAAATGGATTCTTACCGGAGCGATCTGTTAGTTGAATTTCCGTCAGACCATTACGACGCTCATCAAGAGCAATGTGATTTTTGAACACGGTGGCATCTTGCAAATACACGTCGGCCCGGTGAGGAATGAGTTCTTTCCAATATTTGATGTCAGTGTGATTAAGTTCTGTGGTCATGAGTTTGAAGTTTTTCGCATTCTTATTGGTGATAATATAAAACTTATCGCCACCATCTGTGACCGTGTACTCGTGACCTTTTTCTCGTGGTGTAAACACTTTGAATTTCTCATAAGGCTTATCCACTGGAAGGTATAATGTTTCGCTGGTCAGGGTTGAGTGCGAGCCGATATAGATAAACTTACGGCTGAGTGATTTGTAAACAAAGACAGAAAAGGTTTCGTCTTTTTCAAAATAGACGAGTTCTTTTTGATGGGTTTTCAGACTGTAGCGATAAATTTTTTCTGTGCGCAAAGTTTCT
>JBLMWG010000100.1:0-9229 GCA_050257115.1 Bacillota bacterium
GCTATTGTGTCAGTGCCACTACTTGTTTCTGACTTTCGTTTTGTTTTTGCTTGGGATGTACCGCGTATGGGGGCCTTGGGGGGCTTGGTTTTCGTCTATTCTTTGTTGAAGCTTTCTGAAAAAGGCCAAAAGCTCGAGATTAGTAAAGAGCTTTTGTATATAATCGGTGCGGACTTATGCGGGGCCTTGGTTTTTTGTTTGATCTGGAATGACTTCAAATCATTCGGAATTGCCTATTTGTTGATTTTAACGCTTCATTTTTTCATTTTGTTGGTCAAACAAGTTTTACTGCGTGAGCGAAGCAAGATCCAGGGGTGGGTTTTCAGTTTGGTAGAGTCCATTCAAACGCGAAAAATTGAGGAAATTGCGGACTTCCATAAACTGCTTTCTGAGCGTGTTGGATCGCAAAGTATTTTGCCTGTAACGGAAGAAGAGCTCAGTGGCTTCGATATTCCTGCTCTCAAGACGCTTTTTGCCAATCAAGATGTTTTAGAGCTGTCGCTATTGAAACGCTCTGGAGATCAATCTGCGGCGGTTCAACAGTTGGTCTATTTGTTAGAAAGCCATCAAATGAACCAGGCCCATGTGATCGGCAGTGATCCGTTGTATTTGATTTTAGTAAATGCACCAGCAATAGGAAAGTCCGACGACTATCATAACGAGATGCAAATCTTGAAGTCATTTTTATCTCTTATCCAAAGGAAGTCCCCATGAGCAACTATGAACTGCGCGAACAGGACTTCCAAGGTTTCTTTCAAGTTCCCTTTGAGGTTTATGGCGATAGCCCTTATGTGTCGTTGTTTAAACCTGACTTGGAAAGATTTTTGAACAAAGAAAATCCGCTTTTTTCAAAATATGGTGATTTCACTTATTTCGTTGTTTATCGCGATCGAAAACCAGTGGGACGTATTGTGGCCCATATTCATCATGCCTCAAATACACGTCATGGCTTGAAGTGGTCTTACTTCGGATTCTTCGACTGTGATCAAGATCCTCAAGTTGCGAAGATCTTGGTGGAAGCTGCTGAAGGGTGGGGGCGAAAACAGGGAGCGCTTCAAATCGTGGGCAACATGAATTTGACGGCAATGCAACAGATCGGTGTGGTGACAGATCTGTTCGAAAACCATCCTTACTCTGATCAGGTGTATTCCCCTCCGCACATTGCGCAGCACTTGGAAACATTAGGTTATTCCAAATTTTTCCCGTCGACGACCTTTGAAGCTGATTTGACATCAATTGACCCAGAGAGCCTGCTGCAGGGCCGTGTGGCTGCATTGAAAGAGGCCAACACGATCGAAATTCGCACTCCGAATCGTTGGAAATTGGCGAAGCACCTTGAAGAAGCCCGTGCCATTTTGAACGCGGGTTTTGATAAGAATCCGTTCTTTGTGCCAGTGACTGAGGAAGAATTCCATTTTCAAGCAAAAGATATGATGTGGGTGATTGATCCGCGCATTACAACTTTTGCGTATGAAAATGGAAAGCCGGTCGGTGTTATTATTTGTATTCCAGATTTAAATCCGTTGCTGAAGGCGACGAAAGCTCGCCTGCGTTGGGATACATTACTGCACTACTTTAAATTTCGCGCCAATCGCAAGCGTGCCGTGATTATTTTCTATTCGGTGAATCCGGATAATCACGGGAAGGGCACCGCGGGCTTGATGCTCTATAAAACAATCCAAGCTCTTAAGGCTGGTGGATATGAAAAGCTCGGAATCACTTGGATTGCTGACGAAAATGTCGGCAGCATTCGACAAATGGAGCGCCTTGGGGCGAAGCCGTTGCATAAGCTCCATTTGTTCAAAAAGGAACTCGCATGATCAGCGCAGACATGAAAAAGAAAATCTCCGAATTGGCGTTCAGAGCGCCTAGTGTACATAATGTGCAACCTTGGGTTATGGATGTAGGTGCCGAGAGCATCACCGTCTATGATGATTTGACTCGCACCTTGTCGGTGGGTGACGCCTCTTTACATGATCACGAGGTCAGTTTGGGTGCACTTATTGAGGGAGTCAGCTTGATTCTATCGACAGAGGGGTTGGGGATTTCCGGTGTTGAATCTCTGAAGAGTGACGCAATTCAATTTCAAGGCCGGACTCTTCGCGCTCGCTATAAGCTGACCGTGGGCTCGGGGTATTCCGAAGACAAGTTGTTCAGCTCTATCGCGCGCAGAAAGTCGTACCGAGGTGTGTTCTTAAAGAGCTCTGAGCAAGATCGTCAAGATTTGCTCCAGGGCTTTTCCGGAGAGTTCAGTGGCGTTGTTTGTGATGCCAACGAACTGAAGCAGTGGGCAAAAATTTATGATCGCTGTTCAGTTGAAAGCAATAGCAACCGCGCATTGCAGGCGGAACTTTATCAATGGATGCGCTTCGGTTCTGAAGAAAACTACAATCGTGACGGTTTGAATCGTGAAGCGCTTGGCATTTCTTCGATCGAGGGAATGGCGGCGAAATTTCTTTTAAAGCCCTGCACATATGCTTTTCTAAATAAGCTAGGAGTTGCAGGTGCTGTCATGACAGAAGCTCCGCAAATCAGTTCTGCCACTGGGTTGTTGGTTGTTTTCAAAAAACCAGGCATGTCTGCTTTGGAAAATGGTCGCAATTTTTATCGTCTGTGGTTGCAACTGACCGAGGCGGGTTTTTATGCCTGCCCGCTTTCTGGTTTGGTAGATCATCCAGAAGGTCGTAAGCAAATTGAAAAAAGATTTGAAAATAAGTCCGTACTCAATGTTCTTCGTGTGGGACGCGTTTCGCCAGAAAAGCTGTATACCAGCCCGCGCTTACCAGTCTTAGAGACATTCATGGGAGTTAATTCGTGAAAACTAAAATTCTATTTGTAACGGCTCTATTGGCAGCACAAAGTTTGATGGCGCAAACTCCCAGCGAACAATTAGCGCAAGCAAGCAGTGATTTTCTTTATAGCGATTTAGGATCAATCAGTCGTTATTCACTCAAAACAAACACACTCCCAGCAAAAATTGCGCTGACAGGTGTTGTTCTTGAAGGCCGTAGTCAAGGTTGGATCGGAAAGAACAGTGTCGATTATAAGGCTGTTTTGCAGCGTTTTGGTTTTTATACGCCAAATACGATTATGAATGCTCCGGCTAGCATGAAGACAGATTTCTCTGTGTTACCCATGGGGTTAACGGAAAAAGACATTCGCATGGGGCTGCCAGGGGTGCATGTCACTGGTTTGAATGTATCCTGTGCGTCTTGCCATGCGGGACATACGTACAATGAAAAAGGGCAGCCAACGAAGGATGCATGGTTGGGTTTGCCAAATACTTCCATCAACATGGAAGGCTATGTGGATACCATCTATCGTGGTTTGGAGCGTGTGAAGGAAGATAATAAAGCAGCTCATAGTTTGATGAAACAAATTTTCCCCGACATGAGCAAGTCGGAACTGGCGACGGCTAAAATGTTTATTTATCGCACAGTTAATCAGCGCATCGGAAAATTAGAAGGTCTTTATGACCGTGCGGTGCCATTTTCTAACGGTGGTCCTGGTGTGACGAATGGTGTGGCGGCTTTGAAATTAAACCTAGATTTGATGGAGCGCGATCGCATGCAGCCGGAGTATGGTTTTACATCGATCCCTGCTTTGGGAGATCGTTTGTTGCGCAGTTCATTCTTGTACGACGGAGTTTATGCTGCTCCTGGTGTTGAGCGTTTCCAAGAAAAATCGTCGTGGACGAATGAAGACTCTAAAGAAATGGGGAGCTTGATAGCTTTGTTCACAATTCCAACTATGGGAAATTCACAAAAAGGTGCATTGGCTGTCGGGGAAAAAGTGAGTGAGGTGATGACAACTTTGATTTCGAACTATAAGGCACCCACATTCCCTGGAGAAGTTGATATTGCAAAAGCTTATCGTGGTTTCAAAATTTTCCAAGAAAACTGTGCACATTGCCACGGAACTTACGAGTGGACTGGCGCAAAACCTGAGTTGAAGAGCTATCCAAACAGACTTGTATCGGTTGATTATATTGGTACTGATGAAAGTCGTCTGAATGCTGTGTCTGATTACTTGGTGACGGAGTTTAATAAATCTCCATTAGCGAGTGCCGCGATTGCAGCAAAAACCGGCGGCTATGTAGCGCCGTTGTTGAATTCTTTGTGGGCGACAGCGCCATACTTGCATAATGGATCTGTGCCAAGTTTGTATGATCTGATGCATCCGGAGACTCGTCCAACGAAGTTCATGGTTGGAGGTCATAATTTAGACTATAAAAAAATGGGTTTGAAGTTGGTTCGCAATCCACAAACGGGCGTCTATGTTTACCCTGCAGATGTGAAACCATGGTCAGTGCCTGTTGTTTACGATACAACGACACCGGGACGCGGGAACCACGGTCACGTGACTCCATTTAATCGTCTGACAGAGGATGAAAAAAGCAGTTTACTAGAGTATTTAAAACTTCTCTAGCACTCAAGGCAGGCACTGAGGTCCGTCAGATAATTTTGAGGCGATTAGAATTTACGAATAAGGCCCACAACGATACCTCGGATCTCAACTTGCTCAGGCGGATACCACATGGACTTCATCGTGGAGTTTGATGGACGTAGTTCTACTTGTTTTTCAGGGGAATTGCTGCCAGGACGTGCTCGCACATAAATGCGCTTCACTGTTGCTTCATTGTCGACAGTCGCCACAATAATATCGCCGTTGCTGGCAGATTTTTGCTCTTGAATTAAAATGATGTCTTCATCAAAGATTCCATCGTCAATCATGGAGTCACCCTGCACCTTCAAAGCAAATGATTTGGAAGGGTTGCGTAACATGGAGGGTGGTACATCGATATATTCATCATGTTTAAGTGCTTCAATGGGTTGTCCCGCTGCCACTTTCCCGAGTAAGGGAAGGGACAGGATCTCATCACGAGCCTGGAGGAGCTGAGTGCGGTGAGATCCCGTCGTCGTCGTCGAGACTTTTGATTGCAAGTGCTCTTGCATCGCTGAAGCAGAGTGCAGCACTTGGATGGCTCTCTTTTGGTTTTGCGGATTCGAGATGTATCCCTTAGTCGTCAATTGTTTCAGATAATTCTGAACAGAATTGAACGAAGCAAGACCAAAGTGATCCTTAATTTCCTGATATGACGGAGAAATACCTGAACTTAAGATGTGTGCCTCGATGTACTCGAGAACAGATTTTTCTTTAGGTGTCAGTGATGGGAGGGGCATTTTTTTCGTCATAACTTACATACAACCTACAGTGTAAATAATATGTAAGTCAATGAAAAAAATGGAGTCCAGGTGATTAAAAATCAAAGCTTCCTTTTCTGCTCTGATTATTCACTTCGAGAACACTTTTCTTTTTGGTCTGGGCAAGCAGGTTTTACGGTTGCAACAACAGGCTTCGCTTCAGATGCTACTTGGCGCACCACCGCTGGCTTTGGAGTGGTATTTTTGGCATAACTAACTGGGGCCATGGAGCAATTTTGGTAAAACAGTATCACGATGGGATTTATAACTAGCATCGCGACGAAACTGAAACCACCTTTGTTGACCATACTTCCCTCCTAATGGGTGCTAAAATGTCACACCCTTTACATTACGGACGAAAGACCTACAGACTTTAGTCGTTTTGTAAGGATTCTCACTTTGATTCAAAAAAAGGCATTTTCTCATCTTGAGAGAATTTGAAGACGTGGGATAATGGTGTTTAAGAGAGAAATGATGAAACTACTTTGTTACCTTACCGCAAGCTTAATATGCGTTGTCACAGCAAGCATCGCGCATGCTGAATTCAGCAATCTTCAGCAAATCTGTTTCGACGATTTAAAGAAATTCCCAGGTGCCCGGGATGAGAAGCTCTTAAAGCAGGCCTGCACAAGGGCCATTATGGATGTTCAATGTGTCAGCGTTGAGGGGCGTCCTATTTATCACTACGATAAGATGTCGAGTTTCCCTGGAGCGAAGAGGGTTTTAGTGTTCAGCTTGATTCATGGTGATGAAACTCCGGCAGGCACTGTCGGTCGCTATTGGATGGAGCGATTGGAGAATATCGACCCGAGAAACTCTTGGCGTGTAGTTCCTGTGTTGAACCCTGATGGTGTGAAATATAAAACTCGCACGAACGCAAACAAGATTGACGTGAACAGAAACTTCCCAACAAAAGATTGGGATGCGGCGGCGATTGCTAACTGGAGGAAAACGACAAGTTCGAATCCAAGACGCTTCCCTGGTAATGAAGCCGGAAGTGAGCCCGAAACGAAATGTGCCCTTCATCATATTGATGATTTTAAACCAGACTTTATCGTGTCCGTGCACACACCGCTGAAAGTTTTGGATTTCGATGGACCTAAAGTTGTTCCGCCGAAATTTGATTATCTTCCCTGGAAGAGCTTGGGGAGTTATCCCGGTTCATTGGGGAGATATATGTGGATGGAAAGAAGCACTCCCGTCTTAACCATGGAGTTGAAAGAAAATTTGCCTCCGAACTTGTCACCGTTTGATCGTTTGCAAGATATCATCGGTACGCTGGTTAATTTTGAAACAGGAAAAAGGGCTTCGACGACCTCATCGAATGGAGGGAGTAAATTTCTTCCTCTAGCCTTGGATATTAATCAATAGTGAACTGGAACCTATATTGTTGCTGAACAATTAAAGGAGCCAGTTTTTATTGGAACAGCTTTTTTAAATCTTTGTCGACTTCCGGGCTAATATTCAATCGAAGTGCACCGAGATTTTCTTTGAGTTGCTCAACATTGGTGACACCAAGAATGACGCTCGAAACTTTCGGCTGAGCGGCGAGCCAGGCCAGTGCAAGCTGTCCCCGAGAGCACTCCATGCGATCTGCGATTTTCTTCATGTCGCGAACGCGTTGCAGATTGGTTCCGTTGTATAGAGTTTCTCGCAGCCAATCGATTTTTGAAAGTCGTCCTTCGTGAATGCCGTTGTCATACTTCCCTGTCAGCAATCCTGAAGCTAGAGGCGACCAAGTTGTCAGTCCCATACCATAATAGGAGGCTTTGGGTTCCACGTCGTGTTCGAATTTGTTTCGAGTGATTAGATTGTACTGAGGCTGTTCAACTTGGGGCTTGTAATATCCCCAGCGTTCGCAAATTTCCATCGCTTCTTGGATTTGGTCTCCTGTCCACTCGCTAGTTCCCCAATATAAAATTTTTCCGTGATGGATCAGGTCATCCATGATGCGAATGGTTTCTTCGACAGGTGTGTCCGGGTCATAGCGATGGCAATAATAGATATCTAAATAGTCGGTACCAATTCGCTGCAAACTTTTGTTCACCGATTCCAGAATGTGTTTGCGCGACAGGCCTTTGTCGTTGATGTCTTCGCTCATGGGCCAGAAGACTTTGGAAGAGATAACAAGTTCATGCCGAGGCAGTTCTTTCAGGGCTCCGCCCATCATGCGTTCTGCCTCGCCCTTGGCGTAGACGTCTGCGATATCAAAAAAGTTGATGCCAGATTCATAGGCGGTGTGCAGAATGCTGCGGATCGAGGTAAAGTCTTTGACGGAGCCACCAAAGGTCGTCCATCCGCCCAAGGAAAAAGTACTAACTTTTAAGCCGCAACGACCCAGGCTGCGATAAGGCATTGTAGGATTAAACATAACAACTCCTTCAGAGGAAGTGTCCCTCTGAAAGAGTTTGATGTCTAGTTAGTGTAAAACGGGATGTTGTAAGTAGTGGTTTATCTCGATGATGCGATCTTGGTGGCTTACCACAGAATCTTGAATTTCAACAAGTTTGCTCATGAGATTGTCTTTTGCCATTTTTATCGCCTGAAAGATGTCTTCGGCAACACCTTCTGCCTCTACCTTTGTATCGGATTCATTCAGTACGATCGCGATACGATAGAGTTTGCGAAGGCTGTCGCGGTCGAAGTCCTTGCCTTCCGTTTCATACTGAAGCGCGAGTTTTTTCGGATCTCGCGCTACCACAGTTATGGTCGTCTGTGGGGTCACGAAGCCCTCAAAATCAGCGATCTGCTGATAGATAAAAGACTTAACCTCCGGGTTTTGCTCAATAAGTTCTATTGTGGGGTTGGGAAGGGTCGTCATAGGCGGCCTCCTATTCCTCTGTTATTAGTTTAACAATGAGGCCTCGATTTGTCTGGTCAAGTTGGGGTTGGTATGAAAAATAAATTGAAAACCAATAGGTTTAAAATAGAATCGCACACCTGGACAATGGTAGTGTGTCATTCTGAGATGGAAAATAAAATCGAAAATTACTCTGAAATTAATTCTGATATAAAACTGCACCCTTCGTGGAAAGCAAAGCTGGAGAAGGAGTTCGCGACGGACTCTATGAAAAACCTCAAAGCTTTTCTTAAAAAAGAATATCATGCGGGAAAAACAATCTATCCGCGAGGGGATGAGTATTTTGCGGCATTGAATTTAACTCCACTTGATAAAGTGAAAGTTGTCATCATCGGGCAAGATCCTTATCACGGTCCGGGTCAGGCACACGGACTTTGTTTTTCTGTCCGCGATGGTGTGCGTTTTCCTCCTTCATTGCTGAACATCTTTAAAGAGCTCAAGGCGGATCTCGGTATTGAGATTCCGAAGAGTGGCTCTCTGACAAAGTGGGCAGAGCAAGGTGTATTACTCTTAAATGCAGTTTTGACGGTAGAAGATGGCAAGGCCGCTGCTCATCAAGGTAAGGGTTGGGAGCAGTTCACAGACCGTATCGTTCATATTCTTAACGAGGAAAAAGAGCACATTGTGTTTATTCTGTGGGGCTCATATGCACAGAAGAAAGCCGCCTTTGTTGATCGTAACAAGCATTATGTAATCGAATCGGTTCATCCATCGCCATTGTCGGCGCACAGGGGTTTTTTCGGGACAAAGCCTTTTTCTAAGGCGAATGCCTATTTGAAGGCTCATGGCATTTCTGAGATCAACTGGAGCCTTTAGTGGACGTATCTATGAAGTCAGTGACTGTGACGCTCGATGCGGCAGGTCTCAATATTCTTGAAGTGAAATAAAGCTCCGTTGTAAACTGAGCTCCTTAACTTAAGGAGATCTCATGAAGTCTATTCTTGTAGCATTGATGGCCCTTTCTCTGACACCTTCTGCGTTTGCGACTACCAAAGAGGAAGTTAAACACAAAACCTCTGAAGCTGCGGATGCGGCTGTGAACTACTCGAAAGAACAAAAAGAGCAGTTTCAAAAGGATATGCAAGCGAATCTAGATGATTTAAAAAAGGAAATTGCAGATCTTAAAAAGTCAGCGTCAGAGAAAACTGGCGACGCAAAAAAAGAA
>JBLMWG010000101.1:0-6552 GCA_050257115.1 Bacillota bacterium
CGATTAAGCGCGCTCAACTGCGATTTGGATTTTAGCTTCCAAACCTTCGCTATAACGTACAACCGCTTTATGTTGACCCAATACTTTGATTGGCTCTTCAAGGTGGATGTCACGACGATCAACAGAGTGACCCATTTTTTGAAGCTCTTTAGAGATATCTGTAGTTGTTACAGTACCGAAAAGCTTGTCGGTATCAACACCAGCTTGCAATTTAAATGTAACAGTTGTGCCGTTGATTTTATTCAAAAGCTCTTGGCGCTCTGCCAATGCTTTTTTCTTTTTAGCTTCAGCAACACGTTTCAAGTGTTCGTACTCTTTTACGCGTTTTTCAGTAGCTTCAGCAGCCAATTTACGTGGGAACAAGAAGTTTCTTGCGAAACCTTCAGATACGTTCACCAACTCACCAACACGACCTACATCTTTAACGTCTTTTTGAAGAATAACTTTCATGTGATCTCCATAATTCCTCTGAAAATTCCAGAGTGTAAATCTGCTAATTGTTTCCTGGAACTTTCATTCTGCGAATGCGAGTTCTGAAATCCAACCAGTAGTCGATCAAACCAACAATACTTAAAATAAGTACTAACTGGCCGACCAAAATTATGTACATCAAAATTCGAGTGAAAGTTCCTGCTCTCATCGAACTTAGAAGTACTTCCAACACTGCCAACCCCTGAAAGAAATAAAGAACGAGTGCTACGTTCACAATATTCACTGCGAGGATGCCAATGGCCTTACCGCCAAAACTCACCATTGTTAGAAGGAAGGCTGTCATCGCCACCCAAATAAAAAAATCAGGCACACGATATTCTAACAACTTGAGCTGAGAGGCAATTTTCTCGCGGGGCAAATTGAGCCACGAAAAAACCCTTCTCTCAAAAATCAGTCCCACACCTAAAGCCAAAATTAAAACAATGGCAATGGCTGATGGAACCTGCTGCATAATCACAGAAGCGTCTAACTTAACGGCAGGATTCATTTGTTGAACCTGAGCAGTAAATTGTTCGACAAGCTTTTGTACCTCAGCGTACGTGTTAATCCCATTCACCTTGAATGCCCCATAGATACTGGCGCCTGCAGCACCGGTTCCTAATAAAACACTCAGAATTCCTGAGAGCCACCACCCAAGACCTTTTTGCTCCATTTCATTATAAGCCCCTAAAGTCATCCAAACGGAGCCCATGAAAAGTGCAAGCGGTTGAGCGTTGAGGAGCCACGCAGCCCCTGTCACTAACAATCCTAGAAGCCAAAAAGCCCAAGGACCGTAAGCCTTGCGAAGAACCCGAAGAAGGGGTGCGCCAAACACCACAGTGAGCATCGACAACAAAATCGAGAGAGATGAAATTGTGATGAACTTCTGTGGTGAAGCGGTCTTCTTCATGGCTTACGCCTAATTACTCGCCACGTTCTGCGCGGTCTGCTTTAGCAGCAGCAAACGCAGCTTTACGAGCTTGCATTTTAGCTTCGCGCTCTTTTTCACGAGCTGCAGATTCAGAAAGACCTTTTTTGAAGCCTTCCATGAACTTAGCCAAAGATACACGTTCGTCCAAGCGAGTGTGCATGAAGCGAAGAACTTTATCGTTGATGCGCATAGTACGTTCCAACTCAGCGATAGCTTGTGTGTCAGCTTCGAATGTAGCGTGGAAGTAGATAGCTTTTTTCAACTTGCCGATTGGTGTCGCCAAAGTTCTTTTGCCCCAAGTTTCCAAAGAGTTCAAAGAACCTTTGAAATTTTCAATAGTAGCTTTGTTCTTCTTGAAAAGATCTTTTTGATCTTCAAGAGTTGCATCTGGGTGCATAAGAACAACTACTTCATAAGGCATTTTCGCCGTAGTTTTAGTGATTTCCATGTATTATCCTTTCGGTTAAAGCCCCCACCATACAGGAGTGGGAACAAGGATGACTTTTAAAATGTTTTACGGGTTTAGCACGCCTTAAGTTTGAGCACAAGGAATAGTCCTTTGATTCCTCCCAAATCCAGTCCTAGAATGTCTAAATGGTCACTTTTATTGAGATTATGAATGGTTCCAACGAAGGCTCTCGCTATCAAGTTCGCGAGGGTTTAACCCTGGGTCGCTCCCAGGCAGATATTCTTATTAAGGACCCAAAAGTATCAAGCCGGCACGCTGAGGTCGCCAGGGACGGTAAAGGACAATTGGTTCTTATCGATTTGGATTCCTCTAATGGCATCCATATTTCTGGCCGCCGTGTGAAAAAAGTGGCCTTAATTCCAGGGGTTATATTCGAAGTTGGGCGCACTCAGTTTAAAGTTATTACTGTCAAAGAAGAAATTGCACCTAATTTCGCACGACTCCTGACGTGGCGTAATATTTTAAGAGCAACCTTGCCTGGATTCGATGTTCAGAACTCTCAACCAAGTCGAAGCCCCGAACGATTCTCTCCGGCTCTGAAACTCAGCTTCATTCAGGGCATCCAAGCCGATGAAGAAATTATTTTAGGGTGGGGACCTCGCAGGGCTGGTGCGGACTCCCTGGATATCGAATTATTAGATACAGATGCCCCTAGAGATGCCTTTGAGCTTCTGGCTGGTCCCGGGCAAGTTGAAATAAAAATTCTTTCCCCAGGACGAATCACAGTTAATAACAAAGCCATCGATTCCGAAATGCTTCGTGATGGAGATTTGATCTCTGTCGGCACAACTTTGATTAAAGTTTTCTACATTTAAGTAAAGGTCATCATGGATACCACGCCCAAAAGCACCGGATATTACAATAGCTTTGACGGCACCCCCATCTACTATGAAACACACGGGGAGGGGGATCCTTTGGTTCTTATTTATGGCATCGCATGCCCCATCAATCACTGGCACTATCAAGTCGAATACTTTTCAAGAAAATTTAGAGTCATCACCTTCGATTTGCGCGGTCATCATAAATCAGTTCCAGTAGCGGATATGAATCAGCTCTCTCTCGATGCTTTATGCAAAGACATCATGGGTTTGATGAATCATTTGAACATAAAGCAAGCCCATTTTGCCGGACACAGCTTTGGCGCTCCGTTACTTTTAAACCTATACAACGACAATCCTGATCTAATCCGCTCTTTGGTGTTTATAAATGGCTTCGCGAAAAATCCAATCAAAGGTATGTTTGGATTAGAAATCATGGAGCCTCTGTTTTATTTTGTGAAAGCACAATACGAGAGCCAGCCTGACTTATGGAACACCCTATGGAAGGTGGCTATTGATAATCCTTTCTCAATGTACCTAACGGCACTCGCGGGCGGATTTAATTTAAAAGTCACTCATTTCAAAGATATCGAAGTCTATTGTCGGGGGGTTGCGCGTATGAACCTCAAAGTTTTCATCACACTTTTTGAAGAAATGATGAATTACAATGGCGAATCTGTTTTGGAAAAAATCGAAGCGCCGGTGCTTATTATTTCTGGTGAACGTGACATGGTCACTCCACCTCGCTTTCAGCATCATTTTAAAGAAAAAATTCAACACTCGGAATTCGTACTCGTTCCATACGGATCTCACTGCACTCAACTAGATTTCCCTGATTATACAAATCTCAAGATTGAAAAATTTTTGGAAGAAGGCATTACGTCGTCGACGGCTCCCAACGACGACGTTTAAACATTATCAATCCGGCTGCTAAAAAAGCGATTCCAATCAGCAGGTGAATAACATGATCATTTGTCCCTAACTCAAATCGTCCAGGGCTAATTATCCATAGGAAACTATCTTCTTTAATCTCACCAATACTCGCGACTCCTCGGACGCCAACAACAAAACCAAGAACACCTAGTACGGTATAGAGAGTCCCAAAGAGATAGCTAAAACGCTTTGCACCGGCCTCACTATGCACGCCGAACCAAATAGCTAAGGCACCAGATACCATGTGGATAAGGTTGTGGACATAGCTTAAATGTAAAGTAAGGAAGTCATCGACAACCATTCCTACAAAGCCAACAGAAAGAAGTAGCACACCTAAAACTGTACATACCTCTCGGGCATATGTTCGTCGCTCAAATTGCTCAGAGCCTTGTAATGGCTCAAGAACAGATTTTTCGACAGGTTGTTGGCTCTGAGAACCCGCCTCAGGCTTTTGTGGTGTAGTGGGGCGTTTACGTTCAAGTTCCGGCTCCATAATTCCTCCCTGATGACTTAATTATCTGTCTCAGGGGTTAGAAAGGCAGCAAGTGTAAAAGTGAATTGATTAAAAACAAAAAGCCACCGTAGGGTGGCCTTTGTTGTATTTTACTTTGATTTTAGCTCAGTAAAAACTATCTCCAAGCAGCTTTTGTGATATCGAAACCATAGCGGTTTACAGAATCATCAGATGTGAAGACGATTTTCGCATATTCACCATTTACCGGAATAGAGAAAGTGTCATCTGACTTGCCACTAATTGTTTGAACCAACTTACCTGTTGAATCATAAATCTGTGCTTTATCGTAATCTTTTTCAGTATCAAATTTTTCAAAATAGATTGCGATTTGAGCAGCACCTGGTACCCGAACTTCATAGGTCTCATTAGCTTTGTTAGCGTAAGGATGAACTGTTGAAGCACTGACTGACATAGTCTTCCAATTCACTGGATCATTCTGATCTGGAGCAGACACTGTGTTCGTCAACATGGAATAGGCGTTAGCCATACCACCTGAGCGAACTTTTCCACGCAAGCTAGGCATTGGCTTCGCAGTTGAAATAATTCTTTGCTTCATCTCAATACCAGTAAGGTTTGGTTCATTTGCTGCCAAAAGAGCCGCCATACCGGAAACGTGAGGAGTCGCCATTGAAGTACCAGACCAAGAATCATACTTCCCACCTTTCACAGATGAGTAGATGTTTACGCCCGGAGCTGCAACGTGAACAGTGGATTTACCGTAGTTCGAGAAAGAAGCAAGTTGGCCTCTGTTATCTACTGCCGCCACTGTTAAAATATTTGGAACATCATAAGTCGCCGGATATGTTGGATTTGAATCATTATTGTTAGATTCATTTCCCGCTGCCGCAACGAAAAGAGCTCCTGCATCGTTTGATCTTTGGATAGCTTGTTTTAGAGTTTCAGCATAGCCACCGCCACCCCATGAATTCGAAAGAATTTTCGCACCCATTTTGGTTGCGTAATCGATACCCATCAAAGCGCCTTCAAGAGATCCAGAACCGTCAGCAGCCAAGAATTTCACGCCCATAATACGAACGTTCCAAGCCACACCCACAATACCTTTACCATCGTCACCTTTAGCGCCGATAGTGCCAGAGCAGTGAGTCCCGTGACCGTGATCATCTAGTGGGTTGCCAGTTGGCTTGTCCGCTTTAACAAAGCTTGCACCGTAAATGTCGTCAACGATTCCATTGTTATCATCGTCAACTCCAGTTTTACCATTAAGTTCAGCGGCATTCGTCCAAAGGTTGTCTTTCAAATCTGGATGATTGTAGTCAATGCCGGTATCGATAACTGCAACTACAACATCCTTTGAGCCTGTTGTGATATCCCAAGCTTGAACAGCTCCAATATCGACACCCGGCACTCCTTCTTTCCTTTCGGAATCCATTTGGCCGATGTTATTAAGACCCCAAAGATTGCCGAACATTGGATCGTTCGGAGTTTTATTGATACGATAAATATAGTTTGGCTCTACGATATCGACCATTGGGTTTTGTGCCAGCGTTTTAACAACGCTATCGTTTAATTCAAAAACAGGTCGTTTGATTACGATAATGTTCATATCTGGAATTGTGTTCTTGATGTAAGAACCCAATTGATGACTCATGATAGAGTTAGATTGAATTGCGTAGTTGTCTTTAAGTTTAACTACGTACTCGCCAGGTACTGCTTCTGGTTTCGCTGCAAATGCACTCGCGCCTGCAAGCATAACAAGAATGGCTCTTCCAATAAGCCCTCTCATGGTCCCCTCCTTCATTGGGTGATTCGAACTACTTCAGCAAAGCCAAAGTGTATGTATGAAAGGCTAGGAATTATTTTCCTAGACCCTCTCTAGTTCCAAAATGGTACCAATGCAGAGCGAGGACGCTAATCTTTTTTTTGATTCTGTTAAGAATTTTTAGTTATTTGGGCAAAAGTCTAGGGAATTGCAGGTCCTAGGTCTAGGTTTTGATGCAATACACATAATTTCCAGGACTAAGAAACTGCCTTTTTGCCAGATCTTGGTTTGGGATGCTCTTCCCCAATAAACTCGAAACTGAGTTGCTGTGGTATTTTAAATTGCACAATTTTTTCTGGGTTTTGTGTCATTTCCCGTTCTTCGGAAGGGGTGACGACATTCACTCCAGTGGACGCCTTTATTAAATGCTTAATAAAAGCTTCTTTCACGCCCTCTGGAGCATTTTTGTTAAAACCCAATTCTGCCATTAATTGATCAATCTTCTTCATAAGCCCAATCCTTGGTCTAGTTTCGGAAGTTTGATGGACGAGCTTTAGAAGAAATTCAGTGGAAAGGAAAAGTCTTAGATGTCTCTCAAAGAGACAGACTAATAATGCACAATTTAAAGGTTAATTTTCCAAAAGTGCCTGCTTCATTTTTTGCAGCGCTATGCGGCATCTGTATGAAATTGGGTGA
>JBLMWG010000102.1:0-17893 GCA_050257115.1 Bacillota bacterium
TCATTGACGATTTTTAGTCTTTCATTCGCATCATGTGTTTCAAGAACTTTTTGAGCGTCTTGAACTTTGATACCCAAGTTCGATGCGATCAAATCGGCAATGCGACCTGGATCAGTAACATCATCAAGTACCAACAAGATGTCCGGAGAAAGGGGGCGGCCTAGAGCAATAATGCGTTCGATATGCTCTTTTGCGGTACGGATCAAAGCTTCACTTTCCACAACAGTTTTTTGTGTTGGAATTTCTTCGATTTTTTCAACAGCTACTTCGAAAGAAGGAGAAGTCTTAGCGTAATTTTTTACCCGGCCTTTTGCCACACCCTGGATAAGGATTTTTACGCGACCATCAGAAAGTTTGCGCATTCTCATGATCATCGCAATTGTACCTACTGTGTAGATAGAATCTGGAGTTGGATTTTCCTCAGAGATATCTTTTTGGGAAGCCAAAAAGATCAGACGATTTTTTGTTAAAGCTTCTTCTACGGAACGGATCGAAGAATCTCTTCCTACGAACAATGGGATGATCATGTAGGGAAATACTACAATGTCTCTCACTGGTAACATTGGAAGGGTCTGTGGGATTTCTAGAACTTTATCATCAAAACTCATACCGCTCCTCCGCGTTGATGCGGGAATTGTGTTTCTGGTATGAGCCTTCTCGGTGTGAGACGATTTTTGCTTGAGCTGTAATGATCGGAAAGTTAAAAAATTGGACTGACATCCATGTCAGCGGATCTCATCCAATGAGTGCTTATAGTTTCTAATTGAAAATATTCGATTGGTTCTCTTGTTCTTCCATGCAGTCAATACAAAGGGCTGTAAATGGTCTAGCCTGTAGTCGACGGGCATTAATCAGTTCACCGCAAGCTTCGCACTGGCCATAAGTCCCATCGGCGATTTTACCAAGCGCTTTTTCAATAGCGTAAAGAGCTGTGCGATCACGCTCAAGTAAGTGAATGGAAAGATTATTTAAGACAGCAGACGAAGCAACTTCAGCCTCATCACCAGTTGAAGACATCTTAGATTGTTCTTCTTTAAATTCGTGAGTTTTATTAAGGATCGAGCTCTTTTGAAAAAGCAAAGATTCCTTAAGATTTTCTAGTTCATTTGGTGCCAGTTCGGTTGCGTTCATCTCACCCCCCGATATGATGATCATGGCCGAAAAATTTAGTTCCTTATTGCGGGGGATGTGAATTGTGTCACTAAAAAAGCAGTGCGTGACGAATTAGTAAGCACCGCCTTGCCGCACTAGTCCAGTGTTTGCGGATGACTCGATACTAACGCGCATACTTACGACCAACTGCTTCGCGCATCTCTGCGCCTTCAATGCTAAGGCGTGTCCAAGGGATCGCGAGCAATCGTTCTGCTTCGATAGGCTCTTCAGTTTCTTCACAGAAACCAAACGTTCCTTGTTCAATTCGAGCAAGGGCCATCTCGATCTCCAAGAGTTGATTTCTCATACGTTCCTGTGAAACTAAGAAGGAATGCTCTGCTATGTGAGCAACTGAAACGTCTCCTTCGTCTCCGGACTTTTCAGTATGTGCGAATTCTCGCTGAGCTGTTTTGAATCTATTGAGGATGTCTTGCTTAGAACTTATTAGCTTTTTACGGCATTCCGACACGATTTGTTCATTGATACGACTGCTCATAACAACCCCCTTCTTGGAATTTGCGACCTCGTCGTCGCTGGTGTTCCTTAGACGACGAAGGCAGGGGAGGGGGTTAATAAAATTCCCATTAAATTATTTTATGGAAATTATTGGTGGTGCAGCGGGGTAATTTCACCTTTTTCTACGGTTAATGAAACGACAGGACGTTCGATTTCACGATCAGAGCTCATAGAAAGCGCTCCTAGAGCCCCTGGGAAGCGTTTAAGATCAGCTAGACGGCTGATTAAGGCCTCGCGATTGTCCGCCCCTGATGCAATTAGCTGACGTAACATGAGCCCAGAATCGTAGGCTTGAATTTCGATAAGCGAAGGGTTTTCGCCATAAAGATTTTTATACTCAGAGATGAAACGTGATTGCTCTGCAGCATTCGGCCCCATGCTATCCACGAAAAGAAGATTGTTTGCGAAATTTCCTGCACGTTTAGCAACGCCAGGGGTGTTCCATAAGTTTGTGCCCAACAGCTTCACGCCGCGGACGTCACTAAATGCGAGCATTGCAGCGATTTGGCCCATAGCCTTAGCGCTATCTGGAATGAAGATTCCGTCAAAGTCAGTGATGGGTGGCAAAACAACTTCTATATTGTCTTTGCGCGCAGAGCGTTTTTTGTCTGATTGTTTAAGTTCCTTAAGGCGAATGTTGAACTCATCTTGCCGTGCTTCACCATAGTACGTTCCAACAAGGCGTTGAATGACGAGACGGAAGTCAGTTTCTTTTGTAGAGTAGGTTTGGACCGCTGTGATTTGTCCGCCACGGGCTAAAACTTCATCCCAGAAAATGTTTGTAAATTCCGTTCCGTACTGATCGTTCGGATAGAGGACTGCAAACTTTTTCATTCCCATATCTTCCATAGCCGTGCGAACAAGGTGGCGTATTTGCATTTCACTAGTCAGTGAATTTCTGAACACGGTCGGGCCAATTTCGGTGATTCCAGCGCGTTGAGAAAGAGCAATGCTTGGTACTCCAAGCTCATCAGACTTTGCAGCGACTGCAGGAGCTGTTTTGCTGAGTAAGCTTCCGACGACCGCGATGACATTGTCTTCTTTAACTAACCGTTCAACCCCACGACGAGCTGAATCGGGATTCCCCTCGCTATCCATGACGGCCAATTTAAATCCAGAGCCAGGAACATGAAGACCCAGACCCATTTCCAAGCCGCGCAGAGCGCGTTGTCCCACAGGCGCATTTTTACCACTCAAAGGCAAAACAACACCGATGGTTTTTGATTCAACATTCTTAGCTGCATTTAACTGGGAAACAATATCCTGTGCACGAACAGCCAGATCACTTCCTGGTAAAAAGTCGACAACAGCGGTGAAATACTTTTTCGCTCTGTAAAGATCGCGTTCGTCCAAAGCTTTTTCCGCAAGGCGATACATCGCATGGCCACGAGCGAATCCGTAATCTGAGTGGTCTGCCACTTCTTCAAGTTGTTTTTCATTCAGTCGATTGTCTACTAATTCCACTGCGCGAGTGCGATATACTTCTTGCTCTTGAGGTGTGGTCGCCTGGACGGATTGGGAGACCAATGTTTTTAACGTTATCAGAGGATCTGCACTAACGGGAGCCGTTGGCACTGCTTGTACATTCGAGGTGGTTCCAGTATAGACAGGAAGCTTTCCTGAAATCATGCCAGAAACACCTTTGCCCTTCTTGCTAGTGACAGCTTTAGCCGTCGTAGGATGAAGTTCAGGCCGTTTGGTGGTAACGGTAGTGCAAGAAACAAGCAAGCAGGCAGCCGTTAAAAGTGCGATCTCGGATGTCATTTACGATTCCTCATAAGAGTGGAAACTTTTTCTTGAAAGGCTTTAACCATTGGTGTTGCTTCAGAACCCTTGGCAAGCTCTTCAATAAGTTCTTTTTGGCGATTAGAAATATGGGCAGGGGTATCAACTAAAATTCTTACCAACATATCGCCAGACCCAAAGCCGCCGATTTTTGGGAAGCCTTTGCCCTTAAGTCTGAAATTTTGTCCAGAGTGAGTTCCTGGTGGAATACGAATCATCGCTTTTCCAGTTAAAGTAGGGACTTCGATATTTGTGCCAAGGATGGCGTCTGTAAATGTGATTGGCAGATCCAATGTCACATCATTCTCGTTGCGCTTAAACAAAGGATGTTCTTGGACTGAAATAATGACGTACAAATCACCAGCGGGGCCATGGCTTCCACCATCACCTTCGCCGCTTAATTTAAGGCGTTGTCCTTCTTTTACGCCAGCAGGGACGTTCACAGACAACTTCGCGGATTCTTCTTTATTACCTCGTTGGCGCATAAAGCTAATAACTTTTTCGCAGCCTAATGCGGACTCTTCAAAAGAAACATTTAACGTATAGCGAAGGTCTGTACCTTTTGCTTGGCGACGTGTTCTTGCACCAGCTCCAGCACCAGACCGAGTACCACCAAAAATATCTCCGAACATGTCTCCGAAGCTATCTTGAAAAGGATCTCCAGCTTGGCCACCACCGGCACCGCCAAAACCTCCAAATCCGCCAGCCCCTCCAAAAGGACCTCCCGGACCGCCTCCACCAAAACCCTGAGCCCCACTATGACCGAACTGGTCATACATCTCACGCTTTTTGGTATCGCTTAGAACCTCATAGGCCTCCGAAATTTCTTTAAACTTTTCTTCAGCCTTCTTGTCGCCAGGATTTTTATCAGGATGGTATTGCATCGCAAGTTTGCGATAGGCCTTCTTGATTTCATCAGCAGAGGCGGAGCGAGGAACATTTAGTACGGAGTAAAAGTCCTTCTTAGACAAGCAACACCTTCTTATTCAGGTTTTTTTGCCACGACAACTTGTCCTGTACGGATGACCTTGTCGTGAAGTTTGTATGGCTTTTTGAAGACCCGAGCGACATAGCCCGGAGCAAACTTGTCAGTGGCTTCACTACTAAGGGCTTCATGAACTGCGGGGTCAAAAGGCACACCTTCCGCTGGAATCTCAGTAACGGCATGACGTGTGAGAAGATTCTTAAGTTCTTGAGACGTCAGCTCAATACCTTGTTTAAAGGTTGAAAGATTTTCCGCAGTTACATTTACTTGCAACGCGCGATCAAAATTATCAACAACCTCAAGAAGGTCGCGAATAAATCTTTCACCACCGTATTTCATCAAGTCGGACCGTTCTTTAATAGCGTTTCTTTTGTAGTTCTCAAATTCCGCGCGCAGATACAGATAGTCATTTTTAAATTTTTCTGCCTGCTCTTGAAGTTTCTGAATTTCAGAAGACACGTCGAAATTTTCTGATGTATCGGCTTTAGAATTTTGAGGATTGTTTTCTTCTGACATGGAGGTTCCTTTCGCAATACTTAAGATTGTGTATTCATTGAATATTGTCAATTGCGCGAGGTTATTTTAGACGTCACCTTTTAAAAAGGTCAGTTCTTGAAAGACTTTGTTGCTAATAACAATGCCTTCCGGCGTAAGAGACCAATGTCCTTGGTCATTTTTCACCCACCCATTACCCATAAGCTTTGTCATGATGCTCGAGACTTGATGATAAATGTCTTTAGAGAATTTTTCTTGCAATGCAGTCTCATTGAGACCCCGCATCAGACGCATTGAGGTATGACAAAAGTCTGTGAGAGCTTGGTGTCTTTCAAGTTGCTCAAATTGTTCAGATGGCAAATGAACGCTTGGGGAACTAAAAAAGTGCCCTTGGTGCATCAGAATCTGTTTTTGGTATTCACCGATGGAGTTAACATTCCAATAACGGGTACCCCACGGTGATTCTTTACTGTAGGAGTGAGCAGATAAACCAAGCCCCCAATAAGGCTCATCAATCCAGTATAATAGGTTATGGCGCGATTCGTAGCCGGGCAAAGCAAAATTTGAAATCTCATACTGCTGAAATCCGTGCCCCGTTAGTTCGTTGGCGATGAAATCAAACATATCCACTTGTTCATCTTCAATGGGTCGACCTTTTGACAAAGGATGTCCTTCAGGAACGGTCAGGCAGTAAGGACTGATGTGTTTGGCACCTTGTTCTACAGCAATACGAACATCATTTTTAAGACCTTCAAATGTCTGTGAAGGTAGAGCGAAAAGAATATCAAAACTAAAATTCAACCCATGTGCCCGCAAAAGGTCTAGGGTTTCAAGCGTTTGCTTTGCAGAGTGCTCACGGTGAACCATTTTTAGTAGGCGATCATCAAAAGTTTGAGCACCAACACTGAAGCGTGTCACACCGTGATCGATGTACATTTTCAATTTATCTTTATCAACAGTCGCTGGATTAATCTCGATTGTGATTTCTGTTTCAGGTCCAGTTGTATAGCCATATCTACCCAGCTCTTTGATAACCGCTACAATAAGATGAGCAGGGATCAAGCTTGGTGTTCCGCCACCGAAGTAGAGAGTGTCCAACTGTTGAGGCTGATAGTATTGATGTTTTTGGCGCATCTCCTCGAACAGCAATTGGACATACTGATCCGGCGGCAAAATTTTACTTTGCTCATAAGTCGCGAAGTCACAATAAGTGCAGCGTTGAATGCAGTAAGGGATATGAACGTAAACGCCAAAAGCCATGGGAGTTATGTAGAGTATGTCCAAAAAATTTCAACTAAAAAACGGTCTAAAAGTCCTTTTATTGGAGAGCCACAAGTCTCCGGTTCTGTCAGTTCAAATGTGGGTGAAAACAGGATCAGCTGATGAAAAAAAAGGTGAGGAAGGTATCTCTCACTTTATTGAACATTTAGTCTTTAAGGGAACTGAGAGATATAAAGTGGGGGAGATCGCGGCTACCGTCGAGGGGTCTGGAGGCGAACTCAATGCTTATACTTCTTTTGATCAAACAGTCTTCTATGTGACGATTTCTAAGCAATTCTCAGATGTCGCTATGGATGTTATTAGCCAGATGATGGGTTTTCCGACGTTTGACGAAAGCGAAATTGATAATGAACGTGAAGTCGTCATTGAGGAAATCAAAAGAGGTCAGGACAGTCCGGGCCGTCGTTCTAGCCAGCTGCTATTTTCAAATATTTTCCGAAAACATCCTTATGGCTTGCCAGTCATTGGCTATGAAAAAATCATTCGCAAAGTAAGCGCAAAAAAAATTAAGGAATATTTCCAAAGTCGCTATGTACCTTCCAATATGTTCTTAGTGATTGCCGGCGACTTTGAATCTAAGGAGATGAAAAAGAAAGTCGAAGAAATGTTTGGTGGTTTTGAGCCCTATAAACTTCGTCGCGTCGTTCATGTGAAAGAACCCGCGCAAAAAAGCATTCGCATTAAAGTTGAACAGGCAAAATTTGAAAACACAACCGGCTATCTCAGTTGGAGAATTCCCAATGTTAAGCACAAAGATATTGCGGCTCTTGAAGTACTGTCGGCGATCTTAGGACAAGGTGATTCATCACGTTTGATGCAGACCTTGCGTATTCGTGAACCCCTCACCAACTCTGTCGGTTCGTTTAGTTATTCAATGCCAGATGATGGGATGTTTGCGGTCTCATTTAACTTGGAAAAAGAAAACCTTGAAAAGGCTTTGGCGGCACTCACTCCAGAACTTGTGCGCATGATTGAAGAACCGCCAACACCAGCAGAAATGCAAAAAGCCATTACAAATTTTGCCAGTCATGAAGTTTACTCGATGGAGACTGTGGATAACATTGCGAGAAAAGCCGGAGGCGATGAGTTTTACTACAACGATCATGAATACTACAAAAAGTATATGAAGCAGGTCTATTCTTTGAAGCCTGAAGACATTCAAAAGGCCGCAAAGAAGTACTTCAAGGCTGACACCTTTAGTCTGTCATTGATGACGAATATGGATAAAAAAGTCGCGGAAAATGCCTTAAAGGCTTTTGCCCGCAATTTAAAGAAAGCACTCTCCGCTGCTAAAGCTAAAAAGAACAAGCCAGTAAAGTTTGTACCAAAGAAATTCACGATCAACACCTCGGCTGTAAAGCATTCACCCGAGACACAACGTATTGCTTTGAAATCCGGCGCGACACTTCTGATCCGCGAACAAAAGGATACACCGTACGTCGCTATGAAAGCGGCATTTCTAGGTGGTGTCCGTACTGAAGATGGAACAACAGGCGGTTTGACAGAACAGTTTTCTCGGAACTGGTTGTCGGGCTCCAAAAAATTTACCGAAGAAGAAATTAACTTGCGCGTTGATGAGCTGGCAGCAGGCCTTGGTGCATTTGGTGGCCGAAATTCTGTAGGTCTGTCTATGGACTATCTTTCGCCCTTTGAAGATAAGATGTTGGAGATTTATTGTGATTCACTATTGAATCCACAATTTTCTGACACAATTCTGGAAAGAGAAAAGTTCATTCAAAAAAATCAGGTGAAATCCCGCAATGATAATCCGTCGCAGATTTGCGTGATGAATTTCATGAGCGAGATTTTTAAAAACCATCCGTATTCGCGCGATCTCTTAGGTAACGAGGAGACAATCAATGCAATTACCTCGTCATCTTTGAAGGAATATTATAGCAAAGTGATCCACGCCAAGAATGCAACTTTCTGCGTGGTAGGGGATGTTGATACGGCAAAATGGGTCAAAATGCTCGAGGAAGTGACTTCGCAAATGCAGCCAGGTCACCGTATCGAAAACAGCTTCCCCATCACTCCAGTTAAAAAGCCTCAGCACATCTTTCATGAACTAAAAAAAGAGCAAAGCCACATCATCGTAGGATATCAAGGATTGACCCTGAAAAGTCCTGAGCGCTTCACCTTGGAAGTCATTCAGTCAATTTTGAGTGGTCAAGGAGGGCGTTTGTTCCTCGAACTTCGTGATAAAAACTCTTTAGCTTATTCTGTTTCACCGATGCATATGGAAGGCATAGAAGGCGGATATTTCGGTGGATACATTGGTTGTTCCCCAGAGAAGGCACAAAAGTCTATCCAGATGTTGAAAGAGGAATTCAAAAAACTTGCAGATACAAAAGTCGGCGAGGAGGAGCTCACTCGTGCACAACGCTATCTGATCGGTCGTCATGATATTGAGTTGCAAAGAAAAAGTACAATCTGCAATGCCATCCTGTTCGATGATATTTATGGTTTAGATTATCGTGATAGTTTGGATGTGGCAGATAAATATTTTGCGATTACGCCAGAAGATATTCAAAATCTGGCGCAGAAAATTTTCTCTCAACCAGAGGTCATCTCTCTGGTTGGACCAAACGACATATAGATCTATTCGCGAGCGATAGGGGAGTTAAGCGAGAATTCGTTTTTGCTTAACTTTCTTTTTCTTGTAGAAGATTCCTTTGCAATTAAATTCTTAAGGACTGCGCGAGCACCGTCATCTAACATTAACGTAAAGCCGGTAGGAATCGAAGCATTCATCGCCACAGCATTTTTTAAGTCCGGGTTATACAGCATGAAGTCGTCATTGCTCAGGCCGCTCAGGCGAACAAGCTCTTTAGCGCTGATGTTTCTATTTAATTTCACTGTGTGTAAGTTCAGAGTCTCTTCATAGTTTACGTCTTTAAAGATCTGCTCGTGGTATTTTTCTGCATACAAGGCGCCTAAAAACTCACAATAGAAATTAGCCGAAGCAAAGTCGAAGGACTTAGAGTGGAACTTTTCAACGATGACGCCAAGGTCCTTGGATCCTGTTTGTGCCATCGCTTTACGGATTCCCGGAGGACCATGATTCCAAGCGGTAATTGCTAAAGGCCATGATTTCTTCAGGATCATGTGATTTTCTTTAAGCAAGCGAGCTGCCGCCTCAGAGGCCTTAAAGGGTGAATGCCTTTCGTCGATGCGGCTATCAACAATCATGAATTTGCGACCGGTAGCACCCATGAACTGCCAGATTCCTGAAGCACCCACTTTAGAGGTGGCATGCTTGTTAAAACTGCTTTCTACGAATGGGATGCGTGTTAGCTCTGTTGGAAGTTTATGTTGAGCGAAGATTTCTTCCATGCCAGGAAGATACTGTGGGCTGACTTCAAGGCCTTCATGAAAGAAATCTTTTTGACCCGTTTGCACTCGAATATTTTGCAAAGCAACTTTGGCGTTTTTTGCGAGATCGCCACCAAGCTTTGTTAAGACATTAGCAATTTTTTGTTCACTCTCATTGAGATTTTCAACGTTTTTCTTCTTAGAAAGAGACTTCAAAGTGTCCTTAATCTTGGCAACTTCATCTTTTACATATTGATCGGCTTTGATATTTCGCAACCAGCGATGTTTTGGTGTTTCTGCATTGATAATTGGAGTCACGTCGACAACCTCAAAGACAATCCACGGATAGTTTGCATGGTGAATGAGGCGTTTCATGGAGTCATGTTTTGTGTAGATATCAAACCAGAAACCTGCGCGATCGCGAAGATTTGCAGGAATTTTAAAGTCTTCAGAAACACGGTTTTGAAAGTCATTTAAAACTAATTCGCGATCAAATGTGAGGTCTTGAATTTCTGGTTTATGCTGTAAGGTTAATGCCTGAAGCAGTGATTCTTTAACTTGTGGCGTATTGCTTTGGACACTTGAATCCGCGTTTTTAGGCTCGGCCAGATTGGCGGAGTTAAAAAGGGCTAAGCTGCCCGTTAAAAGGGAGATGTTGATGATCCCACCAATAACATGTCTTTTTGAGATTTTTTTGGACCAGTTATTTAGTCTTTTCATGTTTTCCCACACTTTCAGCAATTACCTAGAGCAATGGCGGTGCCAGCCATTAACCAATAGGTATTAGAGAGACAGGGTGAGGGTGTAAGAAAGTTAGACAGCTTGCCGAGAAAGAACCCTTTTTGCCGAAGATATCTCAAATTGGTACTATTTCTGACTTGTTCGGATTTTGTGAATAATTAGGAGTGTCTAGTGAAATCAGGATAGTAATCCCGTTAATACAAAAGACTAGTTTTCTTCTAAACAACTAACCGAATTGTTCCGATACGTTGTTAGACTAGATAGAGGATTCCTTGAATCCTTTTCTGAGACGCTCGGAGGCAGTCGCGCATGAAGAGTAACTCGCAGACTAAATCAGTTGAACTGTTTGTAAGCCCTCAGGGTTTCTTTAAGGAACTTGTCTCTAAGGGTCTTTCTCAACGCCGAGTGAAAACTTTTCCTCAAGTGGAAAGTTATCTGGTTAATTTACTTCAACATTATCTTGATGCTAGAAATCTATTTGAAAATGAATATTTGAATGAAGGCGGTCAACGGGCGCCACAAACTCTCGCAGAAATGTATCTCATTGCGCAAAGTGCAGAGGCCGCAGTCCGAGCGGAGATGCTTCGTAAACTGGGAGATCGTACGCTCTACATTAGTGGCTTCTTCGGCGACTCTCTTCAGCGAAAAATTGTAGATGTGGATTACTATGCGGATATTGGTGGAGCGGCTTATGCGACGTTAGCACACCACACTCGGGAAGATGCAATGGCTAAGGTTTATAGCACTTTTTCTTCGCGTTTTGGTGAGTTTGTCGACGTGCTAACCTACATTAGCCATCACTCATTTATTAAGAGCGATGAAAGTATTTTAAGGCTTTATGACCGCTATTTGCGAACTGGTTCTGAATTAGCGCGGGAAAAACTCATTGAAATGGGCATTTTGCCTTTGCCGCAAGACCAAGTAAAGCTTGGCAAGCAAGGGTGATTCCACTATTCTGCCACCATGTTTGGTTTAAGCATGTCAGAAATCATTTTCTTAGCTGTTTTGGCACTGATCGTGATCGGCCCCAAAGAACTTCCTCAGGTGGCTCGCACCATTGGCCGCTTTCTTAATGAACTTAAAAGAAGTACATCAAGTTTAACGGACGAGCTGAAAGAGCAGGCGCGTATTGATCGTATTAATCTTTACGAAGCTCCGCAAAAGCCAAGTGCTAAACCAAATCATGAACCTCATAGCCATAATCCTCCGTCTGTTGAAACAGAAACAAAGCCGGTTCCTGAGCAGTTGGAACTGACAGAGCAGCATAGTGGCAACAAAACTGACAAAGAGCACAAGCCCTCATGAGTACTTCAGAAGAACTTGATCAAAAGAGCCAGTCGCTTTACGAGCATCTTGCCGAGTTACGCTTTCGCTTAGTTCGTTGCGCTTATATTTTGATTGTTGCAACAGGTGCGTGTTACGGTTTTAGTGAAAAGATATTCAATTTTATCAGAGCGCCCATTGCACCCTATTTGCCAAATGGCGGTTTGATCTACACAGGCCCATTGGATAAGTTCCTTGCTCACATCAAAATATCTTTCGTTTGCGGTGTTTTAATCTCCTGTCCTTTGTGGCTATACCAAGTATGGAAGTTCGTAGCCCCAGGTCTGTATAGCAAAGAAAAAAAATATTCCATGGGCTTTATCGTCTCTGGTTCTTTGTTGTTCATCTTAGGAGCAGCGTTTTCTTATTACGTTGTTTTGCCGATGGCTTTCCACTTCTTGATGACCTTTGGTGGGGATGTTGATAAGCCGATGATCTCTATCGATCAGTATCTTGGCTTCTTTACCCAGATGTGCTTGATGTTCGGCGTGGCTTTCGAATTACCACTGATTATTTCTATTTTAGGAATGTTGGGCTTGGTAAGTCAGCAGTTTCTTCGTGAAAAGCGTCGCTATGCCGTGATGGGATTGGCGATTGCCTGTGCGATTATCACGCCACCAGATTTGATGAGCATGATCATGATGTTGATTCCAATGCTTGCACTGTATGAAATTGGTGTCATAGTCGTTGGCATCTTCGAGAAAAAGCGACAAGAAGAATTCCGCCAAAATGAGCGAGAATAAGAAGGATTAAAAATTAATAAAAAGGGAAGCTGATCAAGCTTCCCTTTTTTATTCATAGACCACACTATTCTTTAAGGTTCTTCAAATTTAATCAGAACTGCACCTGATTCAACGGAATCACCTTGTTTTACTTTGATCTCTTTAATCTTCACATCACGAGTCGCGCGCATTTCGTTTTCCATTTTCATGGCTTCCATAATAAGAAGCGGCTTATTGGCTTTAACGATTTCACCTTCTTTAGCAAAGATTTCGATAATTTTTCCTGGCATTCCAGCTTTCAATTCCAAATCTCCACCGAAGCCGCCACCTTTTTTCAAAGATTCATGCAAAAGCATTTCATCATTGAAGATCTTGATTGAACGGAAAGAATTACGCGTAAACACTGTGTACTCTGTATCAGAACCCACAACGTCAACAAGGTAAGACTTACCTTCAAAAAGGAAGCTGATGTATTCTTCCGCATGCTTATAGTCGTTTTTAGAAATGTCGTAATGGACCCATGCCTTACCTTCAGCTTGCAATGAGATCTTCCACGAATGACGACCTTCAGTCACATCGACTTTATACTTTTGTCCTCTAAGTTCTGCTTCGAAATACATTATTGCGTCCTCAATTGCATTCTGCGACCAATGCGTCTCCATGTGGAGCTCACGTTCAGCTGACGAATATCCTTCGACTTACGATCGTTGTAGGCTTCAATAGCCGCAGCGATCAAGAACACAGGATCTTCAACTTGTTTGAACATCTCTGGCTCGATAACTTCGAAGTTTTTCTCGATAAATTGTGTCGTGTAAGTACCGTCACGGAAAGTTGGGTGGTCCAAAATCGTCTTATGCAGAACGATGTTGGTTTTAATACCCGTCAATACGAACTCAGACAAAGCACGTTGCATACGATCGATGGCTTCATTACGAGTTTCACCCCATGTGATCACTTTAGAGATCATTGGATCGTAGAAAATCGGAACGTTGTAACCAGGGTATGCATAAGAATCAACGCGCATGAACGGCCCTTGCGGATGACGGCAGGCTCTGATCACGCCTGGATTCGGTTTGTATGTCACAGGATCTTCGGCACAGATACGTGCTTCAATCGCGTGACCTTTTTGTTTGATGTCTTCTTGTTTGAAGCTCAATGGTTTACCTGCGGCTACCATAATTTGTTCACGAACCAGGTCAAAACCAGTCACGATCTCTGTGATCGGATGTTCAACTTGCAGACGTGTATTCATCTCCATGAAGAAGAATTCTTTAGTCGTGTTATCGAAGATGTACTCAATTGTTCCCGCGCCAACGTAGTTGATTTGTTTGGCAGCGCGAACAGAGGCTTCGCCCATGCGCAAACGAACTTCGTGTGGAACAGAAGGTGACGGAGATTCTTCAATGATCTTTTGATTACGACGCTGTACAGAGCACTCACGTTCAAACAAGTGAACATGGTTACCGTGTTTATCGCCGAACACTTGGATCTCAATGTGTTTCGGATCGTTGATGAATTTTTCGATGTAAACAGTCGGATCTGCGAAGTAGTTCTGACCTTCAGAGCGGCAAGCGCGGAATGCACTTTCAAACTCATCCATCTTACGAACAACACGCATCCCTTTACCACCACCTCCAGCAGAGGCTTTGATGATCACTGGAAGACCAATTTTTTCAGCGATCTTGATCGCTTCTTCAACTGTCTCAACGCCGCCATCAGAACCTGGAACCGTCGGAACGCCAGATTTCTTCATCAAAGTTTTTGCAGAGATTTTATCTCCCATGGACTCGATATTTGCGACTGTTGGGCCGATGAATGTAATGCCAGCGGCTTCGCAAGCTTTTGCAAAGATCGTGTTCTCAGATAAGAAACCGTAACCCGGATGGATCGCATCGGCGCCGGCTTTCTTGGCTACTTCCAAGATCTTGTTGTAGTTCAAATAAGATTCTTTCGATGGAGAAGGCCCAATGTGATAGGCCTCATCCGCCAAGAATACATGCAAGCTGTCGCGATCCGCATCAGAGAAAACTGCTACAGAGGCAATACCCAACTCACGGCAGGCGCGGGTGATACGAATAGCGATTTCTCCACGGTTGGCGATCAGGATTTTCTTAAAAACTGCCATGCTCGCTCCTACAGAGGGATATTTCCGTGCTTTTTAGCCGGAGTGATATCGCGTTTATTTTTTAACATTTCCAAAGAATCGATAATGCGTTTACGAGTTAAAGCCGGATCGATCACTTCGTCTGTGTACCCGAGTTCAGCAGACACATACGGGTTGGAGAATTTCTCTTCGTATTGAGCCGTTAAACGAGCTTTTTCTGCCGCTGGATCTTTTGCTTTGTTGATTTCTTCGCGGCTGATGATGCTGACAGCACCTTCAGCACCCATTACTGCGATTTCTGCAGTTGGGTAAGCCAAGTTCACATCAGAACGCAATAATTTAGAACCCATCACGATGTAAGCACCACCGTAAGCTTTACGAGTGATAACAGTGATTTTAGGAACAGTTGCCTCAGCGTAAGCATAAAGTAATTTTGCACCGTGAGTGATGATACCATTCCATTCCTGATCTTTGCCTGGCAAGAAACCTGGAACGTCAACAAACGATACGACCGGAATGTTGAAAGCATCACAGAAACGGATGAAACGAGCTGCCTTGCGCGACGCTTCGATATTCAAGCAACCTGCCAAATTGTTTGGTTGATTTGCTACGATACCGACGGGGCGACCATTGAAGCGCGCAAAACCAACGATCACGTTTTGTGCGAAGTGCTTGTGGACTTCAAGGAAGTAACCTTCATCCACGCACTCAGTGATAATAGAAAGCATGTCGTAAGGTTTCTTAGGGTTTTCCGGAATTAAGTTTGCGATCGCTTCAGTCAAACGATCTGGGCGATCGGTATTTGGCAATACCGGAGTGTCATCCAAGTTGTTTGAAGGAAGGAAGTTCATCAATTCACGAATTAATAGCAAGCAATGCTTATCGTCTTCCGCAGCGAAATGAGCCACACCAGATTTTGCAGAGTGAGTCGTTGCTCCACCAAGTTCTTCTTTAGTTACTTCTTCATGAGTCACAGTTTTGATAACGTCAGGGCCCGTTACGAACATGTAGCTTGTGTTTTTAACCATGAAGACAAAGTCAGTGATTGAAGGAGAGTAAACCGCACCACCAGCGCATGGGCCCATGATTGCAGTGATTTGTGGAACCAAACCAGATGCCATTGTGTTACGCGTGAAGATATCAGCGTAACCACCAAGAGATTCAATACCTTCTTGGATGCGCGCACCACCAGAGTCATTAATGGAGATGAATGGAGCGCCATTTTTTATAGAAAGATCCATCACTTTGCAGATTTTGTTCGCTTGAGTGCGAGACATAGATCCACCGATGACTGTGAAATCTTGTGATGACACATAAACTAATTTACCGTTGATACGACCGTAACCAGTTACCACGCCATCGCCAGGAACAACGTTTTTGTCCATGCCGAAATTTGTACAACGGTGAGTAACGAAACGATCCATTTCTACGAAGCTGCCTGGATCCAATAGAACATCCAAACGCTCACGTGCAGAAAGTCTGCCGCCTTGTTTGTGTTTCGCGATACGAGCAGCTCCGCCACCCGCCATTGCGGCTTCATTTCTTTTTTCAAGGTCAGCAAGCTTTGCTTGAGTTCCTGATATTACTTCGCTCATAAAATCCTTCTTTAACCTCTGTTAAACGGAAGGATTTTTCTACCAGCCAGATCATGAGTAAGCATCTGAAAACGACAGACGCAGAGCATGGTTTTATGCTCTGCGTGAGTGATGTATGTTGTTGAATTTATGGCACTAACTGGCCAAGTACTTGAAGTGCTTTCTGAATATTGATTCGGCCTCGAGTTTTTACTTTAAATTCGTGCCCTGGAGTCACATCAACAGACTGTTCAATTGCTGCTTTGATCTGTTGCGCCGTAGCTGTTGGCTTGGCACTCCAGAGCAATGCTGCGGTTCCACTGACGAATGGAGCGGCCATACTTGTGCCATCCATGTAGGCAACTGTGCCACCGGGGACGGTACTTAAAATGTGTTCACCAGGTGCCGCCACATGGACCAGATTAAACCCACTGTTTGACCAAGAGGTCATGAAATCCGTGATCGTGGAAGCGGCAACAGTTATTTGATTAGTCATATTGAACGATGCAGGAAATTCGGGATATGCGTCGATATCGCGACCGTCGTTCCCGGCAGCAACGACAATGAGAATTCCCTGACTTTGTAGTTCAGCGAAAGCATTGCGCAAGGAAGCAACACAAGGTGCGCCACCCCAGCTGGCATTGATAATCTTAGCTCCACGGCTAGCGGCATACTGAAGGGCAAGAACTGCATCACCTAAAGATCCGCCGCCGTCATTAGCGATGAACTGCGCGGGAATAATTTGTGCCTGCGGTGCTAGTCCATTTACAGAGCCATAACTTGGATCTGCAGCAATAATACCAGCCACGTGAGAGCCGTGAGCACTCGGAGTTGATGTTGAGCCCGGGCTCGAAACAAACGAGGCGCCATAATAGTCGTCAATGATTCCGTTATGGTCATCATCAATTCCATTATTTGGAATTTCTCCTGTGTTGACCGCGATTCTTCCGGAAAGCTGTGGATGAGTCACATCAACATACGCATCAACTACAGCAACTTTCACACCTTGCCCGTAGATACCTTGAGCATAAGCGGAAGATGCCTGGACTATATCCTGTCCCCAATTATCAGTAATCCCAGATGCCTGAACTGCGGAAGTGCTCTCGACCTGAATGTGCCGATCGAATTCAACCTTACGAATATTTTCTAATTGCGGTTCGATGAAAGTTTTTTTGAACTCCTCAGCGTTCGCCGCGGATTCAACAGTGAACTTCCCATCTTCCCATTGAACGATAAATTTATTTTGAATTGCTTGCCCCATGCAAGCTGCAGAATTAAGCGCGTTGCTGTCTGAGAAAACTGTATCGGCTGATTTTTTGCTACATGCTGTGAATACGAAGACGCAAGCAATCGCCGAGAGAATAATCCGAACATCCATGTTCACTCCCTGTGCGAGCCTTTCGGTCTCATCCTAGAGACGAATTGATGGCTCACATCGGTTAGCTATTCGGTTGGAAAGTGTCTTATATTGAGGCTAGATTCGACGGAACTGGATGGACGTCTAGTTCCAGTCGACGACTTCGTCTATCCCGTTTCCACCGACTTCGGAGTCTTCGTCGCTGATAGTTAATCTAATGCTGTATACGGGGTGGGCCCATATATCTAGGCAACTTAAGACATAATCGTTCATTGATCCGCCAACGTATTGTTTGGCTGGAATGTCGCTTGAACGACTTGCAAGATTATTTGTGGTTAAAAGATTCCAAGGTTTACCCCCATACCATCGAGTCGTATTTTCAGAGGGCAAAGTTTCTGTCATCTCTGTAGTTACCGTTGGTAAGAAATAATGACCGGTGTTTTTCGGATAGTCCGTGATCATTGTCGGTCCGGCTCCACCATAGCACTTTTTTTCAACGGTATTTGGATTGGAACAGTCTACGGGGTCCAGTTCGCCCAAGGGGAT
>JBLMWG010000103.1:0-2970 GCA_050257115.1 Bacillota bacterium
AAAAACCAGCTGAAATCCCGGCCATCATCAAAATTTTTCTCTTAGTGTCATCAAACTTCAAAAGTGGCGTGAGTTGATCCGCCAGAGAGGCTCCCATTTGCACGGCGGTTCCTTCGCGTCCAGCGGAGCCGCCAAAGAGGTGAGTGGTTAACGTACTAAATAAAACCAGCGGCGCCATTCGTAGTGGGATGACTTTTTTTGGATTGTGAATCTCGTCAATGATAAGATTGTTTCCAGCCTCAGTGCCTTTACCGTGCCGAGAGTAAAGATAAGCGATCACGACTCCCGAAAGAGGAAGCAAAAGAATTAGCCAAGGGGTCTGTGTGCGTGTCGCGGTTACCAAGTCCAGTGAAAATAAAAAAACAGCGGAGACAGTTCCTGCAGCAACACCAATGAGTGTCGCTAAGGTGGTCCATAAAAGGACTGTCGGGAGAATTTGCAGGAAGTTGACCTTATTTATTTGAAATTTGCGACGGATCAAGAAAATCCTCCTCGGAGTCTTAAGGATACGAGGAGGATAAAAGGAATCAATACTTTTTATCGATCAAATTACGGTTTTAAATAACGGCTGATCAAAGTGAAGACTTCTTTTTTGATCGCAGCTTCGCGTTCTGGTCCTTGAGGGCCCAAAAGGCTTAATTGCAGAATGTTATTAAAACAACTCACGATGAACAGAGCGATCATTTCGCGATCACGGCCAGGAATTTCTGGCATGTGGGCAAGGACAGCTTTTTGGTAGTGTTCAAAGAACACGCGGCGTGTTTCCCAGTAATCGAGCATTCCTTGAACGCCTTGAAGGGCTGTTCTTAGAGGACGATTGTCATGGAACCGAGAAAAACCAATCTCAATGAACGCGTGGATTTTGGAGTCTGCGTCTGTGTTTTGTATTTTTGAAAGGTGTTCCTCGATATAAGCCAAGTCTTTTTGGAGTAAGTCGTCGATCACGGCAGCCACGATCGCCTCTTTATTCGCAAAAAATTGGTAGAGAGAACCAATACTCACCCCGGCCATTTCAGCAATTTTATCGGTAGTGATGGCGTGGTAAGGCTCTTGGATCAAAAGTCGAGCGCAGGACTCCACGATACTTGCTACGGTCTCTTTGGAGCGCTTTTGAACCGGGATTTTCAGCATGTACTTCTTTTCGGGGCTTGTGTGAGAGATTGTTGTTGCGGCACCCATATTTCCTCCTTGAGGTTATTAATTAGGCTCGGGTTCATATTTTCACATGAGGGTTTAATATTCAATACCGTATGCCAAAGTGCTATTTGGTAGTACCTAGGAGGAGAGGAAGGAGAGGTATTTACTACTTTTTAACAATGGTTACGAACTATCGTCTTATTCTGGTAATTTTGGTGTTTTTTGAGGTATCATTGCGAGCCAGTAATCAAAAATGTGTGTAATTCACTAAAAAATGTCATATTTGATTAAATAGCGTGCATATTTTTTCTGAAAAACAAGAGGTATATATCATGAAAGTACTTTGGAGCCTTTCTATATTTGCTCTAAATGCTACCGATTTGATGGCTTTTGGATGCTGTGCAAACTTATCAAATACCGCGTTGCGCATTTGTGTTAAAGCGCATCGCCTCACATTTTTAAATAAACAAAAATATGTTATCAACTCGGGTTGGATTTAATTAAAAATAATTAAATGTTTATGATTTAGGTCATCGTATCCCTATTAAAAGTTTGGAAGAATCCTCCCATCGGAGGTCCTTGTGATGAATCTTGGAAGCAAACTAGGCGTTTGCATTAAGGATAAGAACAGAGAAGTTCTATTTCAAAATGAATGCTCGCAAAACACCTGTGGCAATTTGACAGGAACTATATGCACCAAAGCATGTATGAACTTGTACCATGAGATGGAAGAATGCGCTGCTGTTTCCGAGGGAATGAAATTATTTAAAAACGTTGATATCGACGGCAGTAAAGTTGATGCCATGATTGTGAATGACGGAGCTCGGATAATGACTTTTCTTTATCCATTGAATGAGACGGAAGATAAGTTTCAAAAGCAGGCGGAATTCTTTGAGCAAAGAGGCCTGACTCGCAGTGAAACGCGAATTATGCAGATGGTCCTTCAAGGTATGAGCAATGCGCAGATTGCAGGAAAGTTGTTCATTTCCAAGGCGACTTTGAAAACGCACCTTAATAATGCTTATAAAAAACTACCATCATCGATGCGTCCTTCTCAGATCCGCTCCTAGGAGCTAGGGAGCGGGAGTGTCGATAAAGCGATCTTCGCTTCGATCATAAAAGTGTCGTGTCAGTATGTAGACAGGGCACTCGGCTTTACGAACAACATTGCGCGTATAACTTCCCAGAATGGCTGCGCTCATGGGCCCACTCTGGGCCTCCATCACAATTAAATCTATATCATGCTGATGAACAGCGCCAATAATGAGCTCATCGATGGGCTTAAAGGTGTTGTCGATTTGATAGTTGGCGATGACTCCTTCTTTTTGTGCCCAAGAAATCCAATGTTGAGCTCGTTGCCCTTGGCTTTCAACTTGATGCTCGATGATTTGATCGAGAGTCATCATCTTTCCTTTGTAGTTATAAACCCGAGGGCGAGTGTCTAAATCAAACATACTTTCCACGGGGCGTGAAATACAGTGGAACAGTGTAATCTGTGAGTTGAACATTTTTGCTAAATTCAAGACATGACGGAAGTTCTCTTTAGAGTGATCGCCAAATTCAGTGGGGAATAAAATGTTTTTGGCACTGGTAGGTTTTGCATTTTGTGCGCCTACGATTAGGACGGGGACCTCGGATTGCATTAAAAGGCTTTCCGCGAAACTGCCTAGAATAAAGCGTTGGAAGCCTTGGCGACCATGGCTCCCAACGACGATAAGATCAGTTTGAGTGCGGGCAGCATAAAGCGATAGTGTTTCTGCCGCGCCCGAGTGGCTTTGCGAGGCGTGTGGGATGACCTTCGGCTCTAGCAAGAAAGGAAGCTTGTAGTCTTCT
>JBLMWG010000104.1:0-2942 GCA_050257115.1 Bacillota bacterium
GCTCACGGAGCGGTTATGACCCAAGTGAATAACTTCGGCGCCCATATCTTGCAAAATACGTCGCATGATATTAATGCTGGCATCGTGCCCGTCAAAGAGGGCCGCTGCGGTAACAATTCTAACTGGGTTCTTCGGAGTGTATGACATAATCTACTGACCCTTAAACGATGCTTTGCGTTTTTCGATGAAGGCGCCTGTGCCTTCTTTCACATCTTCTGTGTTGAAAAGATCTGCGAAGATTCTTGCTTCATTTTTCTGAGCTTCTTCAACATCCATATCCCAACCTTGGTTGATTGATTTTTTAGAAGCACCCACGGCAATAGGAGCCTTCGCCAAAATCGCCTCAACGGTTTTCATTACCGTTGGCATCAACTCAGCTTGTGGAACAACTTTATTCACCAGACCATACGACAAAGCTTCCGCTGCTGTGATCATGTTGCCAGTATAAGTCAACTCACGAGCCTTCCTTTGTCCGATAGCGCGAGCCATACGAACCGTTCCGCCAAACCCTGGGATCAAACCAAGGCTGACTTCCGGCAAGCCGAACTTTGCGTTTTCAGACGCGTAGATAAAATCACAGCCCAACGCCAACTCACAACCACCGCCGAGAGCAAAGCCGTTTACCGCCGCAATCACAGGAATTTTCAACAAAGTCAGTTCGTGAAAAATACTTTGACCACGTTGTGCGAAGACCATCGCCTTCTCTTCATCAAGAGCATTAATTTCTTTGATGTCCGCTCCTGCAACAAACGCCTTTTCACCACTGCCAGTGATAATCAACGCCCGCGCATCCAAATAAGACATTTCACCGATCTGACGAAGAACTTCGCCCATTTCATTCAAAACCGTTGAGTTTAAAGCATTTAAGGCCTCTGGACGATTGATCGTCAAAAGCCAAACACCGTCGGCCTTCTGATCAAGTGTGATCGTGTTATATGCCATGTTCATTTTAACTCCTAAAACTTATAAGCTACGCCCAAAGAGTTATTCCAGAGCGTGAAAAACGATTCATCATCGTTATTCGTTTGGTTCAAATCCATCCAACGGGATTGAAAGTAAGCACCCCATTTTTCGTTAATTTGATATTGCGCCAAACCAACAAAATAAAATACCCCGAAAGACTTCTCATTTTTCACCGGATCTGTTGCGCGGGCTTGAACGTTGGCAAACCCCACACCCAGATCAAATTTAAAGGCATCAAATGTCGCCACATTGACAACGGGTCCTGCACCAACCCCGCTGACAGTCATCTCTTGCGACTGAGCAAAGCCAAATTGAGTTTTCGCATCTGTTTTAGTACCAAACATGAAAACTTCAAAAAATCCCTTTGCCCCTACAGGAGAAATGCGCAGCGAGAGGTCGTACAGTCCGGTTTTTTCTTTTTCAGACAAATATCCAGAGTGGCGAGCTTGGCCGATGGAAAGGCCGACCTCCAAAATGCGATCGACACTACCTTCAGCAAATGCTTGACCGAAGAACAACAAAGTAACAGCAAAAACCAGAAAACATTTTTTCATCAAAGAACACCCTATTTTTGAGAATAGTCGTAGAAACCACGACCCGACTTACGACCTAGCCAGCCTGCTTCTACGTATTTCACAAGAAGTGGGCATGGACGATATTTAGAATCACCAAGACCGTCATGAAGAACGTTCATGATGGCTAGGCAGGTATCCAAACCGATGAAGTCTGCCAAGGTCAAAGGACCCATTGGTTGGTTTGTTCCTAATTTCATTGCAGAATCAATCGACTCCACAGAAGCAATACCTTCATGCAAAGTGTAAACGGCCTCGTTGATCATTGGCATCAAGATACGGTTTACGATGAATCCCGGCATGTCTTTCACCGACTCAACGAAAACTTTGTCCATTTTTTCAGCCAAAGCCTTCACTGTTTTGAAAGTTTCATCCGACGTTTGCAAACCGCGGATACCTTCCACAAGTTTCATCAAAGGAACTGGATTCATAAAATGCATACCCGCTACTTTATCGGGACGCTTTGTAACCGCTGCAATTTTAGTGATCGAGATTGAAGACGTGTTAGAAACCAACAACGCACCCGGTTTTACCGCGGCATCAAGGTCTTTAAAGATTTTAAGTTTCAAATCAATATTCTCGGTGGCTGCTTCGATCACAATATCGCAGTCCTTTAGGCCGGTTGAATCTTGGGCTGTCTTAATACGCCCCAACAAAGCGGATTTATCTGCATCCGTCATCGTCCCTTTTTTGATTAAACGATCGCAGCTTCCAGAAATTGTCGCGATCCCTTTTTCAAGAGCCGCACCGCTAACGTCCATCATCACCACGTTGAAACCGAAATTAGCAGCAACTTGTGCAATGCCATTCCCCATCTGTCCCGCACCAACTACACCAATCAATTTGATATCCATTTACCACTCCGTGTTAATTACGCTACATAAAGTAATTACTCGTACTTTACTTTAGACCTGAGGTCAAAACTTCTGGTCTTGAGAGCGCCGAGGCAAAGCCCCCAAAATGAAGAAATGCGCTCGTTGCTTTCACTCGTTCTTCCTATTTTGCTTATTTCTCCACCAACTCTCGCGGCTTTAGCGACGGATGCCAATTCGGCCCTTTTGTTTTACCGAAACAAAGAGAGTTCATTCCCCTCTGGCCAGGCGAGTCGAACAATCCTGGAAAGTAAACTTCTGCGCACTCAATCCGATCCTTACTTTGGTGTTCGCTGGGACAACAAGATCTACGACCTTCAGAGCAACCAAATCCTCCGCGACATCCAAGTGGCACGGATAGTGGATACCAAATCTGCTTGTCAGTTGCTTTCCCTCAATCGCGCTGATGCCTCTGTTGTAAAAACATTGGCTGACAAAACCACCGTGGAGATTATTGATACAGATGATGCCTGGGCAAGAGTCAAAACCTCCGATCAAATCCAAGGCTGGATCCCATTAACTGCTCTCCAAAATC
>JBLMWG010000105.1:0-27974 GCA_050257115.1 Bacillota bacterium
ATAACAAATATTCCAAATACACCATTGAGCTTCATCGCTTTGACAAAGGCCTTTGGGAAGACTTCCGCAGAGCCATGACCTCCACTCAAATATATGTCGATAAGCTTTTTAACTCGATGAAAGAGAACGAATAGTGAATCACCTATCAGCTCTAATCGTTGACAGCTCCCCATCCTATGCACAGACAGTCGCCTGCTGCCTGAAAGATTTAGGCTTGGCCCATGATAATATATTTATCTCTCGTAAGTATGAGGCAGCCCTGGATCTACTGAAAAGCAAGAAGCCACAACTTCTTATCACTGAATTTTCAATCGACGGCAAATATGGTTTACAACTAATCAGTCAACATACATCGCACAGTCCACACAATATTTCAGTCATTATGACTCACAATAACTCCAGCACTTCCATTGCCGAGGCCGCAGAAGAACTCGTGGATGATTATATTGTGAAACCATTTCAAAGTGGGAACTTATACGAGCGCCTGAAAAACCTCATCAACCGCAAGCTCAACCCCAACGAATACATCAAAGCGATTCGTGATGGAAAGCAAATGCTTCTGGAAGGTCGCCTAGACGATGCGGAGCTCAACTTCAAGACAGCAGCACGCTTAGAAAATCGGCCTACTTTGGCATACTACTATTTAGGCTACACAAATTTCGTAGACCACAAACTCAATATTGCAGCCGGGGAATTTGCCAAAGGTCTTAGTATTCAACCCCTGCACTATAAATGCTTAACGGGAAAGTTTGATACGCTGTTTGAACAACGATCCTATGAAGATGCCTATACGATCGCGAGTACTATTGTAGATAACTACCCAATTGGCCCTAAACGTCTAGGGCAGCTTTTCATCTCGGCAGTTTTCTCTGGAAAACTTGATGTCGTCCCAGAGTACTACAAGCTCTTCGCGCAACTTGATCACAAACCCAATGAACTGCGCCGAGTTTTCTCCGCCGCTCTTTTCACAGCAGGTCGGTCTCAAATCAATCACAATGATTTACCAAAGGCTATTGAATGCTTTGAAATGGGCATCCAAGTTGTAGGTCCCGACATCGAATACATTACAAAAATCGTGAAAGTTCTTTTGAAAACAGACTCTAACGGTCACCGTCAGGCCGCGCGCATTTTAAATCTCTTTCCCAATCTGAAGGTTGGTAGCCGCGAGTTCAATATCTTGCAATTTCAAGTGAATGCGAAGCTTTTGCCAACATCTCAAATCATTGAACAGGGACGCAAGTTGGCAGCTAGCCGCCAACTTGATGAAGAATGTTATGTTGAATTCATCAAAATCTTAATCGCTGACAATAAAATCGTTCTGGCAGAAGACATCGCTGGCAAAGCCCTGCGCGAATACCCAGGTTTGCGTGAAACTGTTAACGGAATTTTGAAGATGGGAGACAAAAATACAGCTTCAGAAAAAAACTAAGCTGCAACCTTACCTTCAATAAATTGTCTGATGTACGAAGATATCGTTTCAGGTTGAGTCTTGATCGCCAGGTGCCCCGCCCCAGTCAACATAATGACATCCTCACAGCCTAAGTGATTGGCAAATTTCTTATAGGCTTCCTGATTGAAGAGCAGATCTTCCGAGTCAAAGATCAGATGACACTCCCCTCGGAAGGCAAACAGCTTCTGACTCCAACTGGCCCAATCCTCGGACCGCAAAATCCATGAAAAATGATGAATCATGTGCGCCACAAACTGTAGCTTTCGACCTCTAAGTCGCTCCACCGCAACATTGCCTTCCAAACGCTCCACTCGAAAAATCTGCGCCGCTCGCCTTAAAAAAGCAGCTCCCATCGGAGTCGAAAGCATCACGTAAATACTTTTTAAAGTAAGTGGGATCGAGAAAAAGAAACGCAACTCTTTTGGCAAAAAGTGTTTCACTGGATCTGCCACCATCGGATTGATCAAAATAGTTTTTTTGACCAAATGGGGGTGCTGGGCGGACAAGGCCCAACTTAAAGCCCCACCATAACTAAGTCCGGCGATGTGCACTTTTTCACCGGGAAAATTTTCGGCGATAAACTTCGCCACCACTTCAACTTGCACAGTGAAAAACAATTTATCTGAACTTAAATAAACATGGGTCAAATTTGGAACGACCACTCGGTAATGTTGCGCCAAAGATTCCGCAATGGAATCCCAATGGTGAATACTTCCTCCATAACCATGAAGAAGCAATAGTATAGGCCCTTGCCCTCTTTCTCTGAACGCAATCTTATGAGACATCTTGGGAACTTATCGGGCGTTCCCCAACCGCAATGAACTCGACCTAGGACTGATTCGAGCCCGGTTTTTTTTGATCACGACCTTGTTGCTGTTGAGGCCCACGATTGTCTTTGGGGCCTCTATTCTGCTGAGGCTTTTTGGACTGATTTTGGTTTTGCTGCCTACCCTGTTGCTGCTGAGGCTTTTGCTGATTTTGATGCTGCTTGTTTTGTTGCTTTGGTTGGTTCTGTTGTTGCTGAGTAGAACCTTGTGTTTGTTGAGGGTGCTCCTCAACCTTTTCATTCAAGAGCATCGTGTCATTAACGGCTTTTGACTCTGCTTGCTTATGGGTGCGGAAACCTCTGATTTTTTTTGTTTGGCTTTCCGCGCGCTCCACTTGTTCCGTCAAATCAACAGTCACATCACCGAAACAACGAACCTGGCAACTTAAGCGACGGTTATCGATAAAATAACTTGTTCCAATAAGACCGAGCTCCGCCTTACCAGGAGGCAGCACATTGTTATCGCCTTCCACAATACGCACACGGCACTCAGCGCAAGAAGGAACGCCCTTGCAAATTGAACGGATCTCAAGCTGATTCTCTGTCGCAATCTGCAAGAGACTCTTATTCGGAGACCCCTCGACTTCGATATTTTGCGGAAGAAATTTAATTTTCATACTTAAGATCCTCTATACATGCTGCATTGCGTGTCAAATAGGTACGGCGTACCTTTTACTGGTACGGCGTACCTTTTACTTCACGATGATTTTTGCGAATTTGGTTTTGCTACCTTTGATGACTTTGTTGTGCAAAGCATCCGCAGCCAATTTCGCTTTCGGGTCAGATACCTTCTGACCGTCAATTTGTACGGCTCCGCCTTGAACCATGCGGCTGCCTTCACTATTTGAAGTCGCAAAACCCAGCTTCACCAACAATTGTGCCACACCCAAGCCTTCCGCCGGGATATCTGCCGCATTCAATTCAAAATTAGGAATATCGTCTGGCAAACCTTTATCCACAAAGATGCGATTAAACTCATCTTCCGCCGCCTGCGCAGCTTCAGCCGAATGGAAACGTTTGATGATGAATTTTGCCAATTCAACCTTCACCGTGCGTGGATGTTTTTTCTTATCAGCCACATCTTGTTTCAACTGCGCCAACTCCGGAGCCGTGATATCCGTTAGAAGCTCATACCAACGATACATTAAATCGTCAGAGATCTTCATCGTTTTACCGAACATATCTTTCGGAGTATCTACAACAGAGATGTAGTTATCCAAAGACTTGGACATTTTATTTACGCCGTCGATACCTTCAAGGATTGGCATCGTTAGAATGCATTGTGGCTCCTGACCGTAAGCAGATTGCATCGCACGGCCCACCAAAAGATTAAACTTCTGGTCCGTACCACCTAACTCCACGTCCGCTTTCAAAGCCACAGAGTCATAGCCTTGAGTCAATGGATACAAGAACTCATGGATCGCAATCGGAGTTCCGGCGCGGTAACGTTTCGTGAAATCATCACGTTCAAGCATTTGCGCGACTGTATATTGAGCCGCCATCTTGATGAACTCACCCGGAGTCATTTTTCCAATCCAAGAAGAGTTATAAACAATCTCTGTCTTATTCGGATCTAGGATTTTAAAAATTTGTTTTGCATAGGTGCGACCGTTTTCTTCAATCTCTTCACGAGATAGAACTGGACGCGTAGAGCTTTTACCTGTCGGATCACCAATCGTTGCCGTGAAGTCCCCGATCAAGAAAATCACATGGTGACCTAGATCTTGGAACGTCTTCAATTTATTGATCACAACTGTGTGACCAATATGAATATCAGGACGAGTTGGATCCGCCCCTAGTTTAATTCTCAGAGGCGTATTTGTTTCTTTAGAACGCTTAAGCTTTTTAAGCATTTCTTCGTCATTAATAAACTCAGCAACGCCGAATTTGATTCTTTCAAGCTGCTCTTTAGGATCTAAGAAAGACATTAGCGTGCGTGCTCCACAGAACGAGTTTCACGAACCACAGTAACTTTCACTTGGCCAGCTTGAGGCACTTCTCGTTCGATCTTACGGGCGATATCGCGAGAAAGCATCACGGCTTGATCATCCGTCACTTTGCTAGATTCAACTAATACGCGGACGTCCTTACCGGCTTGAAGTGCCAATGTTTTAAGAACGCCATCAAAGCTGTTCCCGATGCTTTCAAGATCTTCCAAACGGTGGATGAAGGAATCCATTTGTGGACGACGAGCCCCTGGACGAGCGCTCGACAAGATGTAAGCGGCATGAACAATCCAAGCCAAAATAGAATGCGGCTTTTCTTCTTCATCGTGAGCACGGATCGCATGGCAAACGTCTTCAGATTCACCATATTTTTTAGCGGCCTCAGCCCCAACCAACGAATAACTGCCTTCAACTGTGTGATCGATTGCCTTCCCGATGTTGTGCAAAAGACCCGCGCGACGAGCTTGTTTTACACTCACACCCAACTCACCTGCCAAAAGACCTGCGATGTTGGCCACTTCAAGAGCTTGGTTCAAAGCGTTTTGGCCTTGATAATTACGGTATTTCAAACCACCAATAATTTTGATCAATTCAGGGTGCATGTTTGGAATACCTAGCTCCATCACATGACGTTCGCCTTCTTCTTTGATCGACTTCATTAATTCGTTACGTTGTTTCTCTACAACCTCTTCGATACGTGCTGGATGCACACGACCGTCTTCCATCAATTTCTCGATTGTACGGCGAGCCAACTCACGGCGAACCGGATCGAAACCAGAGATAACGACAGCTTCTGGAGTATCATCGACGATCAAGTCCACACCACAGTGTGCTTCTAAAGTTCTGATGTTACGCCCCTCACGACCAATGATTTTACCTTTCATCTCGTCGTTCGGAAGTGCCAAAACGCTGACGGTTCTTTCTGATGTAAATTCAGATGCAAAACGAGACAAGGCTGTTGCCAAAATACGCTTTGCCTTAACTTCTGATTCTTTTTGCGCAGCCTCTTCGATCTGTGTGATCTTTTTGGAGGCTTCGACTTTCGCCTCATCTTCAATCGCAGCTAACAACTGACGCTTCGCTTCGTCTTGTGACATACCAGCCACAGACTCCAACTTTTGTTTGAGCTCTGCGATCTGATTTTCGCCTTTTTTCTCAAGTTCTTTGATGCGGTTTTCAGAGATCGCAATTTTTTCTTCACGGTCTTTCAACGTCCCAAGGTAACGTTCGTTTTCTTCCATCTTTTGCTTGAATTGCTGTTCGACTTCTTTCAAACGACGATCCAACTGAGATTCTTTGTTTTTCAAAGTAGAGTTTTGTTTGTGAATGTCAGCTTCCACGTTTTTACGTGCGCGAACTTCAAAGTCCTTTGCACGTGTTTCCGCGTCTTTCTTAACTTTAGCGGCTTCAGATTTTGCTTTATTAACAATACGTTCTGCTTCAATACGCGCCGATTTTTTGCTGTTGTTATCTTGGATTCTCTTCACCAAAAAAACAGCAACGCCGCCAACGAGCAAACAAATAATTGCGGTAATTAAAATTTCCATACTCCAGTACTCCTACAAAAAAGTCCCTAATGGACTTCAAACTGCCGGCATTCGATAAGCCCTGACTCTGTGATGAGATAATCCATCTTGATGTCGTGGTCTTCCATGGGCAGCATCCGTTCTGAAACTTGAAAGTCAAAACAAACACCGACCTTGGTTCCTTGAAAGTTGGAAAGGGTCTTATCATAAAAGCCCTTACCTTTACCAAGGCGATTGCCATTCTTATTAAAAACTAAACCGGGGATCAGCAACCCTCGAATGAGGTGAAGATTCACAGGAGTTGAAGTGGGATCAGGTTCCAAAACGCCAAAAGCACCTTGGCTAAATCCTGAAGCCAAACAAAACTCAAGCTGGGTTCCCTTAACACGAGGGAATAACCACTCAACGTCTTCGATTTGAAAAACCTCATCGACGCTGACTTCTTGAGCTAGAGCACGATACGCGCCCCAAACTCCTCTCTGCGAAGACATATAGTCACGCAGATGAACATTCAGTTGCTGCTGATTTTGAACAAGACCCTGCGCAAACTCTTGAGCGCAGAGAGATTTATAATAGGAACGACATTCCTGTTTAGAGCTCCAAGAAGGCATGGACACTCCAAGAGATTACTTCAAGGTTAATTGTTCAAAACCTTGTTGCCTTTGGAATTTTCGAGTTCAGCAGAAAGTTGCAGCGCCTTTTCCTCGATTTTGTCGAGTTCACGCTGAGCCTTTCTTTTCAAAAGGATAAGTTCTTCCGCAATGTTCATTGCCGTTAAAACAGCTGCATTTTGGAAGGAACCGTTTTTTGTAACGGCCATAGCTTGATTCATTTTGTTATTAACAAAGTCGACGAGCTCTTGAACTGTCGCATCGTCATGGGAGGTTTTCAACTTATAAGGGACTCCTGCAATGAGGAAATTAAAGTTCTTTTTTTCAGCAGTCACCTGAACACCTCAACCAAATAGCTATCTCGGCTAAACCTTTTAAAACTCTAGAAAAATTCCTAGAACAACACTAAAAAAAGTATAGCTATATTGGGAGGCGATATTCAACAGATTATTTCTTAGTGCAGGTGCATATAATGCCGAGATCCTTCTGTTTTTCGCAATTCACCGAGCGGCTTCCTGCCTTTTCATCCAGATCATATTCCACGATGTCTTTGAAGTTCCGGCGATAGGTCGCTTCGACTCCATTTAGCTTTGTGTCATTGTATGAATACTCATCACTTTTGATGTTCGCATTCAACAAAAATGAATTCACAATCTCCTGTTTGGGATTGCTGCGCTGATTCTTGGTCAAACTATTGTCCGTAATGACACCCTTTTCATCCACTGCCTGCAGGGCCAACTCCGTGGAGGCTTTGAGTCCTTGAACTGTGGTCGTCAAAGTCAAAATCATGTCATTATTGCCTGCGTCCAAATATCGCACTTTTCGTTGACGCAAAAGTGACTGAGTCGTCACAAACTTCTCATCTGCCACTTCTTTAAGCTTATTGAGGTCGACCTTAAAAGAAAGATCTTCATTTTGCAGTTCCGGAAAACAGCGCACCAAGTTTTCATAGGAAACTGAAACTGGCTTCTTCTTTTGCGCCCACCCAGGTTGTGAACTCAATCCAAGAACAAAGGTAATTAAAATCTTGTCGAACATCGGATCCTCTATCGAACACTTTCAAATATTGCGAACAATTCAATTAATCCGCATTCCCGAGGATCCGTCACTATTAATTCAATGAAAGCACTACTGAAGACCAACACCGTCCTCATTGATCTGATGTAAAGCTTTGTTCAGGCGCTCGTCTTGACCATAATCATCAGGCAAGAAGCGAATTGCCCCGTCAGTGCCACGCTCTACGGTTAGATACATGAGGTAGACCGGCATCCTTTTAGTAAGTGGTACATAAATTGTCTTGCGAGGTTGTGCCTCCACGGCAGATGGTACCACTTGCATAATCTTACTCAAAGACCATTCACTTTGATCTTGCAACAAGTATTCAGCAAGCTTCAACGGTTCTTCCAAACGCACACATCCAGAACTTTTATGGCGTTCTCCCAAATTGAACAAATCGCGCTCATTTGTATCATGCATATAGATCGCCTGATTGTTTTTCACCAACGGAAACTTCACCACTCCCAAAGCATTATCATAGCCTGGCAACTGAGTGATGATGAAACGATTTGGGTTGTTCTGATCAAAATCGTAGGCGCTTTTCATCGTCCAATCTATAGACGTGGAATCAACAACGTGTCCATTCTGAGTCACGACCATCTTATGATTAACAAGATATGTTCTATCTACCTTTAATAAGGGCCACTTATCTTGAATCGCCAAAGTGTCCGGCACAGTCCAAGTTGGATTTAATACCACCTCTTGAATAAAATCTTTCATTGATGGCGTTTGACGCAGCTTTTGACCATTCACTGTTCGGAAAGACATCACTAATTTGTTACCTTCAAATAAACGGAATTCCGATGCTGCCAAATTAACGAAAATAAATCGCTGCTCAAAAGTTCTCGGCAACCAACGAAGTTTTTCCATGGTCACCTCAATTTGAACAATCCTGTCATCAATACTTTTATTGAGGGCTTGTAAAACCGCGGAGCGGTTGATACCGATCACACCGTCTATGGTTAATCCGTTTTCTTTTTGAAATTTTCTTAAGACAGCATCAAATTCATCATCAAAGTTCTCGCTCCCAACAGAAATCTGGTAACCCAGTTCATTAAAACGCTGGCGAATTTGCACAATGGCATCGGCCTTTACGCCTTTTTTCATGATCATACCTGGAGACTTAATGACCGCCCAACCGCCTTTCGCTTTGACACTTCTGAAATACTCGAGCACTTTCATAAAGTCTTTATAGCGAGGCAACGGAGGCGCAAGAACTTCAAGAGCCGAAGCAAACTCGCTTGGCCCTTTGTTTACTGCCGAAGCAATTATCACAATCTCCTTGTCTGAGAATATATTGCCTTCGTACTTAATGTCTTCATCTACAGAACTTGGCATCACCCGACCTTGGAACAAATGCTGACCATAACGAAGAACAGCTTCGGTAGCGACGAATTCAAAGGTAATTCCGATTCTTGGGTCTTCTTGTGAACTCACGAATGCACTTTCCAGAGTAGCATTCCAATAGTCTTGGGGATTGAGACCATGACGATCCGCACTCAGCAAGGTTTCTCGCAAAACACTGGCCATTTGATTCGGATACCCAGAAGCATCAATCCATACTGGCATGTAACTTCTTTGGCTATAGAACTTTCGCTGTAAAGCTGTATGCAATACGAAATTTGCCCATTTCGGCTTAAAGACAGTCTCCCGGCCCTCTTTGTTCAAAAAGCTAGAAATTGTATTCGGCCCATAATCAACAGCGTTAGCAATGCCTGGCCCGAGCATTAAAACGCAAAGACCACAAACTGCCACTTTAAATAACCACGCCTTAAAATTCATAAAGACCTCTTCGAGGCTTTTATATCCAATAAAGATGCCATTTAATGGTGATTTAAAGGGACACTAGCAATGACAATGGCGCAATGGCCAAGTTTTGTCGTCTGATCGTCAGAGACCTGACAGCCTTCCCGCTCTTTCTGTTTTTTGTGAGTTGCTCAACCTCAGTCTCAGTTTGATACAACCAGCTAATACCCTCAACGACACTGGTTGTATATTTGTGTGAAAAGTAGTTCCAAGTTTTTTTGCTTTTTACAGCTGCCATCGGTGCTGATTTCGTGTGACCATCCATGAGTAGCCTTCCTGACGAGTATCCAGCTCGTCAGGTCAAAAACTCTTCTTAAAAGCTTAATTACTACTTAAAAAGTCTGACCGGGATGGTCAGACTACGAAAGAAAGCTGTCTCATTTTAAGATATTATTTTGGGTTCATTAAGTATTTCACGATATCAACATCAGGAGGATTCGCGATACCGGCTCCTGGCTTCGGACCATTGAGCTCTGGCAGTGAAAAGTCCATTCTGACGTCATAACGACGTTCCCATTGATTGCGCAGCCAACGCTCCTGGTTGTACCACGCACGCTTGTTGGCATCATCACGGCACGAAGCCAGCTCTTGAGAGCTTGAAGCTCCCCATCGCAACTCCGGACAATGATAGGGATCAAAGCTCATGTCGAACAATCTCTTACGAGCATCATCTAAATTCATTGTCACTGGGTTGCCATTGGAGTTGGTGTAGGAAATCTGACAAGCCCGAGCTTCACTTTGATAAACTTTCAACATATCCCCCGCAAGATCTCGGCCATTGTAGACAATCTGCGGATCGCGAGATTTGTATCCTTGAATCAAATTTTTGGATTGATTCAACACATCCATAAAGGACACTTTCAGACGAGCATCACGTGAAGGGCTGGCATAGTTTTCCCATTCCCCAGTTGTTCCATAAATATTTAATGGCAAACGGTCTGGATGCGCTTTCAAATACACTCCGGATGCCGTCGCAATATTGATGGCATCGACTCTGTCTTTCAGATTCACACAGATATCACGAACCATACTGCGCATGTCTTGCAATGGATCGATAACCAACACACCTTTTGCCATCATCACGCGAACATAGTCATAGTAATTCATAGCCTGTCCCTTATAAAGGAACTTCCCCTCCGACCAATGCCCATCAGGATCTGGGCTGTTGCCATAGAATTGCTCCAGACTGTAGGATGGCAAACTGGCATTCTTCGCGCCGATAATTCTTCCACCGACGTATGTTCCTGTGGAATCTTTGATGGCGTTAATCAAAGTCAATGGTCGGAAATTTTTAAAGCCTGCTCCCTGATATGGATTACTGCGCACAAACTTAGGATTGTACATTCCCGATGTTAAAGAATTGTCTGGATGAGCATCAATGTAATAGATATGTCCATCGTCAGTAATTTTATAGACAATAGCAACGTGGCCATTCGGGTCGTAAATCACAGTCCCCGGACGAATCCCTGAACGATTCAACTTAACTGGGTAAAAATCTGAAAATAAGTCCCCGTCTTCATTGCCGATCATACGGTATGAAGCGGACCACGTTACATTTGTGATGGTTCCATTCAATAACGACACCGCATCTGGATAGCGAGTTGTCATTTCTTCCCAATCTTCTATGTTCGTCACAAACATGGCACGGTCTGAATTTCGCGCCACCACATCAAAGCGTCCCGTCGGATAGTTGCCAAAAGGTGTATAGCGAACATCACCACCGTTATCTGGTACGGGTCGCGGGCTGACACTGCTCTCAACAGACATAGGCAGATGATTTTTCCATGCGAAATAGGACCGCAAATAGTAAGGCAAATCTGCGCAATCCGAATAGTACATCAAACCCGGCGGATCTGACTGTATGTAAGGATTAGCACTGCTTTTAAGACAAGAGCTCACACTTCCACATGCACGGCGCTCAACAGCGGCCCCCAATCTTGAGACAAACTCGCCAAAATGAACTTCGTCAGCCTCCGTCCATTGGGTCCGCGTAATCCTCCAGTCAGAAATCGCCGTAGATTCGAACTGAGCGAATCCAAGAGCCGGCACCACTAACACTGCAAGGTTCAAAATCCATTTCATGAAACCTCCATAAGCCTCAAAGGGGCATGTTATTTTTTCAACGCTATCGCAGCTATAAAGCCAGTCACGCATTTTGCCCTGAGACGCGCCCATCCATGGCGTAGTTTTAATAAACTCCCATTCCAGCAACAGAATGGGCTTTAGATATCCTCGACGACGATGCTACGCATTGTCGATGTAATTTATGCAAATGACTCTCAAGACCCTGAGAGAACTTTGTGTTTTTTCAAACTCTAAGGCATTTTCACCATGATTTTAAAAAAATAGGAGACTATCCATGATCCAATCTTTTTCCGCAGCTATTTTAGGTGCCCTCTTATTGGGAGCAAGCCTTACTCAAGCCGCTGTATGGCATGAAACACAATCTTGGACACCGGAGTGGGAACAGAGATATTCCACTTGGATCCAGAACAATTTCAATGAAGATATTTTTATTGCTGGGAACTACAAAGGGATCCCCACGGATTGCGCCGACGCTGTTTATCTAGCTCGCCTTATCTTCTCTTATGAAAATCGACTTCCGTTCATCATCAAAGACTCCACTGGCGGATCTGGCAGTATCAGCAATCAAATGACTCGCTGGGATGACACGACGGATTCTTTGCAACGTGTTCGTAAATTCATGCTTTTCGTTGGCGACATCACAAGCACAAAAACTCTTCCAAATGATACTTATCCGGTCGCCATCAATCGCGACAACATTCGCTCCGGAACTGTATGGAGCCGGCCACGCATTACTAAGAACAATATCATTCGCCGAGTTATCGGTGGCAATGTGAAGGAAGATCCAGGCCACGCAGAAATCGTTAAAGACGTAACGATGACGGGCGTGATCAATTTGATCGGCTCCACAGTTCCAAAAGACGTGCGCAAATTGAACTCCACATCCAGCTTGGTGTTTATGCCTATTGAATCCAGCACAGGATTCCGCAACTGGAAGCAGCCTTCCTATTACTCTTTGCCGGACACAAGCCTGCCAGGTTTCTCCTTGGAGCAATTCAATGACCTTGGTAAAGGTGGCATGGGTCGCCGCAAACTTAATAACTGGATCAACGACGTACAAGGTCGCTTGGCAATCACAGCGGAATCTAAAGATGAAAACATCGCTCGCCAAGTTGGAAACATCTGCAACCTTGTAAACTCTCGCGTGGACATTGTACAAAAATCAGAATTGTACCGTCAAAAATTAAACGGTCGTTGTATGAACGCGGATGAGTATGATTCTTACTCAACTCCGTCTCGCGACAAACGCATCAAAACAACTGTAAAACAACTTATTGGCGTTGAAGGTGGTTCGGGTATTACTGCGGCGTCAAAAGCGAAAAGCTTGAAGCCAGTTTTAAGTAACTGCCCAGACATCGAAATCGCTCCTGGCTACAAAATTTCTTTGTATGACTTCGTTATTGCGCTTTTGAAGAAAGATATCTCTTCCAATCCAAATGACAGCTTCGCTGCTCGTTGGGGCTTGGAATCATCATCATCAAACAGCTGCCCGAAATATGAGTAATAACAAACGAAACCTCTCAGTCCTTACACTTGCAGGAGCTGCCACCATCGTGGCAGCTCTTTACTTATGGGGACCATTAAAAGCCCCTCCATCAAAGACACTTAACGCTTCAGACGTTTCAACTCCGCCAAAAACTCCTGTTTTTAATACAACGGCACCGACACCACAGCCGACACCTCCACCAGAGACGGCATTACCTCTCTTGGGACCACACCTGCGTAAAATTGGTGACTGCCTGCAGATTAAAAACAGCCTGAATGACGACGCCAGCTTAAGCTTTACTTCGCTGGTGGATTCCATGCGCGGAGAACTGGGCGATTTAGTCACCGATCAAACCGACTGGAAGAACGTGCATATCACCTTACCCAATGGACAAAAGCGCCGCCTCCGAATCGAAGTGGAGGCTATGGGTGAAGAAAGTTCGGGACTGCGCCTACGCTACTTTGGGGTAGATAAAGACGATCTCCCAATCCCTATTCCCCTGACGGATGCCCAAAGCAAAAACCCCTCCGAGGAATACATCACCAGTCTTGAAAACCAAGGCAAGGTGACCTTGCGGGAAGAAGCCCGTCGGGGGTTGTTCAGCAAAGGCGCTGAAGTCTACCATACCGAACGCAATGGGTTTCTTTCAGAGCTTGAGCTTTCATATGATGGCAAAGGCGTTAAATGCCAAGACTTGCAGGGCTCCCACGGAACCTGCAATTGCTTCTAAGAAAACCCCGCTCTTTATCAGATGCGGGGTTATTTTTTAACGACAAGTAAATTTTGGTTTTTGTGCCAGCCGGTAGAGAAATTCCCTCAAGGTCATGTCACCACATTGACGGAATATATTTGCATAGTGTGGGTGAATATAGCGCCAGTGCCAAGGCTCAAATACATATCCCGTCTTTGGATTTGTTTCGTTCAATGCCACTTCTGGAGAATACGGATAACTCATCACATAGCCGTACTTATAAGCGTTGTCTTGCAGCCACTTGTAAGCCGGAGTATCCATCATTTGATAAATCAACTGGTATCCTTCACCAGGAATATTTGTCGTGATGTCAGCGACCGTGCCCAGCTGATGCTCACTTTGCCCCGGGATCGCGGACCGTGTGTTCACAGAATTTATCGCATCATCTAGAGAGAGCGAAGTCGTCTCCAACTCGTTTCGCAGTTTCGTAGAAAAGACATGGCATTGGAACTTATAAGTCCGATAAGCCGAGTGAACAAACAGCTCGATATTGTCCTTAGACGCATCCAGTATCATTCTGTCTAACGCAATCGCAGCCTTACGACGAAGCCGCTCAGAACGTTTCTCTGAAATAAGGTCGTCTCGGATCGCAGGAGATATTCTCTCCATTGGAATCATCATAAGATCCTCAGGTTCATAAGATCCTGGAAGGTTTTCCCCTGGGGCTTTACCGACAATTGTCAGTTCATTCACATATCTATGGTTTCCAACTTGACCGAAGGTGCGATCCTGAAACTGACAAAGATTAATAATTTGATCCTCTGCCCGCGCAATTGCAAAGGGTGCCAATTGCATAGCAACAGACAGAAATGTAAAAATAAAATGCTTAGTCATTGCTACCTCAACGTCTTAAAATGATGCAATTGACGTACCTGTTATGTAATGATCATTCCGGTGTTAAAGTGCCCCTTGGAGAAACTTTTAAAGTCTAAGCCTTTGACAAGGTGGCGTTCTTTGTCACTGCCAGGACCCTTGGACACAGGGCCTTGGAATGTAGTACAAGGAAATCTCACTTATGGGATCGCCCTTTTAAGACGACAGAGGTAAACAACAATGCAGTATCCGACGGAAGTCACCCTGGCGGGTGCCTCGGGCCTGGTAGGTCACGAGCTCCTCCTAATATTATCTGAACTTGAACAAATCTCTGGAATCAAGGCAATCAGCCGCACTCCCTTGGGTCGCTTGCACCCAAAGACCGAAAACTTCATTCTGGATTTCAATAAAATAGAAGATCATGCCGCCGCCCTCACAGCACCGGTCTTTATTTGTTGCCTAGGAACAACGATAGCCAAAGCTGGCAATGAAGAAGCCTTCCGCGCCGTGGACTATGAGTACGTAATGAAGTTCGCTCGCATCGCTGAACAGTGCCACGCGGAAAAGCTCCTTGTGATTTCCGCAATGGGAGCCAACCCCCAGTCGAAGATATTCTATAACCGCATCAAAGGTGAAATGGAGAGGGAACTTCGCACCTTAAAGATTCCCCAGATAGAAATCTTTAGACCAAGCCTTATTTTAGGTGAACGCAAAGAACATCGTAAAGGCGAAGACATCGCAAAGTTTCTGAGTCCTTTTATCAATCCTTTGCTCTTGGGGCCTTTAAAAAAGTATCGCGCTATCGAAGCCATCGATATTGCGAAGGCGATGGCTATTGCGACTTTGAATTTCAATAAGGGATTATTTATTTACGAATCTGACGAGATCCAGAACATCTGCGATCTGCGGTCATAGAGCGTTCTCAGGAACGCTCTAAATGTTTTGTTGGAAAAGAGAATCCACGAACTCTTGAGCTGAGAACGTTCTTAAATCCTGAATTCGTTCACCGACGCCAATCAGTTTGATTGGAATTTGTAGCTCCTGCGCCAAACCCACAGCAACTCCACCTTTAGCTGTACCATCCATCTTGGTCAAAACAGCACCCGTCAATCCCAACGCATTATGAAACTCTTTAGCCTGCATCAAGGCATTCTGCCCTGAATTTGCATCCAATACGATCAATGTTTCATGAGGAGCTTCTGGGATCACCTTGGCCATCACACGCTTCATTTTTTTAATTTCTTCCATCAGGTTTGCCTGAGTATGCAAACGACCTGCGGTATCAACAATCACGATGTCATAGTTTTGAGCTTTACCCTTTGCCACGGCATCAAAGGCCACGGCAGAAGGATCTGTTACACCCTCTGGAGAGAAAATTTCCACCTGCGCACGATCTGTCCAGACCTTCAACTGTCCGCCTGCTGCCGCACGGAAGGTGTCCCCGGCTGCAACCAAAACTTTTTTGCCTTCACGAGCAAGCTGGGAAGCAATCTTTCCGATCGAAGTGGTTTTCCCTGCTCCATTTACTCCAACAATCATCAACACCGTCGGACCTTGTTCCGCAAAATTAATTTTAGATAAAATTCCCTGATTTAGCGCTGAAGAGTGTGACGAGGCAAAAATATTTTTAATTTCCTCTTTCAAGGTTTCACGAACCAACTCGTAGTCGGCCCGTTCTTTTTTAGATAGTTTTTCCTGCAGCGCTCCCATAAGCCTTTGGACCGTTGCTGGTCCCAAGTCACTGGTATAAAGAATCTCTTCAATTTCATCCAGAGGCTGGCTGCTCGTTCCGGATTTAAATAAGTTACGAATGCGACCAAATAAGTTTTCTTCCGTCTTCTTCAGGGCGCTGGCCAAATCTACGGACTCAATGTCTGAAACAATCTCACCTGTTGAGTCGATATGAGCTAAAACAGGTTCTTCTTCCGCCATCGTCGGCATTTCGTGAGTTGGCATCTCATGTTTGGCTTCATGAGTCAGGGCCTCTGCCTTCTCTGCTTTTTGTTCAGAACGAATGCGCTTCCAAAAACTGAAAAAGATCGCGCAGAAAATGACCGTGAGCAGAATCGCAACAACGCCAAATAAAATTTCAATTTGCTGTTCATGACCTGGTGACATCAAAGACTCCTCAAGAATGGTCACTTTTTTAGCTTATATTCCAGTCTGTGGGTATCGTTGCTTTGTGCGTCATCAGGAATCAACCATCCCTAAGTCTAGTTTTGCAAAAAATCTGTCAAGATTCACCCGACGTCCTGTGAAATTGCCAGAAATCGAGCCGAAACGATTATGACCAAGGAGAACCTATGCTCAAAACTTTTGTGTCCGGTATTCGTGGAAAACTCTTACTACTTGCATTAATGCCTCTGGCTGTTGCAATCGTGAATACTTATCTGACATTCAATCGGGCTGACAAAATGAGTGCCGCCATTTTGGATCTCACAACAAATGTCATTCCAACAATGGAATCCATGAGTGAAATCCGCAAAGCCCGCAATGCCTCTCGACAATGGTTTTGGTCAGGAATCCTCCACGCCGAAAACTCTGAACAACGCCTAGGCGCCGTGGAGAAATCTGTCGCAGAGTTTAAACTTTTGGAAAATGCATTCAAAGACTATGAAAAAACACCGCAGAATGAATTCGAAGAAAAAGAATATCCTCAGATCAAAGCTTTACTTCCCGAATATAAGGCGACCTTCTATAAGATCGTCGACCATATTAAGAGCGGAACACCAGCAGACCTTAAAGCAGCCACTGAGCTGATGGATCATCGCTATTTAGAACTGGGAATGAAAATCAGCGCTTATTGTGAAAAGGTGAATCTCTTTTATAATAAACTAGCTCAAGAAGAGAGTGTGGACACCGTTGCGGCACACTCAGAACTCAAAAGAATGAATATTTGGAGTTCTGCTATTTCTAGCATCTTATTATTCGTCATCACCTTCCTGATTTCCGAAAATATCGTCCGTAAGATTTCGTCTGTTTCTGAAGACTTGCAAAAGGCAGGACAAAACGTACGCGAGTCTATTGAACATCTTTCGTCCGCGGGAGTGGCCCTTTCACAATCCTCCACTTCTTCGGCCGCATCGCTGGAAGAAACTGTCGCATCTCTTGAAGAGATGAGTTCTATGGTTACCATGAACTCAGACAATGCCCGCCAGGCCGCTAAACTTTCCCAGACATCCTATCAAGCAGCTGAGAAAGGTGAAAAAGAAATTCAAAAGTTAATCGCCTCAATGAAAGAGATCTCTCAATCCTCAAAGAAAATCGAGGAGATTATTAATGTGATTGACGATATCGCCTTCCAGACAAATCTCTTAGCTCTGAATGCCGCCGTTGAGGCTGCTCGTGCCGGTGAGCAAGGAAAAGGTTTTGCCGTTGTGGCTGAAGCTGTCAGAAGCTTAGCTGCTCGATCCGCTTCTGCTGCCAAAGATATTTCAACTCTAATTAAAGACAGTGTAAATAAAATTGATGTCGGAACGTCCATTGCTGACCAATCTGGAGCCGTCTTGACAGAGATTGTAACCTCCGTTCGTAAGGTTTCTGATATCAACAATGAAATTGCGGAAGCGAGCACTCAACAGGCAACTGGTTTGACTCAAATCAATCGAGCAATGAATGATCTAGATCAATCCTCACAAAGTAACGCAGCGTCTGCGGAACAAATCGCTTCGACCTCGACAGAAATTCAAGGGCAGGCAACCCAAGTAGAACAAGAAGTGTTCCTCTTGAATAAAATTGTCCTGGGGGATCATAAAATTTCGTCTGATCGCGCAGCCTAGTGCTGCGCCATTCGGCGACGATCGACCTCTTCACGATAGAATTTCTCTTCAAAACGACGGAAAGATTCCAACCGAACCTCAGAGCCTAGGATATCTTTCATCCGTGCCAAGGTTTGATTTTCAAGCAGACGCATTTTTTCAATCCCTTCTTTAATGTAATCGGGATGAATCTTCGACTTTCTATCCTGAAGCTCTTTGACTAAAGCATTCGCTGCAGACAAAACCTGCAAAGACTTTTCTTCATCGATGCGCCATGTTTTAAGTAAGTAGTGAGCACTTGCCTTATAAAGACGTCGCTGGAATTCCTGTTCCAGATAAATATCCGCATAGTTTCGCGTATAAATGACAGAGTCCGTGTAGGTGTCTTTGACCTCGTCGGCCTGTGTTGGATTAAAACGTCGACGTTCTAAGTCTTCCTGACGTTCCTTTGCTTCACTGATAGCTCGCGTTTGCAGCGGATTACCGTCACTACGAATCTTTTCAATAACCACTTGAGAGCTAAAGTATAACAAACCACCCAAGACTAAACCAGAGGCCGCCCAGCGCATCTTTTCTAATTGACGCTTCTTAACCAATTTTTCTGGAGCAACACTTGTAGCTGAAGACTGCGACATATTTGCCACGCGTCCCTCAACAGCTTCTTTGATTTGCACCAACACCCCAGCGGAAATTTTATTCCACTGTGAAAGTTCCATCACCTTCACGACTTCACGTTCAATCTGATTGTGAATATCTTTAACCATGTCCAACTTTTTAGCCATGACATCTTCTAAAAGATCTTGTTCCAACTTCTGAAGACGTTTGGAAGACTCTAAGCGCATTTCTTCAAGGCGCTGTTCTTCCGATTTCACCATTTGCGATTTTTCTTTTTCGAGTTTTTCATTAAACAAGATCTTCTGTGCTTCATATTCTTTCAACAGATGCTCTTTTTTTAATTCTAGATCTTTAACATCCATCGAGAGATGAGCATGTTTGTCCTGCAACTTCTTAAGTTGCTCATCGACTTCTTTGTTCTTAGCGCTCGTGTCTTCGAGTGCAGATTTAATACTGCTAAGCTGTGCCAATTCGCTCTCGACGGACTTTTTCAAACTGTTAAGCTCTTCAGTATGTGAATGCTTCTTTTGTTCCGCTTCGGCACGCAGTGAATCGACTTGCTTCTCGATTTCAGACCGTTCCTGCCGACTTTGCTCGAGAGCACTGGCGACTTGCGCCAACTCCGCTTTATCGTCTTGCAATTGGTCCTGAATCTGTTTGGCTTCTTTTTTTGCGAAATCAATAATGCGTTCAGCCTCTTCACTTGCAAGACGCAATTTATTTTCATTTTCGGCCTGTCCTAAAGAGCGAGCGGTCTCTAAAGCTTCAGTTTTCATTTTCTCAGCTTTTAGGGTGCCTTCTGCAATAAGTTCTTCAACATCACGTTTGGCTTTTTCGCGCAAGGTCTGAACGTACACATCAACTTCTTCACGAAGTTCCTGGGCCATATTTCTTGCATCATGCAAAAGTTCATGTCCCTGCCGCTGAAAGTCCGCCAATATGGCATCGGCCTCCTTGTGGGCCTCAGCAATACGGGTTTGATAAAATATCTCGGCTTGTGCCTGAGCATCACGAGCTTTCTGATAGATAACCTGGGTCCGCTTTTCAGCCTGGGTCTCGCCCTCCAAAACAATTTGGGCAGCCTGGCGCTTTGCCTCATGCAGAATTTTTTCTGCTTGAAACGGCGCCATGTTTGGAGGCGGCATAAAAATCGTGTTTTCGTGATTGGGTTCCGGAGCTGCCGCGGGAATGGCGGCGACCACCGGCTCCGCCGGTATCACTGGCTTTCTCGAGCCTTCATCTGCAAGGGGAGAACTCCCGACCGGCTCTGATTCCGGCATCTCATCTGTTTCTAAATCAATAACTAAAATAAAGTCCGAACGCCCTAGTTGAATTCGATCTGCAGGGACCACATTCACCGGAGTCCCCTGGACGATTTTCGCACCATTGACAAATGTACCATTGGAGGAATTTTTATCTTCGATCCAAATCTGATTCCAACGACGACTTACGACCAAATGAACCCGACTCACATGGGTATCATTCAAAGACAAGTCACAGTCCAAAGATCGTCCAATAGTAAAGGAATCCTTACTCACTTCTTGAGTGAGAGCATTATCCTTCCTATGAATCGTGACCGTGAAGCGACTCAAACTAAGCTCCTCTGACAATCGTCGCAGTTTTGCCAATTTCTTTATTTAGAGCGTCTTCAGCCAAGGCTTCGATGGCATCACGATGCTCGTCAAAAGGGCGTTCGTGATCTGGGAAACTATTATTGTCACTGCGATACCAAAGCTGATCCAAGGCACTCTCAAAACGATCTACCATGGACACATAACACCTTTCCGGATTCAACAGCACGTTGGTGATGTGAGAAGCTAATGAGAACACAATCCCGGCAATGGAAGTTCCCATAGCAAAGGAGATCTCATGGAGAAATTTATCCATGATGTTTTTCGTATTCTCCACGTCCTGCAAATTCATTGTTCCTAGCTGTTGCAAACCTCCGGCAATACCGACGAAGGTTCCCAAAATACCGGCGACAACAAAAAGACCTGGCAAAATACTGATGAGTTCGTTCAAGCCTTCCATCGGGAATATACCAAATACTCGGTTAAAACATGGATTGTGTTGAAACGTTGCTTTTGTAATATTTAAAAGTTTCGGAGTTTCCTCTGTCCACTTCAGAAACTTCAATTGTTTTAAAATATCTTTCACCAACCAGGCACAACCTTGGCGGATTAGAAAGATCCGGTCACTCACAGACATCACTGAGTCAGGCTTACGACGTTTCATGCGATCACGAACCTCAAAGATTTCATAATAGGTTCTTTCCAAGATGCGTTTGGAAAGAACATAAAAGGACACATCCTTCACTTTGCCTGGAACTTCGGCTTCCATATAGCGATTCACACGTTTTTCAAACTCTTTCGCAAACCACTCATGGCGGCGAACCGTGAAGTAAATGACTGCACGGAAGAAAAGTCCGGCAGCAAAAGCTCCAGCCATCACATAAGGTAACGCCAGAATAAAATATTCAGCAAAAGCCTGCTTTGTCACAACCCACCCCTTTTATTTCTTTTGATCCATGCTAAAACGAATAATTACCCGCTGCGCTTTCTTGCAGTCGTTATACTTACAAAACTCTGCCGCTGTCGCGACATTCCGGTTTTGCACTTTCATAACCTCTAGAAAGCTTCGCCCAGAAACCTTCATCAAAGAAAGCAGCTCTCTTTGATGTTCAAATTTCATGTTCTGTTCATCGAGCATATAACTAAAAATAGAATTCGCACGGCGATAACTCAGATCCATGTTGTACTTGAGTGCCTTCTTATCTTCGACTTTGTTACTGTGCGGATCTACAAAGCGTCCTTGATAAGTTGGCGATGCGAAGCCGACAATTTCAACGGCAGAGATTTTTCCAGAGATTTTTGGATTACCGAATAATGACTTTGAATAGATCGGCATTGCTTTTTCCAGCACACCTTTCATTTCACCCTTTAATCGGTCTGAATCCGAATCAAAGTAGGTTTGACCGAAATCCAATACGACATCTCCTGTTTGCAAGTCGATATCAGCTTTGATCCCGGCTTTCGCAAAACCTTTTTGAATTTCTCCGGCAACAGATTTTCGCGCTTCGATTTCGGCACGAGCTTGCGCCAACTGACTTTCGGTCGCACTCAAGCGGCCTTTAATGTCACCAAGTTTTCCTTGGGCTTCACCCAACTGACCTTGAAGATGTCCAACTTTTCCTTTTGCAGCATTCAGCTCGCCTTCGGTCTCCGCTAACTTACCAGACGTTGCCGCCAATTGTCCTTTGACTGCTCCCAGCTGTCCTTGAGCTTCGCCCAACTGACCTTGCAATCCGCGAGCTTCGCCTTCTTTCTTAGCCAATAAACCTTGGGTTTTCATCAAATCGCTTTGTGTTTGGCCTAACTGGGCATTTGCTTCCTGCAACTGCTCTTGATATTTTGCGTTCGTACTAGCCAACGCATTCACTTTCTCTTGCGCTGCCTTATTCATTGCTGCCATTTTTGCGTTAAAATTTGCTTTATTGATCTTATTCGTTTTGTAAGCTTTGCGAAGCTCGCTCAAACGCTTTTGAAGCGTATCGCGAGTTTGCGCAATCTCTTCTTCGCCCTTGGCAATCAACTGCTTTTTCTGATTGATATCTTGTTGCAGATCCTTGATTTCGCCTTCTTGAACCGCGATCTCTTGATCTTGGTCTTTAATTAAATCATCACGATTGATGATTTTCGCCTTGGCCATCTTGTTGGCATTCAAAACGTTACGTACCATTTGCTGGTATTTATTAAGAGCTTTTACTTTCTTGTCGTTTTCCAGGGCTTCCTTTACAAGGCGATCCTTTTCATTTTTTGTGTCTTCTTGTAAAAGCGTGAGCTTATCCATCAGCTCTTGATATTCCTGGGTCTCATCTTTAGACGCTTGATTTTGCAAATAGTCGTTTTTCACCGACTCGTACATTTTAAGTTGGTGCTGAAGCTCTTCAACCTGCATCGAAAGCTTTTGATTTTCGATCTGATTACGAAGAGCATCCGTTCCGGTTCTTAAACTGGAGACGACATACAACAGTAGAAAGATAGTGCTCAAGCCTAAGAACAAATCCGAATAGGATGTCCAAAAGCTGTCCTGGCTACTATGCTTTTTGTTTTTTTCGTAGTTAAACGCCATAACAAACGCACCCCAACATATACTTAAGATATCAACATCTTATCGGTAGGGTTTGATTCAACATTAGACTGGTATTATTTTTGTTTAGTTAAAAGCGTAAAACTTTTGTTCACTTTTACTTTGGAGATATTTATTTCGATGTTTTCTGATCAATCTTTTTCCAGGGACAATGACGACACCCCGACTGACAACAATAACCTCGTTGCAAATGGGAAAGTTTCGTAAAAACGACATAATCGGTAAAAGGGTCTTGATAAGTCATTTCACCCTTTTCACAGGCTTCATTGTGAAGTTTCTCAATGGTTTCCTTCTGAAGCTTTTGATCCACCACAGACATGGCGACCTAGACCTTGGACGTTAGATCAGACAATTTAATTTTAGAAAGGTATGACATTGAGTGAGTCTCAAGGCCGGAAGAAATATCACAAAGAATCTTCTTCATCGCACAGCTGACTAAACAGCTTTTATGGGGTTCCTTATCAGGGGTATTCAAAAGAGGCTTCCCTGAGACTGCCATATAGATATCCTTAAGACTGATGTCTTTGCGCTTCTCATTCAAGCGAACACCACCGGTCTTACCTTTAAAGCTTTCAACCAAACCGGCCTCCGACAGCTTTGCGATTAAGCGACGTACAACCGTTGGGTTGGTGCGAATACCTGCTGCCAACGTCTCTGACGTCATTAGCTCCCCTTTATGGTAGCTCAGCACGGTCATAATATGGACTGAAACGGCAAACCTTTGATCTAACATGATGCCAGTATACCCGATGCCACAAAAAGAAACAATCTTAAGGACATTGACCTCAAAACTAATGAGTTTTCCTTAAATGTGCTTTTTACAGTTGCATTTAACCCCGGAAAGGTTATTATGTGCTCATAATAGTTACATTAAAGGAGTTTACCCGATGAATCATGCAAAGATCCAAGAGGCGCTAGAGTGGCGTTACGCGACCAAAAAATTCGATCCTTCCAAAAAAATTTCAGACCAAGACTGGAAGACTCTGATGGAGTCTTTAAAAATGGCTCCTTCTTCCTACGGAGTTCAGCCTTGGAAATTTTTGGTCATTGAAAATCCAAAAATTCGCGAACAACTGAAACCTGTTTCTTGGAATCAAACCCAAGTGACGGATGCCAGCCACTATGTGGTCTTTCTTTACAAAGAAAAAATTGATGAAGGCTACATAAATAAGTTTATGGATCGTATGGCCGCAGTTCGCAACGCCCCACCAGAGTCCCTGCAGGGGTATAAAGACTTACTTATAAATAATCTGGTCAAAGCCCCTGAAGAGAAAATCAGAGTTTGGTCTCAACGCCAAGCTTATATCGCTATGGGATTTTTGCTAGAGACTGCGGCCCTTCTCAAAATTGATGCAACTCCCATGGAAGGCTTCAGTGCTTCAGACTACGACAAAATTTTAGGCCTTGAAGGTTCCGGATGGAAGTCCGTGGCCACCGTCGCCCTAGGATACCGTCACGCTGAAGACTCTTATCAAAATCTAAAAAAAGTCCGTTTCCCCGACGATACACTGATCGAATACGTGAAGTAGATCCCCGTAGGTACGGAGGTACGCCGTACGGAGGTACGCCGTACCTATTTGACACGCACCACGTTAATTTAGCACGATCTCAGAAACTTTGCCTCTGTCAGCGACTGCAATGCAGTTCTTAATTTCTTTGTCAGCTCCGGATCTGTGATTTTTCCGTGAGGATCGATTTTCGTTTTTACTGCGCCAATGCGGATGACAGCTTCTGGGACAATATTGTTGGATAAGACTGTTAAAACTTCCTGCAACGCTTGCTGAGCGAAAGTTGCACCATCATGACTTGGTGTCGCGTTGATAATTCCGACAGGCATTCCATCAAGTTCTCCACTACTTGCTAGCCAGTCAAAAGCATTCTTTAAAGAACCAGGTATTCCATGAATATACTCCGGACTGCACACCAACAGTGCGTCTGATAATTTCAATGCACTACGAAGCTGCACCACCATCTCGGGAGGATGTTCATTATCCAAGTCTGGATTAAAATGTGGCAGCAATCCGAGGTCTCCATATTGATAAAAATGAATAGAGCTATCGGCAATTAATTCCGCTACAGCTTTTAACACCAGAGTGTTTGTGGATTCAGCACGAAGACTACCTGAGACGGCAAAGATCTGCATAACAAGTCCTACCTTTAAATCAAGCCTGGCTTATTTCGCTGGACTTGAAAAGAAAATAAAAGACGCTTCGTTGATTTACTCCAAGAACCTAAATGACCTCATTGCAAATATACAACGAATCATAGACAAAAGTAAGAATCCCCTCTCCAAACAGCATAGTCGTAAATGACATCTTTAAGGCCGCAAATATTTATTCCGATAAGCTGATTGTATGAAAATGCTCGCAAATGAAATCACACTATTTCTGATCCTAGCGTTGAGTTTACCAAGCTGCGCTCACACTCTAAAAAAAGGATCTACTCAGAGAGGGCGTGCCTCCTGGTATGGTCCCAATCACGACGGTCACAAGACCGCAAGTGGTGAAGTTTTTGATTTACAGCAAATGACAGGAGCTCATAGAACCTTACCGATGAACTCAAAAGTAAAAGTCACAAGCCTTAGCAGTGGAAAATCTGTTGTTGTGAGAATTAATGATCGTGGCCCTTTTTCCAAAGGCAGAATCATCGACGTCTCGCAGGCAGCGGCACAACAACTTGGAATGATCAAAAAAGGCACTGACAAAGTTGAAATCGAAGTTCTAGAGATTCCAAAATAACCAGTACCCTCCCCCTCCGAATCACTCAGCGAAGAGAATACAATCTACGGTGACCTAATTCGGCAGTTTTTTGGCAGGTGCCTGTTTTCTATACAAACTCCCCTAGCTATATCCCTCCAAAGATGGCTTCTATCTTGCTACCCTCTTCTGTCGGAGAGGCCGATGATGATAAAAAAATATCTAACATTTGGATTACTAGCTTCCGTGCTGTCGGCATGCTCTATAGGGCAAAATCCGGAACAGCAGCTTGATGTTTCCAAGGCCACTCCCATCGTCAATGGCATGCCGGTCGAAGCGAACAACAGTCTTTCTAAACAGGTACTTCTTCTTCAAGTAACTGCGGCAGACGGAGAGGCTTGGACTTGTACAGCTACAGCTTTGAGTAAACGAATTATTCTGACGGCTGCACACTGCGTGACCTTTGATACCCAGAAGATATCTGCTTCTTGGATCAATTCATCCACTTCTAAGGTTGAAAAAGTGGGACAAGCGAAAGCAGCCATTCGCCACGAAGCTTATGAATCCCCGTTAGATATTTTGACCTATGGTGATAATGATGTGGCATTGGTTTTTTTAAAATCCGACTTACCATCCTTCGTTGAAATCACTCAGCTCTATAACGGCACAAGTTCTTACGCAAAGGCTGACATCCTCATGGCCGGACACGCTATAACTGAAACAGATCCTGTCACTGATGGCGTTCGCAACCCTGGCAAAGATTTTCATACAGTTTTAAACTATGGCACTGCGACCTACGAAGATGCCGTGAACACCACCATTATTTTAAGTCCAAATAGCAAATCCCATGGTTGTCTTGGCGATTCCGGAGGACCTGCTCTAGTAAAGACGTCCGATGGCACACGAAAACAATTTGGGATCCTTTCAAGAATATCTTCGGCTGATTGCTTAGTCCGAAATGTATATGAATCAACAACAGCTCAAGCGGAGTGGATTCAATACAATCTTAAAAAATTCGCCTTTTATCAAGCGGTCACAGAAACTCAAACGGCAATGCCTTCAGCACAACCAACAAAAGAAATGGTTTTAACGGAAGACGAAGCCCAAAAGAGTTTCGATAAAATATTAAACCTGATCAAAAATGAATATGTCGAATACGAGTGTTACCAAGATAAAAAGGGAACTTTAGAAAAACTTGAGTCTGATCTTTTTGAAAACATCCTTGAGGAAATCGAGTCTGTGAATTCGGTGACAGCAAAAAGCCACGGTGCCGAAGTAACAGTCACTGCCTCGCTAACAACTGGCACAAGTAAAAAAAATCAAACCACAATAACTCTTGCGACTTCGAACGATCAGTCATTCGTGCCGGAGATCCTCCGCGAACGAAAAACCGCTGGCACCGCGACGAAGTTCATCTGCAAAGCAAAGTTCATCAACGCCATCGAAATGAAGTAACAAAACCCACTGGACTTTTTGCTCCCTACAACGCAACGCGTGTCAAATAGGTACGGCGTACCTCCAAAAAACAAAACCCCAGATGTTTTGCACCTGGGGTTTTCATTTTTTGGATCTATTTCAGAACTATTTGATGTCTTGAAGAGATACAGAAACCATCGTCGATACACCACGCTCTTGCATAGTGACGCCGTAAAGTTTCTTCGCCACTTCCATCGTGTGTTTGTTATGAGTCACAACGATGATTTGCGAACGTTTTGCCATTTCGCGAACCAAGTCGTTGAAACGGAATACGTTGGCGTCATCAAGTGGAGCGTCAACCTCATCCAGCAAACAGTATGGTGATGGTTTCACCAAGAAAATCGAGAAGACAAGCGCAACCGCCGTCAACGCTTTCTCACCACCGGACATCAAAGACACGTTTTGAGTCTTTTTACCTGGAGGGCGAGCGATGATTTCGATACCGGCTTCGTTCTTTTCAGTTTCTTCAACCATTTCCAACCACGCTTCACCACCGCCGAATAGCACTGGGAATACGCGAGTGAAACGTTCATTAACTAGGTCAAACGTCTCTTTGAAACGTTTTGAGCAGATTCTGTTGATACGATCGATAACTTTACGAAGTTGCTCTTTAGCTTCAGTCAAATCTGCGTGTTGTTTCGTCAAGAACTCATAACGTTGAGCTGTCTCTTCGTACTCTTCAATCGCTGACAAGTTCACTTCACCGATTTTCGCCAATTTCTCGCGAAGATCTTTCAGTTGAGCATCAGCCTCTAAGAAGTCGCCTTCTTTATTGATGTATTTCTCGATAACGTCCGGAAGGTTCAACATGTAACGTTCACGGATAGAATCGATCAAGTACTGCTCTTTCATCTTAGCTTGTTCAAGCTTCAATTGAGAGTCGTTCATTTTGTGTTGTCTTTCGTTGCGAAGACGTTGAGACGT
>JBLMWG010000106.1:0-6651 GCA_050257115.1 Bacillota bacterium
ACTAGAACCGCTTGCCCAGCTTTTACATCAGTTCCAGGTTGTACCAATATTTTCGTTACTTTACCTGGCATTGGAGCAGCTACTGTATCAGAAGAGCCTCCAGCACCGGCTCTTTTACGAGACTTACGTCCTGTTCCCGCATCCATGGTAAAAGTTCTGCCATTGGCATGAACCCACAAAGTCCCCTTCATGAGTTGTGCTTGCACCTTGTGGTCGACACCGTCGATTCTTACTGTGTAATCAACTTCGTTGATTCGCATTTTACCACCCATTAGATACCTCTCCAGAAAGATGTCCATGGTGATTTCGCGACAGCGAATCCACCTGAGTGAGCGGAAGCAACACCGCGAGTTTGCAACAAGGCTTCTGCGGCAATCTTCTTTTCTTCTTCTGTCAGCTCTGGTTCTTTCAAAGCATCAGCAAAGTATGTCTCGATAAAACGAGTTGTCATTGTACCCATCACAAATTCTTTATGTGAAAGAATTTCGATCAAGTATGGAATGTTGGTATGAACACCAAACACCACGGAGTCTTTCAGCACGCGGATCATTTTTTGAATCGCACGCGGACGACTCTCATCCCAAACGATTACTTTCGCAATCATTGGATCGTAATAAGGAGTGATTGTGTCGCCCTCATCAAAACCATATTCATAACGACGACCCGGGCCTTCTGGCCACGCTACATGCCCCAACAAACCTGTTGAAGGCACTCCGCCCATATAAGGATTTTCTGCGTAGATGCGACATTCAATCGAATGGCCGCTGGCAATGCGAATATTTTTTGAGTCATGCAGAAATTCACCTTGAGCGGTAAGGATTTGCATTTTCACCAAGTCAATTCCCATAACTTCCTCAGTCACAGGGTGCTCCACTTGCAAACGCGTGTTCACTTCAAGAAGGTAAAATTCTCCATCTTGCAAAAGGAACTCAACCGTTCCTGCACCTTTGTATTTACCCAAAGAGGCAATTGCACAAGCCGCTTCACCCATACGACGACGAAGATCGTCATTCAAGGAAGGAGATGTCGCTTCTTCAATAATTTTTTGGTGACGACGTTGTACAGAGCATTCTCGGTCAAAGAAATGAACCACATGCCCCGAGCTATCACCAAATACTTGGAACTCAATGTGCTTTGCGCGGTCCAAATATTTTTCCAAAAATACTTTTGGTGAACCAAAAGCAGATTGTGCTTCACGCTGAGCTGATTCAATCAACTCCTCTGCGTCTTCAGAATTTGTGATAAGCTTCATACCGCGACCGCCACCGCCAGCAGCAGCTTTTACAATCACAGGATACCCGATGCGCTCTGCTTCTTTGATGAGATTTGCAACGGATTGGTCTTCACCTTGGTAGCCAGGCACCAAAGGAAGGCCCGCTTTTTTCGCCAGCTCTTTGCAGTGAACTTTATCACCTAAAGAGCGAATGGAATCTGCGGAAGGTCCAATGAAAGTCAGACCGGCCTTTTCCACCGCTTCTGCGAAATCAGCATTTTCCGACAGAAAACCAAAACCCGGATGAATAGCTTGTGCTCCGCCAGCCAAAGCACCGTCGATATTGGCTTTAATATTCAAATAACTTTCTGCTGTTGGAGCTGGCCCAATGCAGATTGTCTTTGTCGCCATTCTGTAAGCGCGAGATTGAATGTCAGCTTCGGAATGCAAAAGAACGGTTTCGATACCCAATTCCTCGCAAGCTTTAATGATACGAACGGCAACCTCACCGCGGTTGGCGATTGCAATTCGAGTGAATTTTGTAGTCAATTTAGCCATGGTGCAAAAGCTCCAAATTATTGAGCTTTTACCTATAATCTTGATTTAGAGGGAAGGCAACGAAAAGGCGCTCCGTGGATCGATCATTGAAGGTCCTTTTGACTATGAGAAAGCGTGGTTCCTAAGGATGCCACCATCACACAAGCAACAGCCATCCATTGTATCAGAGTCAGCTGTTCACTTAAAAACGCCAATCCAAAAAGAGCCGCCGCTGCGGGCTCCAAGCTCATTAAGATTCCGAAGGTTTTCGACGGCACATGCCTTAGCGCTTTCATCTCTAAAGAGTACGGCAAAGAACTCGAAAGGATCGCGACAGCGATTGCAATCAAGACGGTTTTCACGTTCAAAGTCGCCCAAGGAACCGCATGCAAAGTCATCGGCGTGATCGAAATAGCTGCGGCCATCATTCCCCAGGCCGTTGCACGACCTCCGGCAATATAGCTCCCCAACTTTTTCGCAACTATTATGTAAATAGCCCAACAAACACCTGCCGCCAGAGCAAAAAGCACACCGACTGCATCAATGTTTCCAGAAAAATCTGAGCGGGGCAAAATCATCGCAATCCCCACCCCAGCCAACAGCGCCCATAGATAATCTAAACCTTTTCTGGAGGAAAGAATCGCAATACCCAACGGGCCCGTAAACTCCACTGCCACCGCGATACCCAAAGGAATTCGCGCCAAAGCTTGATAAAACATCCAGTTCATCAATCCCAATGACAATCCATAAACTGCGACATATCGAAAGGTCTTCAGAGAAAGACGATGGCGCCAAGGCCGCCAGATCGCGAACAACACAAGCGCAGAAAACCAAACTCGAAAAAAAGTGGCGCCATCAGCTCCCAAAACCGGAAAAAGCTGTTTAGCAAGAGCGGCTCCCCCCTGAACGGAAAAGATCGCTCCCAAAATCCAAAGGATTGCTACGTTCGCCATGAGGGATCGCGTTTTTCCAAGAAGGATTTAAGCCCCTCCTGTCCTTCCGCACTGGCCCGACGTTCAGCAATTAGGTTGGTCGTGCGATCACGTTGTTGTTCCCAGGTCATATTACCAATGTCGTTGAGCAACTTTTTAGTTTCACGAACCGCTTCCGGACCACATTGCATATAATTCTGAATCACTTTTTGAATCGCATTGTGACCTTCACCAACAGCAACCATATCTGTCACAAGACCTGCTTGTTGAGCTGTATGCGCATTAAAAACCACTCCAGAAAGCATTAGCGGGCGGACCTTACCAGGAACGGTTTTACGCTGCACAAAGGAGCTGATGACCGCGGGTGCAATTCCCAATTTCACTTCACTGAAGCAAAATTGTGTGCCTTCTTCAGCAATCACTTCATCGCAAGCTGCAATCAATCCCAGGGCCCCACCAAAGGCTGCACCGTGAACCAAGCCAATAACCGGCAAAGTGCATTTCGCAATGGCCTCGAACATGCCAAATAACTTCAAAGAGTCTTCACGATTTTGAATAAATGAAAAATTCACCATCTCGCGCATCCAATTCAAATCGGCACCAGCACAGAAGGTTTTGCCTTCACCTTGCAAAACCACAGCACGCAAGTCTTTACGAGCATTCAAATCATGGAAGGCTTGTGTGATCTCAGCGATCATCTCAGGGTTGAAGGCATTACGCACATCGGGCCTATTCAACTTCACATAGGCCACATGGTTCATTTCCGTGATAACAACGAATTTCATATTTATCCTTACTCCGACACAACGTCAGAGTGTAAGCCAGTCTACATTCGGAATACACCTTGAGACTTCTCGCCCCAAGATTTATTTAAACTCGCTGCAATTCCCAACGCCAATACACGACGAGTGTCTGCCGGATCAATGATGCCATCGTCCCACAAACGCGCGCTCGAGTAATACGCTGAGCTTTCATGATCATACTTCTCAAGAGTTGGGCGTTTAAACTCAGCTTGTTCAGCAGCGGACATTTGTTGCCCCTTAGCGGCCATTTGATCCATTTTGACTGTCAAAAGAACGTTGGCTGCCTGCTCTCCACCCATCACGCTGATCTTTGCATTTGGCCACATCCACAACTGACGTGGTTGATAAGCGCGCCCACACATTCCGTAGTTACCAGCCCCATAAGAGCCACCAATGACAACAGTAAATTTAGGGACATGGGCATTGGAAACTGCCATCACCATCTTTGCACCGTGTTTTGCGATCCCTTCATTTTCGTATTTCTTACCGACCATGAAGCCTGTAATGTTTTGCAAGAAGATCAATGGAACTTCACGCTGTTCGCAAAGCTCAATGAAGTGAGCGGCCTTTTGAGCGCTTTCACTGAAAAGCACACCATTATTCGCGATGATCCCCACAGGCATACCCCAGATATGAGCAAAGCCAGTCACTAAAGTTTTTCCATAAAGAGCTTTGAATTCATGAAAACGAGAACCATCAACTAAACGCGCAATCACTTCGCGCACGTCAAATGGAACGCGACTATCTTTGGGAATCACGCCATAGATTTCTTTGGACTCAAACAGCGGCTCTTCCACGGGCAAGATATTCATCTTCACAGCTTTTTTGTGGTTTAAGTGAGCCACGATAGAGCGCGTGATTTCCACCGCATGTTGATCATCTTCCGCAAAGTGATCAGTGACACCTGAGTTTTCACAGTGAACTTGAGCGCCCCCCAGTTCTTGCGCATCAACAACTTCACCCGTTGCGGCCTTCACCAATGGAGGGCCACCCAAGAAGATCGTTCCATTTTCTTTCACGATCACAGTTTCATCACTCATCGCTGGAACATAAGCGCCCCCAGCTGTACAAGAACCCATCACCACCGCGATTTGCGGAATACCTGCCGCCGACATACGAGCTTGATTATAAAAAATTCTTCCAAAGTGATCGCGATCGGGGAACACATCTGCTTGCATCGGCAAAAACGCACCACCAGAGTCCACCAGGTAAATACATGGCAAGCCATTTTCAAAAGCGATCTCTTGCGCACGCAAATGTTTTTTCACAGTCATCGGGAAGTATGTTCCACCCTTGACGGTCGCATCATTGGCAACGATCACGCATTCTGTGTTGTGAATCACACCGATGCCGGTCACAACACCCGCACCAGGCGCTGAACCTTCATACATATCCCAAGCGGCCAAGGTCGAGAACTCCAAAAATGCTGTGCCGCCATCAACCAGAGCTTCAATGCGTTCACGCGCTGTCATCTTGCCGCGAGCTTTATGTTTTTTCGTCGCATCGGCTCCGCCGCCTTGTTTGACCAAGTCGACTCTTTCGCGCCATTGTTTCACGACATCCAACATCGCATCGCGGTTGGCTTTAAAATCTTCAGAACCAGTATCAATATGACTTTCAAGAATTTCCATAGAACCTTTTAATCTCCAGACGCAAGAGCTGGAGTGTGTTTAAACTTTAATTTCAGATGCACAGTTCCTACTGCCTGATCGTGCTCGTCGAAAACATTCAATTCGGCATCAGACTCAGACTCACGATTATCACGGACTTCAGCCAAAACAACCTCACGAGTTGTTTCAGGGAGCTCCATGCGAATGCGACAGTCGCTACTTTGTACTTTAAAAAACTCACTTTCAACACGCACCACAGTGATTTCAAAATTCCCCAATGGAGCGTGGCGAATCCACAATAACTTTGCCGCTTCGATAGCCGCAGTCACGATGGCACCTTCGTGCATTTGTTTAAGATCATTCATGTTACGGGTGCGAGCCGGAATTACCATTTCCACTTGAGTATCGCCTAAGCGAGAAATCCTCAACCCCATACCTGCTGAAAAAGGACGAACAATATCAAGCGCATAACTCAAGGCAGCATGGGAGGCTTTTGGAGAAACCTCTTCCAGCAAAGCAGCCAGGTCCGCGGCACTCAGACGAATACCACGCTCTTCGAGTTGGGCCTTAAGCCCCTCTTTGGCGTGCTGAAACTGCTGGCGCAGGTTCTGTTCAAGCTCAATCCCCTTTGACATTAATATTGTCAGCCATTGTTGGTTCATGAGATACCTTCTCTCTGTACGAGTGTTGAAAAAAATCAAATATCATGCTCGGATGTTAGAAGATATCATTGGGAAGGAACCGGAATGAAGAAAATTGTAAGTCTCATTGTTTTCATCGCAGCATTAGTTTGGACTTGGAACGCAGTTCACACTTCACAAGCTATCGGCTTCGAGACGCACTCCGGCATTCAGGCGAAACTTGCTGAACTTATCAAAAACACTTTGGCGACTAAAAAGCCTCACGCGAAAGACTTGAACATTCAACGTCTCTGGACGGAATCCTTGAACGACAATAAGGTTCGCGCCGTTTTCTCTTATAAATTCACTGATGTTTCTGAGACTGGTGAAGCTTTGGAACAGGTGATTGAAGGTGAAGCTATTCTTCACCGTGAACCTTCTGAAGCAGCCAATGTTGATAAATGGACCTTGCAATCTGTGAAAACAACAAATGACATCGTCGTTTTCACGGAAGGCTCTGTAGTAACTCCGAACACTGAAGGTGAAGCAACTCCGGAAGCCACAGCGACTCCGGCAGCTGAGCCAAAATCAGAAGCCAAATAATGGCCATCCCGAATCAGTTTGTTCAAATTGACGAAGAGGGGTTTGCAGTCAGCCGCGAAGTGCGGATCTCAGACCCTCAAGCCGGGCAAGAAATCCTCAAGAACCTGAAGCTTCATCAAGGCGGCACATTACTCAGCACATTCGGCGGAGTCCCTGTCATCATCGAAGCCTTTGATGAACCTTTAGTGGCTCAACAAATTCAAAAAGACGGCAACGAATGGAAAATTCTTGCCAATTATGGATTGGAATTTCCTTTTGTTTTAGACTCCCTGTCACTTGATGAATGGGATCGCTTCCATGGTTATACTGCCACTAAAATTCCTTTCGTAATGT
>JBLMWG010000107.1:0-7874 GCA_050257115.1 Bacillota bacterium
CAGGATGCGAACTTTTTTAGTCCAATCCAAAGCACTCAGTAAGCGAAATACAAACTCATGAGTGTTCGGGGCAAAAACGATTTGCTCTGGTTTTGAAAGATTCAAATTTTCAGCGATAAGCTTTTGCGCGTGAGGAATCTTTTGGGAAACCAGGTAACCCCATTTTTCATCGACATATTTTGCAGAGTCATCCCAGTATTGAAGGTGAGCTTCTCGGGAAACATCCGGCCAGTAGTGATGACTGTGGCAGGCAAAATGGAGTTGCTGAGGGTTGGCTTCAAGAAAACGTCGATAAAGATATTTGTACATGAAGTGATGATAATAAAAAAGGGAGTCGTTGACTCCCTTTTTTTGCTAGCAATGTGCAACTAAAGATTAGAAGTAACCTTCGTCGTCGCCGAAGTCTTCATCGTCTTCGTCGTCTTCATTTTCATCATCTTCGTCAGAGCTTGTGCTTGGCTTGTCTTCAGCTTCTTCGTCTTCCATATCTTCGAAAGAATCATCATCGCTTTCTTCTGATTCGTCAGCCTCTTCAGCTTCATCAGCCCACTCATCAGATTCAACAGATTCTTCTTCGATATCTACGATGTTGTCCATTTCTGCTTCGTCATCGAAGTCAGAAGTGATTTCAATGACAGGAGCCGGTTTTACAACCTCAGCTTTTTCAGAGACAACTTTTGCCTTTTTCGCAGGCTTCGCAGCTTTTTTTGCAGCAGGCTTTTTAGCGGCTTTTTTAGGAGCTGCTTTTTTTGCCGTGGCTTTTTTCGGAGCAGCCTTCTTAGTCGCTGCTTTTTTAGTTACTTTTTTAGCAGGCTTAGCTGCTTTTTTCGCAGGCTTTGCAGCTTTCTTAGCGGCCTTTTTAGGTGCTGCTTTTTTCGCTGGTTTAGCTGCTTTTTTAGTTACCTTTTTAGCTGCTTTCTTAGCAGGTTTTGCTTTTTTCGTTGCCATGGTTTGCTCCCTGAATTTCCTGGTTTCAATATGAAAATACCCCCTTAGACTAGCGAGGTTTAAGGGGGCAGGCAAATCAAAACGAAATCACAGAGGGAAGTCTGGCTTTAGTGGATAATTCCGCTGAGATGATCATCGATGATTTTTGCGATGGAATTAGGAATAGGTAATGCAACAAATAGTCCGCCGTTGTAGGTGCCCACTTTTGGGACAATTGTGAAGTAACCCAAAATTTTTGTCTTATCCTTATTTTTGATCGGAAGAGTCAGGCCTAAGTAGCTGGGGATGTAGGAACTTTCGATGAACATGCCGACCGCATCAACCCCAATATAGAGACGAACTTTATTTTCCGAGTTATTATTAAGACTGAAGGCTAGGGAGGGTGCTTCTCCGGTCGTCATCGCTGGCAAAGGGCTGCCATTTGGAAGAGCCGAGGGTGAAATACCGCTAACTCCATGCAGCACATAATGGAGTGGAATACTTATAGCCACTTGGCCTTTGCCGTTGGCATCCACATAAGTTTTTATTTTGGCACCTTTCAATTGAGGAATGTCGACGTTGAGTTGGGTGAAAGGCCCCGCAGGAATCGGAAGTCCGATAATCAAGGCATCGTTAACTTTATCTAAATCGACGGCGAAGGCTTGATCGAAAAGGCCGCCCGAAACATAACCAGTCATGTCCAATGCTTTATATGCATTTGCAGGAGGTGTGGTCGGTGTGGGAGTGCTGGCGCTTGAATTATCGCGAGATCCTTGGCTGCTATTTGCACACGCCACTGTGCTTTGTGCAGATAAGCCAGCATTGCCGCAAGCTGCAAGTGCAGAGACAGTGCATAAAGCAATCGTTGCCTTGGCGATATTTTGATATTTCATACTAGACCTCCGTTGGGTGCGCTTAATTATTCGGCATGGTGGATTGATCTCTTTAGGTAAGTGTTTGAAATTATTGGTTTAAAAGTTATACATTTTTAACGAAAAACTTGCGTGTGAGTTATTTGGTGGAAAATATCTGATCACTAAATAAAAAAACCCGGAGAGCGAACTCACCGGGTTTAAAGTTTCTATCGAACTTTTACTCAATCATTGAGTCGGGTATTAACCGATCAATTTAAGAGCCAATTGGTTAGATTGGTTTGCTTGAGCCAATGTTGAAGTACCAGCTTGCAACAAGATGTTGTTACGAGTCATCTCAGAAGATGCTTGAGCAACGTCAGTGTCACGGATGCGGCTGTTAGCTGCAGACATGTTCTCTTGTGCAACACCCAAGTTATCAACTGTAGATGTTAAACGATTTTGAAGAGCACCAAGGTTTGCGCGAGTACCAGATACTGAAGTTTGTGCAGCATCTAGTTTACCAAGAGCCTCTTGAGCACCTTCCTTAGAAGAGAAGTCCAAACCGCTAAGACCTAGAGCATCCAAAGTAGCGACGTTTTCGCCAGCTTTGAAAGAGATACGGTCTTCTTCTGCATTGTTACGGATACCAACTTGGAAATCGAAGTTAGGTGAAGAACCATCCAACAATTTAGTTGTACCCCATGTTGTAACAGAAGCGATACGTTGAATTTCTGATTTCAACTGACCAACCTCTTTATTCAACATGCCACGCTCTGTTTCGCCAACAGTATCAGAAGCAGCTTGGATACCCAACTCACGAAGACGAACTACGATGTTACCAATTTCATTCAAGCCACCCTCAGCAGTTTGAACCATTGAGATACCATCGTTCGCATTACGTTGAGCTTGTGCAGCAGAGCGGATCTGAGCTTTGAAGCTTTCAGAGATCGCCAAACCTGCAGCGTCATCAGCAGCTTTATTGATACGGCTACCAGAAGATAGTTTCGCCATAGAATCGTTGATTTGTCTTTGTGAACCAACCAAGTTTCTTTGAGCGTTCAATGCAGCGATATTAGTTGTTACTCTCATTCCCATTTTAAATTCCTCCGTTAAAATTTATTTTTCATATTCAAAACCCTCCTTGATTGTTTTTTTGGTCATCACAGAAACCTACTCTCTGCGGGACCGGCACTGACATCCGAGTCTGTGCTTCAATTGGCCTTTAACTTTTAAGAACCTTTGCTGTGTTCTTCCATTTAGGTTTTTCAACCACTTGTTCCAGCTCACAGCATGAACAATCTGTTGTTCAATTTTATTTCATCCTTGAAGGCCCTCCTTTCGGTGTTAAGCAAGAGAGTGACCATCTCTCTTGACTCCTTCTGAGTGAATCTTTGATGTGAATAAGATCGGGATTTGGTGGGTTCTCTTGACAGGACGTCAGGCGGGATTTGTCTTAATTAGACAATACTAGTCAAAGGACAGATCTTGAAACTAAGACCAATGGTTGTCCTGCTTCATTACAGTACAATACTTTCAGAGGGAAAAACTGCGAAAAGCCAGACTTTGATGATGTCAATTTTCCGCGTGCGACGATAGTTGGATCTTGAAGGAGAAATTTCAGTTCTCGATGACTAATCGATTTCAATAAACCGACAAAAAGCCATGTTGCCAGCCAGCTCGTATTGGTGCTCTTGAACGGCCTTCAAATGGTGTTGGGGATTGTACCCAATGGTGCAGACAATGCGTTCACCATCAAAGTGGGAACAGTCTTCACAGGAAAAACGTGTTTCGTATTTCATATAGTCCTGGGGGTGGATGGCTTCCTTCTTGATTGACGGTTGCAATCGACGCTGAGATTTGCCTTTGCCTTTCGGATTAACGATTCCTGCCATTCTGTAGTCCCTTAGAGTTGACAAAAGTAAAATAGACCTCATTCTTATTTCAGATGGAGGTGCTATGAGCAACGATATTGAAAAAATGACGCGAAAAAGCCAGGAGGCTATGCAGGCCGCAGCAAAGCTGGCTGAACGCAAGGCGAACCCATCTGTTGAGCCTGAACATCTCCTCTTTGAGCTTGTTCAACAGAGCGAAGGGATTATTCCTCGCTTGCTAGATAAATTGAATGTGGCGCAAGCAGACTTTTTGAGTGAACTACGTAAAAAAATTGACCGCTTTCCTCAAGTGACTGGCGGAGGACAAAAGCAATTCGCGAGTCCGCGTTTGGAGAAGATCTTCAAAGGCGCTGAGGTTGAAGCGGAAGAATGGGGCGACACCTACATTTCCACCGAACATTTCTTTTTGGCGATGCTGAAGGGTGGCGATGCAGAATTGTTAGCCTTCTTTAAAAAGTTCAATATTCGTCCTGACGCCGTTAAAAATGCCCTCACAGAAATGCGCGGCAGTCAAAAAGTGACGGATGATGATCCCGAAAATAAATACGAAATTCTAAAAAAATACGCTCGCGACCTGACAGCGTTGGCGGCTGAGGGAAAATTAGACCCCGTGGTTGGGCGTGACGAAGAAATTCGCCGCGTAATTCAAGTTCTGTCTCGCCGTACAAAAAACAACCCGGTTCTAATTGGGGAGCCAGGGGTTGGTAAAACAGCGATTGCTGAAGGCTTGGCATTGCGTATCTTAAAACATGACGTGCCTGATAATTTGGTTGGCAAAAAATTGATGTCCTTGGATATGGGGGCTTTGATTGCGGGTGCAAAATACCGCGGAGAATTTGAAGATCGTTTGAAAGCGGTGATCAAAGAGGTCACTTCCAGTGAAGGTCAGATTATATTGTTCATCGACGAACTTCATACCTTGGTGGGTGCTGGTAAAACAGAGGGCGCCATGGATGCTGGTCAGCTCTTGAAGCCAGCTTTGGCTCGTGGGGAGCTTCGCTGTATTGGTGCGACTACTTTGGATGAGTATCGTAAATATATCGAAAAAGATGCGGCCCTTGAACGTCGTTTCCAAACCGTTATGGTGGAAGAGCCAAGCGAAGAAGATGCTATTACGATCTTACGTGGTTTAAAAGAAAAGTACGAAGTTCATCATGGAATTCGCATTACCGACGGCGCTTTAGTCGCGGCTGTGAAACTTTCACGTCGCTATATTACGAATCGTTTCTTGCCGGATAAGGCAATCGACTTGGTCGACGAAGCTGCCAGCAAGTTGGGAATTGAAACCAGATCGGTTCCAGAGGAAGTCGATCAAATCGAACGCGAATTGATGCAACTTCGTATTGAAAAAGAAGCCTTGAAGAAAGAAAAAGAGGAAGGCGCGAAAGACCGCATCGTTGTGATTGATAAGCAAATTTCTGAATTGTCTGCAAAGAATCAACTTTTACGCGAACAATGGGAATTTGAAAAAGGTGGCATCACGCAAATCAAAAAGCTGAAAGCGGATATCGAAGACCTGAAGGTTGCAATTGCTAAAGCCGAACGTGAAGGTGATTTAGGTAAAGCGGCGGAGTTAAAGTATGGCCGTTTACCTGACACAGAGAAAAAACTCAAAGCCATGGAGGAGCGTAGTAAGGATCAAGGCGCGGCTTCAGAGGGACGCATGCTTAAAGAAGAAGTCGGTCCTGAAGACATTGCGGAGGTTGTTGCGAAATGGACAGGTGTTCCAGTTAGCAAAATGCTCGAAAGCGAATCGCAAAAACTTTTGAGCATGGAAGACGTATTGAAAAAACGTGTTGTCGGTCAAGATCACGCGTTGACCGTGGTGGCAGATGCCATTCGTCGCGCTAGAGCAGAAATCTCGGATCCAAACCGTCCTATCGGTACGTTTATGTTCTTGGGACCAACGGGTGTCGGTAAGACCGAAACGGTCAAGGCTTTGGCAGAGTTCTTGTTTGACGATGAACAAGCTGTGGTTCGCATCGACATGAGTGAATACATGGAAAAGCACGCCGTGTCTCGCTTGGTCGGAGCGCCTCCAGGATACGTGGGCTATGAAGAAGGCGGCCAATTGACCGAAGCCGTTCGTCGCAGGCCATACAGTGTAGTGCTTTTAGATGAAGTTGAAAAAGCTCATCCCGATGTGTTTAACATTTTGCTCCAGGTTCTTGATGATGGTCGTTTGACCGATGGGCAAGGTCGCACGGTGGATTTTAAAAACACTGTGTTGATCATGACATCGAACGTAGGTTCGCAATCGATCCTAGACGCCAGCATGTCGGAAGATAGTAAACACAAGGCGGTGACAGAAGCTTTGCGTGATCATTTCCGTCCTGAGTTCCTGAATCGTATTGATGAAGTGGTGATCTTTAATTCTCTTGGTCAAAGCCAAATTGCCGGCATCGTGAAAGTGCAGTTGGATTTGGTGGCGCAACGATTGAAAGGTAGAAAGATCTCAATTGATTTTGATACAAAGGCCATAGAGTTTTTGGCGACGAAGGGATACGATCCAATTTACGGAGCTCGCCCTTTGAAGCGTGTGATACAAACAGAGTTGTTAAATCCACTATCGAAAGAAATTATTTCGGGTCACGTGAAAGCTGGAGACACTGTTCATGTTAAATCCGATGGTCAGCATTTGACATTCTAGTTCTTAGCTCAGGTAATCGCTAATATGATGGATGTGTGAGCTTCATTGTTCACACATCCATTCGCAGATGCAGCTTTCATCCTTTAAAGTCCGGTCCTATTTTTTTCGGGACACAATGTCCCGGGAATTATTCCCATGGGTGAGACAAAATGTCCCTGTTAGGGGGTCTCACCGATGTCCTTTGCGTCCACCGACCATGTTAATGACGAAGCTGATAACTGCAAGCACAAGGAAGACGATCAATAGAGTTCGACCGATTTCCATGGACATGCCTGCTATCCCGTTGGCACCAAGTACAAATGCAACAAGAGCCAGAATAAAAAATGCGATTGCTGCCCTTAGCATGAAAGCCTCCTGGTTGAATAAGTTTCTATAAATTCTGAAGCAAGATAGGTGCCATCAAGGTCAGGACTAGACTCAGGGCAATCATGTCGATTGCCACTCCACATTCAAAGGCTCCCTAGAAGGTGCCTCCGCCGGATAAGATGATAAAATATTGAACTTCATCTTGCGGAAGCTCGAAAGCATCTTTGTCTTTTCTGGTATTATAATAATGGGTGACTTGCGCACCACCACCGATACGTAGTCCACCTAAGACCAGAATAGCTCCCGCCTTCCCGAAGGCTCCATTGGAATCTTCACTGGCAAAGCGCAAGCCAGGCCCCGCAAAAAGCTCAATACCTAGTCTGCCCCCAGAGCTGTAGAAAGAAGTTCCTGCCATCAGAGCTGTGTCAAAACCATATATTGAATTTATAGTTGATCCAAATTGTGTGAACACAGAATTGCGCCAGTTCAACCAATCTAGAACGTACCAGTTTAAGCCTAAGTCGATTTCTGTGTAGGAGTTTCCATTGTAGGAGCCGACGCCACCACTTAAATCATAAGAGAGGGTGGATTCTTTACCTTGGGCAAACGATGCTGAAAAAGATAAAGATAAAATCGCGAATAAAATTCCAGCAAATTTCTTCATAAAAATATTTTTGCGATGGAAGAGTCGACGGTCAATATCTGTTTTCTTTCGGAAAAGTTTTGATCAATAGGGCAGATTTTTTCTTTGGAACGTTATGGAACTTTTCTTGAAAAAGTCTAAAGATTTGACAAGGAAATTTTTTTTCAAAGTTGGATAATTTTTAAGTTTTAAATCAATTCAAATAGTTATCGTGTCTCAGATTGAAACCTGTTTTTTATTTCGCAGTAAGAACCATCACTTACACCAAAATTTAGTTTTAGGATCGTACTTCGTATACTGAGCGTGTCTTACGGCAACGGGTTAATGATGGCCCACAGTCTGAAGGGGAAACTTAGTATGAATAGCGATATCACAACTTGGAAACAGAAGTTTGTGAAAACAGCAGTCCTTGTTGCGGGAGCAGCAATGACTATGGGAAATCAAAAGTGCCAACAACAACCTCAAGCGCGTACGCTAAAGAAAATTGTGGATATCAGCGCGGTGACTTCCGCCCCAATTAGTTTCCCAGATGGAAGCTCTTTTGATTTTCAATACGTTGCGAATCAGCAGATTTATGGCGTTCTGCAGGAAAGCAATGAGTT
>JBLMWG010000108.1:0-15363 GCA_050257115.1 Bacillota bacterium
GCTGTGTGTTGATTGACGGCTTGGATATCAAGGACCCCTATCGCTCTTCGACCGGATTCGGCATTCGTTACGGAACTCCCGTGGGCCCCCTCAGTGTGGATATAGCCTGGAAACTTAAGCAACAACCGGGTGAAGATCCATGGCGTATACACATCTCAATCGGAACCTTTTAATGACGACTTAAGTTTCTACGGGGCGTACTTGCAAAATTGTCAAATAGCCGCGCAAAACATCCCCTTGATTTAAAGGGGCTAAACAGTGCTCTTTAGCCCAGAAACGCAGCTTTTCTAGAGAGCGGCGCTCTTCGATAATATGCTCGGGGCATTTGTAGTAAAGTGGCTCTTTCATCTTTCCAGCAAGTAAAGGTTGAACACTGTCTATTAAAAACTGAGTGACGGCCTCTTCTCTTTTGTAGAGATCAAACCAATGCTGACAGTAAATATCTTCAACGGTGTAACTGGTGTATTCAAAAAAGTTGAATGTGCGAAAAATTTGACGATGATCCAGCCCATAGAACTCCACGACATATTCGGGTTGAATATAATCCTCAACCTGGACGTCACAAGAAAATCCGAAGTGCTGTAGCCCCTGCCTCACCAACAAACGAGCATCTTTGATTTGATTTCCCGATTTATGGGTCTGACGGCAAATTTCGAGATAATCACTAAGACGGTTTGTTGTCCACAGCCTTTCCGACGAAGTCAATTTTTTGAAGAAATTCATTCCAGGATGTGAGTAAGGTCTTACCACCCATCCTTCTTTTTCGATAAGGTAGCTTAGCTCTTCGCACAAGGAACGAAACTTAGGAACCAGGGGCGTGGATAAAAAAGCCATATAGCCTCAAAACAATTACGAGTTTAGTTCGGATTTATAGGTGTAAAAAAACAAAAGCCCCGCGAATTGAGCGGAGCTTTGCTATTTTTATTTTTTAGATTTTTTTAGAATCCTAACGATTTTTACTGCTAGCAAACTTACGGCGAAGATCCTGAGTGACCTCTTGAATTGTTGTACTCAAAGTCACTTCAAAAAGATCTTCCGCAGAAACTTTGTACAACTCACCTAAGCGCTTCAAAGCATTAATTGGAGGATGAGATACGCCCCGCTCCCAATTAGAGATAAACTGAGGAGTGGAATAACCAAGCTTATCTGCAACATCTCTTTGAGAAAGACCTGCTGATACACGCTTTTGTTTCAAGAAATCCGCTAGCATATTTTTTTGTTTCATAACCATCCACCTAATGTTTAAAGCATACACGCAACCAAATTAACATGACAAGTGTTTGATTCTAGGTTTCTTACATTCAACAGTATTGATAAATGAAGCTGCCTAAACAAATATAGTATACATGATTTTGATTAAATTGCTTCCTGTTTTTTTGCAGAAACGCTCAAAAACAAGACAATATTTACAGATTCACCATCATCTCAAAAAAATAGAGGATTGTTCAAGACTATGAAAGACGCCCAACACCCTTATTGGCAAGAGAACTTTAAAATTACGAGTTTACTCGTAAATCCCATGGGTCGACTCGGACTCTATGGGCTGCTAAACCTCCTACAAGAAACCGCATGGATGCATGCGGAAGCCATTGGCTTCGGCATGCACGATATGGCACGACAAGGACTCTACTGGGTTCTCACTCGACAGACTGTACAAATGAAAAAATGGCCTACCTTTAAGCAATCCATATCAATCGAAACATGGCTTCGACCACCAGAGGGAGCCTTTGTCACCAGAGAATTTTTAATTAAGGCCTCTATGGGGGAGGTCCTCGGGGGCTGCGCAACCAGTTGGCTTGCCTTAGACCGCCAGACGGGAAAAATTTTGCCATCCCAAAACCTCCGTCCTTGGAATCATATTTGCCAGGATCTGGCAACGGGAGTCACGACCGAAAAAATCCCCGTGTCAGGAGACTATGAGAAACTGGCACGGTTTCGTGTTCGCAATTCAGATTTAGACATCAACCAACACGTCAACAACTGCAAATATGCCCAATGGATTTTGGACTCCATTCCCTATGAACTCCACAAAACCTTGAAACTCACCTCTTACTCCGTTAACTTTTTAGCAGAGACCTATTTAGAAGATAAAGTTGAAATCGATCGCCGCGTACAAACTGTGACTGAGTCAGGTGTTTCTGGCGCCAGCATTTACCGTGGAATTCGAGCCGGCGATGAAAAGGTTTTATTCACAGCTCGTTTGGAGTGGGAGAAAAGTTAAGTGCTAATCCTGAAGGCCTTCAGTGAAAATGACTTCACAAAACTGTTTAACTTTACTGCGGAAGTCTATATCACAGCTCCGGATGAGATGATTCTTGAGTACATGATCTCAGGCCCTACCCGTCACTTACACTTCCCACCCAGTCACGGCCATGAATCTCGCCGTGATGAACTTTGGAAGACAACGTGCCTTGAGGCGTTCCTCAGCCCTGACTTTATTAAGGACTCCTCTTACCTTGAAATTAACTGCTCTCCAAACGGAGATTGGAACGCATACTCCTTTAGTGGATACCGCGCTGGAATGACTCCGGCTGCTGCGACCGAAGTAAAACTTATCGGACGCGAAGCAGACCAAACAACAGCGCACTTCCGTATTCGGATTAAAAGTCCCGGCCTTGATCGCTTCAAGCACCTGGGGGTGACTGCCGTTGTTGAGTTTTCAGATGGCTCGAAAAGCTACTTTGCCCTCAAACACCCCGGTCCAGTTGCCGACTTTCACAATAAAGAGGGTTTTGTCCATTCTCTCTAGAGGGAGCAATGCAGAAATAAACCTTTCCCCAGTGGGTTTCTTGACCCTTTTTCGACGGTAAGTTAGCTTTGCTTGCTTTCAATTAGTATTAAATAACGCACTAGGTCTAAGCGCCTCGTGCCAGAATGAAATGGCCTGAAAGGACTCCCATGAAAAAACACACCGTACGTGTTTATCCATCTAAAGAAAAATTGGATCGCAAAGATCAATTGGCTTGGAAAATTGCAGAGATTGCTTCTGACAATGCACCCATCAAAGCTGATGTTGTCGATATGGTTATCAACCGTATCATTGACAATGCGTCTGTAGCTATCGCTGCAGCAAACCGTCGCCCTGTAGCTTCGGCTCGTGCGATGGCGATTGCGCATCCACGCAACGGTGGCGCGACTGTTTTCGGTATGCCGAATGATCAAAAATTTGACTGTGAGTGGGCGGCTTGGGCCAACGGGACTGCGGTTCGCGAATTGGATTTCCATGACACTTTCTTAGCCGCTGACTATTCTCACCCGGGTGACAATATCCCACCTATCTTGGCCGTTGCTCAACAAATGGGTAAAAATGGTAAAGAGCTTTTGAAAGGGATCGTAACTGGTTACGAAGTTCACGTAGACCTCGTTAAAGCAATCTGCTTGCATGAATACAAAAAAGACCATATCGCTCACTTGTGCCCTGCCCAAGCAGCAGGTATCGGCACTTTGTTGTCCCTTCCAACTGAAACTATTTTCCAAGCAGTTCAACAAGCGGTTCACGTGTCTTTCACGACTCGTCAATCTCGCAAAGGTGAAATCTCTTCTTGGAAAGCTTACGCTCCTGCACACGCTGGTAAGTTGGCCGTAGAGGCTGTGGACCGTGTTATGCGCGGTGAAGGCGCTCCATCTCCGATTTACGAAGGTGAAGACTCTGTTATCGCTTACATGCTTTCTGGTAAAAACGGAAAATACGAAGTTCCACTCCCAGAAGTTGGCGAAGAAAAACGTGCGATCCTTGAGACTTACACAAAAGAACACTCTGCAGAGTACCAATCTCAAGCATTGATCGACTTGGCTCGCAAAATGAAACCAATGATCAAAAACTTCGACGATATCAAAGATATCGTGATCCACACTTCTCACCACACTCACTACGTGATCGGTACTGGTGCGAACGATCCACAAAAAATGGATCCAAATGCATCTCGCGAAACACTTGATCACTCGATCATGTACATCTTCGCAGTGGCCCTTCAAGACGGAACTTGGCACCACGTTAACTCGTACGCTCCAGAACGCGCGAAACGCCCTGATACTGTGGCTTTGTGGCACAAAATTTCTACTGTTGAAGATAAACAATGGACGGCTTGGTACCACGAGACAGATCCAGATAAAAAACGTTTCGGTGGCCGCGTAGAAATCACAATGAAAGACGGTTCTAAAATCGTTGATGAACTTGGCGTAGCTGATGCTCATCCAGCAGGTGCTCGTCCATTCAAACGTGCAGACTACATCCGTAAGTTTGACACTTTGACTGAAGGAATCATCACTAAAGCTGAACGTGATCGCTTCATTGGTCTTGTTGAGAATCTTGAAAACTTGACTGCTGAACAAGTTCAACAGTTGAACGTTCAAATTCCTATCGACAAGTTGACTAACAACAAACGCGACACAAAAGGTATCTTCTAGTCTTTCTACGAAGACCACCCACAGTGAGGCAGAAGCTAGTTGTTCTTCCGGACACGGCATCCGGCCTCACTGCGGGTTCCTCGATGAGTTTAGAAACTTCGCTTTTGTCAGACTGGAGATGATGAGACATCTTTAGTTTTAGAAGTGGTAACGTTAACGATGAACTTTCGAGATCCAGCGAAGCGAAGATCTCGAAAATTTGAGAGATGAAACTCAGAAGTTGGGTTGCATCCCTGAAGTTGAAAAAACATTAAGCAAATGACCGATGGCTGCCTTGGAACAGGGGGAAGGGGTTCTCTAAGAAACCTCTGCCAAGTTCCGCAGCAGCCACTCCCGCAGGGAGGGCGTCCGCGAGGACTGTCCGAAGGCAAAGGTTTCTTAGAGAACCCCTTCCCCCTGTTCCAAGGCGGTCGTTAGGAAAGATGAGGATCTATGTTGTTTCCTGAAATTACTCCCGCACAGAAGAGAAAAAATTTTCGTGAGGCTTTGAAGTCTGGCAAATTATTGCAGATGCCGGGCTCGTGGTCGCCTTTGGCTTCTATGGCTATTGAAAAAGCTGGATTTGATGGAGTTTATATTTCTGGGTCTGTTCTTTCGAATGACCTTGGTTATCCTGATATCGGTTTGACTTCTTTGACTGAAGTGGCTCTTCGTGGTCGTCAGATTGCTCGCACGACTTCTTTGCCAACTATTATCGACATTGATACTGGCTTTGGTGAGCCGATGAGTGCGACTCGCACTGTGCAAGAGATGATTGAGATGGGCCTTGCCGGTTGCCACATCGAAGACCAAGTTAATCCGAAACGTTGTGGCCATCTTGATGGGAAATCACTTGTGACTCGCGACGAGGCTTCCCGTAAAGTCGCTGCTGCAGCTCGCGGCAAAAAGCTTGATGAAAACTTTTTGTTGATCGCTCGTACGGATGCTCGGGCTTCTGAAGGTTTGGATGCAGCTATTGATCGTGCGAAAGCTTACATCGATGCGGGTGCAGATTGTATCTTCACAGAGGCGCTCGAGAACGAAAAAGAATTTGAAAAATTCCGTAAGGCCGTTTCTGTGCCGTTATTGGCGAATATGACTGAGTTTGGTAAAGGCCGTTTATTCACCTACACGGAGCTTTCTAACCTTGGTTACAACATTGTGATCTATCCTGTGACAACATTCCGTCTTGCAATGGGTGCGACAGTTGCGGGCTTGGCGGAAATCAAAGCAAAGGGAACACAAGAAGGCTTGCTTGATAAAATGCAAACTCGTAAAGATCTTTATGCTTTAACTCGTTATGATGAATACAACAGTTTTGATCAAAACATTTTCAACTTCACGTTGAAATAGTTCGACGCTGATATTTTTGTGTTTGAAAAAGAGCAGGCTTCTCCTGCTCTTTTTAATTTTTAGACCCATTCAAAATGCCACCGCATTTGCAGAGCCTTCTATTCTCTTATCAGAGTGGACGAATTAGAGGCCTGGTTGAATTTTCTGTAAAATGAGTCTTAAAAGAGTCGTGGTCACATCCTCTTTGGAGTATTTCTCAAAAGGAATGTCCAAAATGATTTCGGCGTGATCAACACCTTCGAGCGTCACGTAGTCCGCATTTCCCAGAAACGAACTATGCAATGGGATCAACCCATCGTTCTTATCATAGGGCCCAGGATAAAACACGCTGGTGACACAATTGCCTCCAGGACCCTTTATGCACCCCGACCCTATAATATCAATTAAAGGTCTAAAGATACTGAAGCTGCTGTCAACAAAGCTTGAAAATGTAAACAGTGGAACGGTGTTAATCAGGTTGTTAATCTCTTCACTATGTTCCTGCATAAATCGAGTTCGCGCTTCAATACCGACATATGTCACCGTGGTTTCACTCAAATTTACATAAGGAAACAAGGGCGACAGCAGAAACTTTAAACCGTAAGAAGGCTCCATCACGATATCACTCAACGGACTTCCATAAAACGGAGATTGCATAAACACAACTCCCGCAATGTTCTTTTGCAGTCCTGGATTTTCGATCATCTCCTCTAAAAGAGCAATTCCACCTAAGGAGTGAGATATAAAAAGAACCTTGCGATTATTATTTGCAGACTGTGCAATGGCCTGTCTGATATTACTACGCGTTTCTGAAACATTCTTCGATGAAACGCCAAGACGCTTGGCCGGGATGTTGTACTTTGTGTTGAGCAGACTCAGTTGATAACTAAAATAATCACGAGTCACGTACTCTAAATGGATCGAAGAACGCTTATCTCCACTGAGAAAACTTTCCGCTAAAATTCCAGGAATAAAATAGATGTCATAATCTCGAAGAGTCTTTTGTTCCTGATAAGACAAGCTTCTGCTTTGATCGTAAATCCGCATAAAAAGCGGCGACAAATCCGTTGCCGCTTGGAGGGGTGCGCAAAAAATGATAAAACCAAAACATAACAGAACTTTTAACAATTTTTCTGATATCATCTATGTCCCCTCCTTCCATCTATTAAAAATAGAATATATAGTCTATCTACTAAACAAAGAGTTTTGCAAAAGATTGAAATACCGCAGAGCAGCGCAGATCATCCTTCGCCACACTGCTCCCGTCCTTCGGATTCTTGACCGCCGATGGGGTAAGGGCTAGCCTCAGCCATCACTTTAACAAAATATAACGCGCCGCACGTCAAATAGGTACGGCGTACCTTCGGAGGAAACATGGCTGAATATATCAATCCAGATTACGTTCCAGAACCAGAGAAAATGAACGTTAAAAAAGGTCTTGAAGGCGTCGTTATGGATACGTCTTCTGTATCTAAAGTAAACCCTCATACAAACTCTTTGATCTACCGCGGTTACCCAGTTCAAGACTTGGCTGAAAACTGCTCTTTCGAAGAAGTCGCGTACTTGATGTACAACGGCGAATTGCCAAATGCAGCCCAACTTGCTGAGTTCACTAAAAAAGAGCGCAGCTACCGTGATATCTCTGCGACTTTGTTGAATGTGATCAAATCACTTCCACAAAAATGCCATCCAATGGACTCTATCCGCACAGCGGTTTCCTTCTTGGGTGCTGAAGATGCTCGTATCTGGGATGCAACTCCTGCGACAAACTTGGACAAAGCAATGATGTTGTTGGCGAAAATCCCAACAATGGTTGCTGCTGACTACCGTTTCAAAAAAGGCTTGGACTTTATTGCTCCAAAAGCTGATTTGTCATTGGCAGAAAACTTCTTCCACATGTGCTTTGGCAAAGTACCACAAAAAGAAGTTGTTAAAGCTTTCGACGTTTCTTTGATCCTTTACGCTGAGCACAGCTTCAATGCTTCCACTTTCACAGCACGTGTTGTGACTTCAACTCAATCTGATATCTACTCTGCAACTGTTGCAGGTATCGGCGCGTTGAAAGGTCCTTTGCACGGTGGTGCGAACGAAATGGTTATGCACATGATGAAAGAGATCGCAGATCCAGCAAAAGCAGAACAATGGATGTTGGATGCTTTGGCTCAGAAGAAAAAAGTTATGGGCTTCGGTCACCGTGTTTACCGCTCTGGCGACTCTCGCGTTCCAACTATGAAAAAGTACGCGCAAGTTATGGCTGATGTAACTGGCGAACAAAAATGGATGCAAATGTATACTGCTCTTGAAAAAGTTATGGTTGAGAAGAAAAAAATCTACCCTAACTTGGACTTCCCAGCAGGTCCTGCTTACTACATGATGGGCTTTGAGATCGACTTCTTTACTCCGATCTTCGTTATGGCGCGCACGACTGGTTGGTCTGCACACATCATGGAACAAGCGAAAGACAACCGCATCATCCGTCCTCTTTCTGAGTACGTAGGTGCTGAACAACGTAAAGTTGTTCCTTTGTCTGAAAGAAAATAGTCCTAATTTTAATTTAGGAAAACAAAAAGGCCACTGGGAACAGTGGCCTTTTTTTTATTTGGCGGCGAGAGAAATCATCTTCTGATCAAAGCGCAGACGCTCCTGATTGTAAGAGCCAAGGACTTTCTTAAACTCCCCGGCGAACTCTTTTTTCACCAGTCCTCGTTCAAGACAATTCCGAGCGATCCCCAACGATAAAATATAGTCACTGCGACGAACTAGATTTTGAAATTCAAATTCTCTGAGTCGATCAAAAGGTCCGCGACGAGCATGCTTTTCAAAAAGGACGGTCATGGTTTGCAAATGCGCCCTCAGATCTTCAGCAAACTGCTTCTGAATTCTCTCCTCATCAATCCCCTTACGCCACTTTTGAAACCACCCCATTCCGGAATAACTCACTAAGCTTAGCACCTGGGAGTCCAAGTTTTCCGCTGACGATGTGGCAACCAACAAATCGTGGGAAATCTCATAGAGCCACGTTTTGTTGACGTCAAAGACCTTATGCGGCTGTCTCACCTTGAGAAATTTACTTTTAGGGGCGGCATATGCGCCCTGAAAGCTCATAAAAATCAACATCAGAAGTCCTGCAGCAACAGCTTTTGCTTTCAACATGCTTTGGTATCCCTTTCCAGCGTCTTCAAGGAAGACTCAATACAAAGCCTGTGCCGCGTTTCAAAATGAGACTCTCGATCATTCATCCATCCGATTCCAAATAACGGAATCTTGGTAAGCACCCCCCAACTCTCCAAAGAGAGAGCGCAACCAGAGAACTGCTTGATCCACCGTCGATTCAAAATTTTGGGAATCAATCACAACGGATGGAACGTCCATGTCTCCAATGAAGTTTTGCGCATCATCGTAGGGGCCTTCCACCATCAAAAATCCCCGACAAACATCCGTCTGTTGAATCGCGCGGGCTATGTACTCTGCCCCAACACTGACGCCGACCCCAGCTATGCGATCGGGATCCACAATCCCCTGCTCCTGCAAAAAGTGCAGAGCGGATTTGATGTCCTCCACCCGTTTTGATGGGGATTCCCAGGCTTGCGGAGACGACTCATCATCCCCGAAGAAACTATGATCCAAGATCATACACACAAAGCCCTCTTCACTAATGGCTCGTGCTAAACGGTCGGTGTATTGAGAGGTGGCCCCCGTGATAGATCCTTCAAACAGCAACGCAGGCTTCTGGTGAGCCTCATCTGGACCAGGAATAAACAGACTGCCTTCGAGCATGCGACCTTGAGAGTTAAAGGTGACAGTGATCTTCATGAGAACCTCCCCCTTTTTCTAAAATATAACTCAACTGAAGCGATCTAAAGGAAAAAAAGGGAATCACGGTTTTCCATGCTAAAGAACACTATGGATTCGGTTGAGGTTCAACCTTTTTACGACTGACGAAAAGTCGTTTCAAAATATATTCTCGAGAGGTGTTCAGACTGTTTGTCATTCGATCGGTTTCCGAAAAAAGAACACTGTAAACATCCTGATCTGAAGCTTTATTTTTTTCCAACTCCACATAGGCCGCACGTAAATCTGGAAATTCACTGTTCGGAACGTTCTTCCCACGCAGAGCTTCCGTTAATAAGAGCAAAGTTAGATCAATTTTTTTAATGAAATCTTCAAAAGCAACTCTTTGCCTTTCATGCAATGACAATGGCGATTCTGCCTCTAAGGAAACAAGCGCATGGGCAAATCGATTTGTACTGGCTGTCACTGCTGCCAAAAATTCTCGATGCTCTGGGGTGGAGCCTCGCTCCGCCAAATACCGTCCCATCGAAGCGTGAAAATCTGAACGCGCCAAACGCGTCCCCTGACGAAGACGATCCACCTCTCGATGAGAAAATAATTCCTCATTCAAACTCGAGTAACCCACGGCATGCCAATATGCTCGATAGGCTTCCAACATTCGCGCCATCACTTCACTCAATTGAGTTCGCTCCCAAGTTGGCCAAAGAGCGTAGGCCCCCATCGCAATCAGTCCCCCAATCAAAGTGTTTACTCCCCGGGCAAAAATAACATCTTTCGGGGCTACTCCGGTCAAGGCAACCAACAGAACAACCACCGCACTCACAGATATCGCAAAGATGCCATAGTTTGCAGAGCCCACTGATCGCACTACAAAAGTAAAAAACACCATCAACAGGATTTCCGTCAATGGGGTCGACGGAAGCAGATGAAAAAGAGCTGTGGCTAAAAGTAAACCAATAATAGTTCCACCGACTCTTAAAAGGCCACGATTGAAGGTCCCTGAAAAATCAGGTTTTAAAACAATGGCGACAGTCATCGGGACCCAATAAGACCTGGGCAACCTAATCATATGGCTGATCACCTCACCGACAGCCACGCACACCGCTAGGCGCACAGCATGACGAAAGCCGGCAGACTCAAAAGTAAAGTTCGCTCTGAGTGTTTCGAAAGTGGCGCGAAAACGATAGCGTGCTGGTCGAGCCATCTCTTTACGATTGCTGGCTGCTAGCCCCGCGGAGGTGGTTCTCTCTGCCAACTCAATAATCGCTCGCGATTGTCCAATCGCCCCTTCCATTTGCTTTAAGGCATCACCCAAAACTGAGCGCAAAAAATTGGATTCTTGCAGCGAAATGAAATCACGAAGTTTCGCAGAAACAACATCAAGCTCTTGCAAAAAAGCGCGAGCGACCTTATCACTGGCCTCATCCCGAATCACTTCAGCCACATTTGCTAACAAACGAGATTCTTTGAGTTGGAAATCCGACAGGATCTGCTGGAATTCATGATCAGGGCTTTCACGCTCAATTCTTTTGCGCAGTCGATCTAAAGACAACAAACGCAGGCGTAAACGTTCTGCCTGAGTTAACAAAGAACGATAGCGACGTCCTTCGGGGCTGGAGTCCTCCGCGACAGAGGAAAGACTTTCGTATGCATGGGTACTTTGACTGCTGCCGGCTGGGATAGACTCAGAATCACCTGAAGACACTGCCAGCTTTGAAATATCATTGAACAAGGCCGCCAGGGCCCGACGTTCAGGACGGTAACGACGTAAAGGCCAGAGCCCCAAGGCCAAAGCCATTTGCACTAGGCCTCCCAGCAAGGAATACAAACTGAGATTCACAGCCACGTCAAAACTCAAAGGTTCCGCACCAAAAATAACGAAGGTCGCAATCGCCACGACTCCCAGATCCGCTGTTACCGTATCCAACACCACCGTGTAACCAGCAGCAAACGCAAGAAGAGTGACCAACACCAAAGCAAGCAGGGTATTGTGTGCAGATATAGCAGATAAAAAAACCAATACTGCGGTAACGAGAGCCGCTCGCAGCATCCGACGAAGACGAAATGAATAGGAGTCAGACCTATCGGAATAACAGACATTGAGTGCACCCAATGCAATGCACAACCCTACCGTGGGAGATCCCAGTTTAAATCCCAAAGCCATCGAGATCCCCACACCTAAAGCGCTGCGAAGACCCACCCAAACATCCATTTTCGAACGATCAAAACTGAAGAGCGGAGACCAAAAAGAATTCGACATAATATCTTATGCTACTCTTCAAAGGTTATGATTGAAAGTTAGGATTTCGCTATTCGGGTCTTAACAATCAATCCAATAAATTAAGATTAATCATAAAATTGCGTGCAATACGCAAAGCGCGACCTTTGGCTTCCTCTGCCTTCAAACCAACAAAGTGTTCATCCACCGTTGTGACAAACAATCGTAACCACTGCTCAAAGTGAGAAGGAATCAGATTCAATTTCATATGAGGTGGAAACGGACGACCACGGTAGGTGTCTTCTCCCAGCAACAGGTCTGCCCAAAAGTTATAAAGCTTTGGAAGATGCTCTTCCCAATTCACTTTAGCCACGTCATTAAAAATAGGACCAATCAATGTATCTTTACGAACTTTGTCATAGAAGGAATCTACCAAGATTTTGATGTCCTCACGGTTTTCGAGGGCCTTGCGTTGGTTCATATATATATTTTCTTTCACCTTAGGCGATTGGCAAAACGTCCAGGTCTTTCGGACGAATCTTGCGCAACTCTTCAGGAATAGATTTTAGGATCGCTTCCCCAAGAGATTCAATCAACTCGCTTTTATAATGTTCGCGACGATAAACCAACCCAATTTCACGTGCTGGGATAGGGCGTTCAAAAGGAATAATTTGACTGCGATGACCAATATTATCCGCCGCTAAATGTGGTACCAGGGTGTAACCACCATACAAATCGACAAGATTTTTCAAGGTCTCCAAACTTCCGCTTTCAAATTTGTATTTGCGGCCCTCTGTCTTCCCCTTGCGAATCGAACACAGATCCAAAACTTGGTTGCGCAAGCAGTGACCTTCTTCCAGCAGCCAGATATCTTCCATGCGCAGACTTTGGTATTTGATCTTTTTCATTTGCGCATATTCATGATTTTTTTCACACAACACATAAAAGGGCTCGTAATAAAGAGGAAACTCAAACATCTTCGCCATCTTTGTTGGTGTCGCCAAAATTCCCACATCAATCTCATCCTCATTCAGTGCATCGAGAATTTGATTGGTTTGCATTTCCTTTATATTTAGATCGACTTGAGGAAAAAGCTCCTCACACATCGGCAGAAGTCGTGGCAACAAATACGGAGCAATCGTGGGAATAACTCCAATAGAAAGACTCCCCTGTTTCGTTCCCTTTGTTTCCTGTAAAATAATGCTTTCTACCTTGCGCGCCTCAAAAAGCACGGTCTGCATTTGCGCGACAAGTTTTTTACCAACATGTGTCAGCAAAATGGGCTTTTTAGAGCGGTCAAAAATCACCACACCTAAGTCCTCTTCCAGCTTTTGAATTTGCATACTCAGGGTTGGTTGCGTCACAAAACAAGCCTCTGCGGCTTTGGCGAAATGTCCATACTTATGGACGGCCATGACATATTCGATCTGCGTCAAAGAGAAATTCACCTTAGATCCTGCGCTCATAGAGATCTCCTATTAAGTCCATTTTAACACAATAGACAAAATCTATCGATATATATTTTTAATTGATTTTCCTAAAAGGAGTTGATCCCGTAGTCTTAAATACGAAAGATGTCCTCTAGTTATTAAAAGCACCAGGGGAATCTTATTTTAGGCCTCTGGCCACTAAACCAACTTATTCTAAGGAGAATAAATGCAAACTCTAATCAACACAAAAATACCAGACTTTAAAGTTCAAGCTTTCCATCACGGTGATTTCAAAACTGTGACTCAAAACGACCTTAAAGGTAAATGGGCGATCTTCTTCTTTTACCCAGCTGACTTCACTTTCGTTTGCCCAACTGAATTGGGTGATATGGCTGACAAATATGCTGACTTCCAAAAAATCGGCGTAGAAGTCTACAGCGTGTCGACTGACACTCATTTCACTCACAAAGCATGGCATGATACTTCTGAGACAATCAAAAAAATCAAATACCCAATGTTGGCGGACCCTACATTCCAATTGACTCGTCCATTCGGCGTACACATTGAAGAAGAAGGTCTTGCTTACCGCGGTACTTTCTTGGTGAACCCAGAAGGTAAAATCGTATTGGCTGAAGTTCAAGACAACGGCATCGGTCGTAATGCTGATGAATTGTACCGCAAAACTCAAGCGGCTCAATACATCGCTGCAAACCCAGGCGAAGTTTGCCCAGCTAAATGGACTCCAGGTAAATCGACTTTGAAACCTGGTTTGGATCTAGTTGGTAAAATCTAGTTTTTAGTTTTTTGTTTCTAAAGTTCCCGCCACTTTCTCGGCGGGAACTTTTCTCTTCTCTGATTTCTCATCTTTGATCTCACGTTAATGCTTTATTTAGGAGGCTGTTATGTTAGATGCTTCGCTCAAAGAACAACTTACCTCGGTATTCTCTGCTCTCGAAAATACAGTTGAGCTTATTTACGAAAATAGCTCCCACGAAGATCTGAAAGATCTTCTGGACATGCTCAATGATGTGGCGTCCACTTCTCCAAAAATTGTCGTTAAAGCTAGTAACGGCAACTCGCCCATCCCCCAATTTCATATTGCTTATAAAGGCCAACCAACCGGGATCGTATTTAAAGGGATCCCTGGTGGGCATGAGTTTACTTCTTTCATCCTTGCGATTCTAAACTCCGACGGCAAAGGGAAACCTTTGGACAGCGTGATTGCAGATCGCGCAAGACGTTTGAAAAAGAACATCACTATTCAATCTTATATTTCACTGACTTGTGAAAACTGTCCTGAGGTGGTTCAAGCATTGAACTTGATCACTCTAGCTCATGGTTCAATGAAACACGAAATCATTGACGGTGGTTATGTTCAAGACGATGTGAAAGCTTTGGGCATCCAAGGTGTTCCGAGCTTGGTGGCAAACGCTAAAATGTTCCACTCGGGTCGTATTCAATTATTGGATTTGATTGCGAAACTTGAAGCGACGTTTGGTGTTGATGAAAATGCAGCACCTTCTGCGCCTGTGAATAAAAATCTCGGCCATTTTGATGTGCTAGTTGTTGGTGGTGGTCCTGCGGGGGCATCTGCTGCGATCTATACAGTTCGTAAGGGTCTTAGCACAGCTTTGATCACTGAGAAAATCGGTGGCCAAGTTCAAGAAACTAAGGGTATCGAGAATTTGATCTCTGTGACTTACACAGAGGGTCCTCAATTGGCAGCGCAGTTAAATCAACACGTTGCTAGCTACCCTATTAAAACTTTTGAAAACCGCCGTGTAAAAAAAATCCACACGGAAGGAAAATCAAAAGCTATTGAATTGGAAAGCGGCGAACGCATGACGGCGGACTCTGTCATCATCACAACTGGCGCTAAATGGCGCGAGCTGGGTGTCGAAGGTGAAAAAGAGTACATGGGCCGTGGCGTTGCTTACTGCCCTCACTGTGATGGACCTTTCTACAAAGGTAAAAAGATCGCAGTTATCGGTGGCGGCAACTCTGGCGTTGAGGCTGCAATTGACTTGGCTGGTATCGTGCGCGAAGTGATCGTGTTTGAATACAATGAAGAACTGAAAGCCGATAAAATCTTGGTTGATAAGTTGAAATCATTGCCGAATGTTTCGATTGTGACTTCAGCAAAAACAGATCGCATCGTCGGTGACGGACAAAAGGTCAATCAAATCCAATACACCAACCGTAAAT
>JBLMWG010000109.1:0-3345 GCA_050257115.1 Bacillota bacterium
TGCCAACTCCCCCTCTTTTGCACAAACATTGCGCGAGCAAGCCCTGGCAGAGGCCAAACCGACCCTGGTTCTCGCTCAAAACAGCGCGACGGATGCTCAAACAACAGGAATGTTGAAATTAAAAGATCCCCGCCCAGAGATTATCACCCGCTCCTGGCAGTACTTTGCCGGACTGACGGCGCAAAATTTTTCAGCAAAAGGGACAGTCACAACTGACTCCTCAAGCGTGTTCGACCTTTCAAAAAATGGCGAGACTTTTATGCCTGGCTTAACAGCCGGGGTAATGGGACCGGAATGGAATATGAAATCCGTCATGATTAGCTTCGGTCTGCGGGGTGATGCAAAGTTTGCATCTCAAAGCACAACGGCGGTTCTTCCTTCCGGTTTCGAAGTTGATGATGCCCGATTGAACACAACTTTGTTGAGCCTTGGGCCTGTGTTAGCACTCCGTCACGATTCTCTCCGCTGGCTATCCCTGACGTTCTCTCCTCAATATGGAACTGTGAACTACACACAGACAAGCTCAAATGATTATGCGCACTTTTCAAAAACAGCTGGCTATATCGCCATGAATTATGCATTGGATTTCCGTCTCACACAAAAATGGTCACTCTTCACTGAGTGGTCACAACGTGAGCTTCGCTCTTCGAACCAAGAAATCGCACTTCAGAAAGACAACTTTGAATTAGGAACAAAAGTGACATGGTAAAACGATCAATTGCCCTTCTGACATCTCTGTCTTTAGCAGTTCCAGCTTTTGCTCAAAAGCCAGCTGCAAAGAATGCAACAGTTGCTGTAACGGCACCTACTCCCTCAACACCTGCGATCGTTCTGAACCAGAAAAAGGTTGCAGAATTGGCATTGCAACAAGGCTATAAAACTAAAGAAGTCAATCTAGCGTATCAACAATTGAAGTTTCCGCTGGTGCAAACTCTTTCATTATATGATTGGCAATTGGCGGCGACCACAGGTTATGAGTACGACAAATCCGCAGCACTCTTAAGCTCCGCAACTGACTACAACAACAAATACGAACGTTACCGAACAGCTATCAGTCTAAGTAAGCCATTCACAACTGGTACAAAATTAGGTCTCTCCCTAAGCCGTTTATCACAACAAGCGGACTATGATCCCTCATTTCCAACGACCGCTCCTTCCAACCAAACTTTAGACAATGCTGGAATTTCTCTGTCTCAAGCCATCCTAGGAAACTTCTTCGGAGTTGCGGATCGTGCAACAGTCAACGCAGCTGAGAATAGCTATAAAGCTTCGGAAATCCTGCGCGCTAACGACCTTGAAAATGTCGTGCTCGATGCGATCCGTTTATTCTGGAATGCATACATCGCTCAAGAAAATTTCAAAGAAGCCATCAATGCACGAGACCGCTATAAGAAACTCGTAGATGCCGTTCGCAGAAAAACATCTTTGGGCTACTCTAATCCGGGCGATTTGCCACAAGCTCAGGCTGAACTTGAAACTCGTGAACAAAATGTAAAATCCACATCCACAACCTACCTCGCCTCCGTGGAAAACCTTTTGACGGCCTTGGCCCTGGATCCCAAATCTGAAGTGAAGTTTGAGATCACAACTCTTTTGCCAACCATGCCGCAATTGCCTGCAAAAAATATCGACGATCTTCGTGCGATTCGCTCCCAAAAGCTAAAAATTGAAGCCGCTAAGGATTCACTCACAGCGGCTCAATCATTAAGCTACCCGACTTTAAACATTGTGGGTGAAGCCAACACCTCCGGTGTAGGTGAAAAGTCCGAAGACTCTTACTCGGAGCTCAACTCTGGCAAGAAGCCTCGCTATTATGTCGGTTTGGCTTTTGCGTATAACTTTGGGTCCGACCTACAAAATGAGCGCATTATCACAAACAAACTAGCTAAAGATTTGGAAGAAACAAAACTTCAGCGACAACTTTTGGAAGTTCAAGATTCACAAGGACAGGCTGAGCGCAATGCCCAATCGGCCTTTGCAATTGCTGAAAGTGCCGAACGACAAAAGAACTTCCGTGAAAAAGCGGTGACAGAACTCAATCGTTCTTACGCACAAGGCAGGACCGACATCAACAACCTAATCACCGCGATGAACAACTACGTCAGCGCAGAACTTCAATATATTACCGCTGTCGGAAATTACCATATCGCCTTAAATGAATGGGCAGCAACAAGAGACGAACTTGTTACTGATGCGCTGTCAGACTCTAAATAGCCAGGGGAATCCAATATGAGATACATACTTTTAGTTTTTACTGTTTTGAATCTTGCGGCTTGTGCTTTTGATAAAGACAACTCTGGTTCAGACAAACAAACTCGCCGACTGGCAGAGCAAAATGCAGAAGTTATTGCAAACTTCTCTAAAGCCAAAGGTCTCTATGCTGGTGATTTGACACGCCCTAATGGTGTTGAAAAGATTCAGATCAATCTTTCAATCTTGGGTGAATCAGGCTCCTCCGCTAATAACGACGGCACAACAGACGTTCGCTATCGTCAAGCAGCTGCCTACATTCGTATCAATCCTGTTGGCCAAACAATCACCTCCTTCGCCGTAAACTTCATTCCTGAAACGGGTGTTTTAAGTTTGGTGAACACAGCCAAGGATATTGGCATCGATGACGTACATTCCATCTTCGCCACAATTATCAACGGCCGCCTAACTGGATCAGTGAATTCTTTGACCGGACAAATTGGTCTTATCAATTTGCAAATTCAAGCTAATGAGTCCGCAAATCCATCTAACGGTGCGGAAGAAGAATACAACAATCGCCTGCGTCAACAATACAATGCAATCGCTGGTTCCTATGTGGGTTGTGTTAAGCCACCTCCAAACAGCGATACTCAAAGCTACACGGTTACGATGAATCTTTCTGTCTATGAAGATGCAACTGATGGCTCTGCGAAAACAACGACACCACGTTTGGCAGGATCTTTCCACCGCGACTATGATAAACTCGGTGGTTTAGATGCTTCATTAAGTGCCACTTATCGTCCGGATTTGCATCCTGCTACTTTGAATATCGTCGGCAAGCCTTTTGTTTCCAACAACGGGTATGTATCCACTTTCCAAGGTACTATTATTGACGGCGATTATGAAGGAACGTTTACTTCAACGCGTAAGGGTCTTGAAGGGAACATCTATATGAAAAAGGGCAAAACCTTGCCAGCAAAGTGTTCCTCTAAATCGGGTCTAAAAGTTAAAAGACAGTAGTCCAAATGAGCATCGACAGCTATTGTTCCCAAGCTGTCGACATGCCTAAGTATACGCATCAGCTTATTAAGAATAATTTACAAGACTTGATCTACAATACTTTTCCCTAAGTCTTTGGCGTCATCAAGAGTCGTT
>JBLMWG010000110.1:0-2776 GCA_050257115.1 Bacillota bacterium
AAGATCCTCACTGGGACCTTTTGTTTTGTATTTATACTTGTTATATCAGCCACTTAACTAAGTCACCTGCAGCATCTGTTCAGCCACAGGCACTGCAGGGATTCCCTGAACTGAGGCAAGGACTCACTCAAGCCACGTAATCCGTCCCTCGAGCTGCCTATCTGCCTTGGGCGGAGTGTGATCTGGATATCCAATCACAATTGCACAAAGTAGCTCAAGTTCGCCGCGTTGATACTCTGGTAACTGGTCAACGCCCAAAAAGCGATCGACTTCTTCTTTGATTTCCAAAGGAGCTCCCATGGTGCAGCAGCCTAAACCTTCGACAAAGCAAGCTAAGTTAATATTTTCAACCGCCATATACACTGAACCAATGCTCGTATGGTATCGCTCTTCCTTATCATTCATGGAGTAAGCAAAAACCACCACCGGAGCATCACCTAATGTATAAAAAAATCTCTCTGTGAAATCATAGAGTGACGGTTTCAAACGCTGGGACAAGATATCTTTAATGCCTAACCATGATTTCTGTGAATACTTCAAGTACTCATCACGCTTCGCTCCGGTCACCACAAAAAAACGCCAATTTTGGCGATTTTTCCCAGAGGGAGCCTGCATTCCTGCGGCAATAACCTTTTCAATAAGCTCTTTCGGAACCGCATCTTTTTTGTATTTTCGAATCGAGCGCCGAGCTTTTAAAAGTTGATAGAACTCTTCCTTATTCATTACGACACCTCGACAAACTTTTCATGCAAACGCTGAATCGCCTCTGCACCCTTGTCTTCACTGACTAAGAAGCAGAAGTTGTGCTTACTTGCACCCAAGCAAATCATACGCACGTTGATATCAGAAATAGTGTCGAAAATAGCTTTCGCCAAGCCGGAAGTGTGATTGATGTTATTGCCAATTAAGGATACCAAACTAAGGTGCTCCTCCACCTGAACATCGGCAATCTCAGCCAGATCCGCGATCAGCTTTTTATTCAAGAGGGTTGAATCATCCAAGGTGACACTTACAGAAATTTCCGAAGTCGTAATCGCATCAATACTCACCTTGTGGTCATTAAAAGTTTTAAAAATTTGAAAAAGGAACCCGTGAGCATGAAGCATTTCCGGAGTCGATAACGTCACCAAAACCTGTCTTTTTCTTAAAGCCATGGCACGAATAAGTGGATAATCAGCCACCTCTTTGCGCACCCAAGTTCCTCGATCCTCCGCCGCAAAACTTGATCCGACAAAGACAGGGATATTTTTCCGAATTGCTGGCAGCAATGTCGCCGGATGCAAGATCTTGGCTCCAAAAGTGGCCAGCTCGGAGGCTTCCTTAAATGAAATTTCCTCAATGGGACGAGCTTTCGGACACAGGCGCGGATCTGTCGTTGCAATTCCCGCAACGTCTGTCCAAATCTCCAAAATATCAGCGCCCACGCCCTCAGCCAAAATTGCTGCAGAATAGTCACTTCCTCCACGCCCCAATGTCGTGGTCATCCCCTCTTCAGTTCTACCAAGATACCCCTGAGTGACAACAATGGCTTGTTGTTCGCGCAAATGTGAAAGATGTTGATTGCAGAGTTTAGCAATCACATCCGTTAAAGGCTTAGCCTTTCCAAAAGAGTCATCCGTGCGCAACACTTCACGCACATCCAAAAGCTCAGCTTTTTTTAATGAATGATGCTTCTTTAACACTTGCCCCATGGCTTCAGTGAAGAGCACTGATGACATGCGCTCACCCAGGCTCATCAAGGCATCCATTGCTTTAACAGAACAATCGCGCAAAAGGTGAATTCCTTTGGCCAAAGAGGACATCTCTTCAAAAAGGGCTTCCAAACTTTGTAAGGAACTGGTCTGCAATTGGAGTTCGCTGGCAATTTTTAGATGACGATCGTAAATCTTAGTAAGAATTTTTTCACATTCTGCCCAACTTTGCGTCTCCGCAGTCTTGCCTAAAGTGATTAAGTCATTCGTTGTTCCTGATGTCGCTGAGACCACAACTAGACTCGAATTTTGTTTGTAAGCGACTTCCGCGCTGCGAATCATGCAGTCGGCGTCACCCATAGAAGTTCCGCCAAATTTAGAAACGATGAGCTGTGCCAAGCTAAACTCCTTTTAGAGCGAATCTTGTAGCATCTTATGTCTTTTCTTGATTTTACTTCAATGACTTTTGTGGCAGACTTTTTTTAATGACAGCAAAATCTGATTCTACCTTTAGTAAAAAAGAACTCATTCTTATGATCACCTTGGCTCTTATTGCAATGGCAGTCACTACGGTTGCAGTCATTCCATCACTAAGAACTTCGGTGAAAGAAGCGCTGTCACTGGAGAATCGGGAGATCCTCGCAAAGGTTTCTGGATCTTTAACCAAAAATGGTCCTAAAGTGACCGTTTTGAAAATTAAAACAAAAAACTATCTTGAGCTAGAAATCTACAATACCAGCGAAGGCGAAGGTCTTACACTAATGGCTAAGATTCCGCTTTCGGAAACTCGGGATGGATACTTTTCGTTAAAAGGAAATGCGACAAATCTGGCCATCACGGATGTCGACAATGATGGAATCTCAGAAGTGGTCGCACCCACCTATGATGATCAGATGATTCCCCGCCTGAATATTTTCAAATACAATCCGCAGACAAAGGGTTTTGACAAAGTCAGCTCCCCAGAAAACTAAAAAGCAGGAACCTTATGGTGCCTGCTTTTTACCCTTGGCTTCTTTTCCTTTAAGCTCTCTCCAAGAATGTCCCTCTCGGGCTTTTGCATTGAGCTGGAATTTTCTGACCGCCTG
>JBLMWG010000111.1:0-4378 GCA_050257115.1 Bacillota bacterium
AGGAACGTTTGCAGGGACTCAAGCTCTTTGAAGCCTCGGAGAAACTTCATCAAGCCCTTTTGAATTCCGTATCCCATGAGCTTCGTACTCCTTTAACAGCTATTTTGGGAGCGGCATCGGCTCTGGAAGATGAACACTTGAGTCGCGAGGTTGGGGTTCGCAAGGAACTGATTCAGTCGGTAGTTGAATCTTCACGGCGGCTGGATCAAGTTGTTGAAAACCTTCTCGATATGTCTCGACTCAACTCAGGAGTTTTAAGTCCTAAGAGGGATTGGGTTGATTTTGCGGAAATGATTGAGGGTTTAGTTGGAAAGTTAAAAAATACCATTCAGTCTCATGAACTTAAGGTAGACATCCGCTTTGAGCCGTGTTTTTTACGGATTGACGAGCGGTTGCTGGAGCATGTGATTTTGAATTTGATTTTCAATGCTGCCCGGTATTCGCCAGTTCGGTCCACAATTTCGTTAAGTCTTTCTAAAGATTTTGATCGGATTCATTTGGTCGTATCTGATGAGGGGCCGGGAATTTCAAAAGAGAACTTTGAGAAAATATTTGAAGCATTTTATCGAATTCCTGGGACCCCCGCAGGGGGAATGGGGTTGGGTCTTGCGATTGTTAAAGCGTTTGTTGAAGCCCATGGTGGACGAGTATATGCTCGTAACAAGTTAGAAGGAACCGGCGCGCAGTTTTATGTGGAACTACCATATGAAACGCCACCTCAAGCTTTACTGATAGAAGGGTGAGTCGTGAAGGAAAATGTACCCAAAGTTTTGATTGTTGACGATGAGAACGCCATTCGTAAATTGTTGCGGATTAGTCTGGAGGGGAATGGTTATCAAGTTGAAGAGGCCGTTAATGCACAAGAGGGGCTTCTTAAAGTTGCATCAAATAAGCCAGATATCATTTTATTAGATTTAGGGCTCCCCGATAAATCAGGTTTACAGGTTTTGAGCGAGATTCGCGAGTGGTCCCAAACGCCTATCCTCGTTCTGACTGTGCAGGACGCTGAAAATGATAAAGTGACTGCTTTGGATAGTGGTGCTGATGACTATATCACGAAGCCTTTTAGTGTTCCGGAGCTCTTGGTACGTATGCGTGTGGCGCTTCGTCATGCCTCGGGTGGGATCGCTAAAGCTGCAGAGTTAAAAAGTGGTCCTTTAGTTGTAGACTTGTCTGGACACTCTGTTTTTGTTGATGGGGAGATGATTAAACTGACTGCCACAGAGTTTAATTTGGTCAAAGTATTGATCAAACATAAAGGTAAAGTTGTAACTCATCGGACTTTACTTAATGAAGTTTGGGGACCCAACTCTGTTGAGCACACTCATTACCTCCGCGTATATATGGGAGCTTTGAGAAAAAAACTAAAAACCCGCGAAGATATTCCGGATATAATTTCAACCGAAGCCGGCGTTGGTTACCGGCTTGTCGATTTAGATTAAATTATTTAAGAATTGATTTTTTAAGGTGTGCGACGCCATCGTCAGCTGGTTTGCCAAGCCAAATAGAGAAGATCTTTTCGACAAGGCCAGCTGTGCCTTTGATTTCAGTTGTTATACCTGAAGTTGTTTCGTAGCTGATTTGTTCAGAACCATTTTTAAGTTTTGCACCTACAATGGTAAGAGTTTTACCATCTTTGGATTCCCCACCTTTTGCCACAGCATCAAGGAATTGCTTAATGCTGACATCATCTAGGTTGATATCATTGGCCTTAAGGGCCTCTTTAAATGACTTTTGGACATTTTCTGCGTCGACGCTCCTTAGGAAGTGAAGTTGAATCGCAACAGCTTTTTGATCCTTTAAAGACGGGAGCGGATTTTCTTTATTAAATTTTGAAAGGTCAGAAGCGAAGAGTTCGCCTATGTAGACCTTGATATTGACGAAGACCACTTTTTTCGCACGAAGGCCCGCACCTACTTCAGAAAGTTTCACAGGTTCATTTTCTAAGTTGTAAGTGGCAGCAGATGAAAGGACCACTTTTTCAAGTTTGTTGCTAGATGCTTCATTTGTTAGTAGAGCCGCGGAGGCATTTATGGACAAAAGAAGAGTCGTCAATACAAGTGTCATTGTTTTCACAGGGAGCCTTTCGTTATGCAATGTTTATAGGATTGGATTCGTAGGGGCTTTTGTCAACGTCGAAAACTTTAGTTGGCAGGAGGCTTGTCGATCAGTAAGATTTCTCTATTCATGAGTGATAATCAGCCGGCTTTTTCATTTAGGATTCGTCTTGAGGTTTTACTTATATCTCAGCGAGAGGATATTTTGCTGCGAGTTCAGCAAAAGGTTTCGCAATATGATTTCGCCTTTCGTCATTTGCATGTTGTGAGTAATCTACCGGCGCGAGATCTCGAGTTGGAGAGGACTCCGATTTTCGTAGTTTCTCAGGAGGAATCGGAAGAGGTTCGAGCGTTTTCGTTAAGAGTGGAGCAGCTCCTTGAACGTTTTCCTTTAGTCACTATCGTGGCTGTTATGCAGGATTCTGCTTTGATGGATAATTTTGCGGGAACGCGAAGTGAAAGAGTGATTCCCCTTTCTCCCTATGATTTTTTTAAGACGAATAAACTTGAGTATCTTTGTTTGTTGAAGTGCCGTTCTCAGTTTTTTGATATCGCCCCGTCGGATTTGTTTCCTATGACGACTCTCGGGTTCTCAGTATTTGTCCGTATGCATTTGAATCAACGATATCTTGGGATCGCATTTAGGGGGTTGGTATTGGGAGATCTGAAGCATCAGAAGATGTCGACGAAAAGATCCCTTTACATACAAGTTCGCGAGTCCTTGGCCTATCTAGATTACATCAACGCATTTAATGATGCGCAAGGAGCAGCTCTTAGGAAAAGAGTTCGAGCGTTGTTTTTGGCAATGTGTGCGGTTGGGGTTGAGCTAAATGAACACTTGCTTTTTGATTGTAGAAATATGCCTGAGCCAGTTGTCCGTCAGCTATATTCCCGTTTGGAGCAATTTGCAGCGGAGTTTGAGTTCTTGGCAGGTGTTGGCGAGGACCTTTGGGAAACGCTCAAAGATTCCATTAAGAATGATTTTTTTGCGAAATGGCGAGCGCCGTGGATTGCATTTTATGCTGCTTACATATCCAAAAAAAGTGGAGTGGGAAGTCCCTCCGTCTCATTTTTAGCAGGATTGTTTTGTGACGTGGGTTTGTTTGATACACAGGATCTGGTCGTTGAAAAGTTCTTGGGATTTGGGGAGGAGGTCCTGGATGGAGCTGAGCAAGTGGAGTATCGAAAGCATCCACTCCTTTCCTTGAATCGTTGTTTGTTTAAAAATTTACCTATCAGTGAAGAGATAAAGTCAGTGCTTATGTGTGTTCATGAGCGAGACGATTCGCAAGGCTTCCCAAACCAAACACCTCCGGAGCTGTTGCCTCCCGAGGCTGCTATTATTCGCTTTGCAGAACTCATCGATAAGGGGAATCGAATGGCCTCATCGGGGTGCAGCTTTAGGGTGATTCGGGAGAAGATCTGGGAAGAACAGCGTTCCAAGCCTGGAAGTTTCAATTTGGAGTTGCTGGAGAAGATATCTGAAAGTTTGCTGTAGAGCGGATCGCTTTTGACACCGGTTGTAAGATTGAGAATCTTTTTGCTCCCGCAAGTCCTTTTGCTTTTAATAGAGGTCTCAAGAAGGAGATCGAGATGCTTAAAAGATTAGCATTGTGCGTTTGTGTATTTGCTGTGACTGGAGTGGCTCAAGCCAAGGATTTGACCAACCGTTTGGGGGTTGGTGTTAAAAGTCATTCAACTTTGGATTTGCCTGAGCTTGCTATCGTTTACAATCCTTCTTCTGAGATTCAGGTGACGGGCGGGTTGGGCATTGATACACAAAAAGATGAATCTAAGTTTGCTGCGACTGCAGGGGTTCGTCGTATCGTGTTTAAAGAGGAACACATGAACTTCTATATGGGTGGAACTATCGGTCTTGTGAATTGGGAGACGCCAACAAATAAGCAATCAGGTTTTGAGTTGGATGCCCTTTTTGGTGGAGAGTTCTTTTTTGCTGGTTTGGATTCTTTGGGTTTCACTTTTGAAGGAGGGGCTGGTGTCATTTCTGCAGATGAAGTGCGTTTTCGAACCATTGGTGACGGTCCCTTCCGCGCTGGTATCATTTTTTATTTTTAATAGTTGAGGAAAAAAACGTATGAAAAAAGTAATTCAAACTGACAATGCACCGAAAGCTGTAGGTCCCTATTCTCAGGCGATTCAATTGGGTGATTTCTTGTTCTGTTCCGGACAGATTTCCATTGATCCCAAGACAAATGAAGTTTTCACGGGTGACATTAAAATTCAAACTGAGATGGTGATGAAAAATATTGAGGGTGTGTTGGTTGCGGCGAACATGAACTTCTCAAACATCGTTAAGACGA
>JBLMWG010000112.1:0-13665 GCA_050257115.1 Bacillota bacterium
GATACTGTGTTTGCCGAGATCGCGATATTTTTCCGCGAAAAATATCGGTTCTAATGAAAGAACAAATGATCTCGATAAGGGAGCCGCCGGCTCCCTTTTAATTTTTACGGATGACTTTGATTCAGGCGTTCCCTTTCCGCTCTGCGTTCTTCCTCTAGAATTTCTGAAAGATGACTGCGACGGTTTTTCACGGTGCGATCTATTTTGTTCAAATAGTTGGCGAGATTGTGAAAGAGCTTTTCCGTTTCGTAGTCCGTTTCCATCCGACCTTCTTCCTCCTTAATTTCTTCAATCAAACGATCAATGATAAAGAGTGCTGCGTTCAGGTTGATCCCCACATCGTGGAGAAATTCGGTTTCTTGATAGATTTCCTTTTGATCGGCCATGATGCCCCCTTCCGAAATTATGCGAAGGAGCTGAGTAGGGCTCAAGATGTAGGATTGCAGGTGCCACGTCTTCCGGAAGTTCTTACAGGTGGCCAAAATGACCATGCCTCGTGTACCACGGCACTTAAAGCTCTGCTTAAAATTTAAGCTGCAAGGAGGCTTCTTATTGGAATAATTTAGGATTCCGTCAAGAAATGGTGTTGATTCGGGACTAAAGTGCTGGCACTTTCATTGCTTACTAAATAAGTGGCTCCAAATTGGGACCATTTTGACTCCATGTTGAGACCTGCTAGTCGGGAAAATTTAGTATGGATATATTTTGGAATATTTTTGGATTTAAGAAAGAAAACAAATAACCATTAAGGAAAGGAAAACCAGTGAAAAAGAACTTACTAGTATCACTGATTTTAGCGGGGTCCATGGTTGCGTCTGTGAACGCACGAGCAGAGGACAAAAAAGAAACAAAAGAAAGTGCTAACACGAGCACTGTTAAAGTAACTGAAGTTCAAAAAAAGGACGAGCAAGTTAAAGATATCGATGATGAGATCACAAATGCTCGCTTACGCGCTCAATTGGGTTCTAAATCTCGCTGGTCTTTCAAATCAGCTTTGGGTTATTCAGGTGGCTCTATTGAAAAGCCATTCGATGCTCTTCGTCCAGCGTACCGTGCTGGCGGCAGTCGCGAAACTTTGACTTCAATTGATGGTACCGTTGGTATCAACTATCGTTTGACTGAACGTGATAACTTGGGCTTGAACACAGGTATTAGCATCACGGATCCATTCCATGGTGACATCACAAAACCAGCAAGAGATCCACGAAGCTCAGATGAGAGTATTGCACGATACTCTATTTCCACTCCGACATTCTCTTGGAGTCGTGGATACAAAGCTTTCGGCGTTCAAAACGTTTCTGAAATTGACATGAGCTACTACACAGATGCTGATTCTAACGCAACTAACGCAAAAGGTGCGATCTCATTGAATCAAACAGTTTTGGCTGACTTCGGTAAGTCTAACTGGTCTGGTGGTTTGAGCTTTATGTACGACCAAGAGTTCTATGGTGGAGACATTAAAGATGATCAAGTTCTTCCATATTATGCATCAGGTAAGTACAACCGCTTTGATATGATCTTAGCAATCTATCCATTCGCTGAGTACTCTTTCAACGATACATACTCTTTCCGTACTGTGTTTGGTTACTTCGAATTCTACAAAAATAAAGATGAATTCGGCAGCAGAACAGATTTCTATCAAAAAGAGCCGTACCAATCTATGGGCATAGGTATCTCCGTAACTCGCGATATCTATCTTTACCCAAATATTCAGTTCACGCCGAAAGATATTCGTGCTGACAGAACAAACGTAGCTCTTTCTACGAACATCAACTTGTTCTAATTATATAGAAACATAACGATGATAAAAAAGGCGACCCGAGGGTCGCCTTTTTTATTTTAGAGCATAACTGTGTCAGTTGGATTCAGACAGAAATCACGCTCACAGGTGAGTTAAAATATTTTAAAGTCTTGCTGTTGCGACTTGTGGCAAAAGAGGAAGTGGATCTACTGGTCCACGATTTTTTCGAATCTCAAAGTGTAAATGCACGCCAGTTGCGTGTCCCGTACGACCCATGGCTCCTATAACTTCGCCTTTATGGATTCGTTGACCTTCAGCCACAAGGATCTTGTCAAAGTGAGCATAAAGAGTCGCCCAGCCCTCACCAGACTCGATAAGAACCATTTTTCCATAGCCTTTAAACTCACGGCCTGTGTAGATCACTGTGCCGCTCATAGACGCTAATATTGGTGTTCCTTTAGGGGCCGCGAGATCAATGCCTAGGTGTGGTCGCCTTTTGTTCGGCAAAAAGCCACGAGTCATCCGTGCACTATCAACGGGCCAGTCAAAATTCATATGACCATTAGTAATATACAAAGGTTGATCTGAAGCAGTATTGCGGGGGCTGCCAATAGTTGGAATTGGACCTGGGGCCGAAGTTGACGTCATCAACTCACGTGAAAGGGGTGTGTGAAAGCTTGAGCAAGAGCCCAATAGGCCCACTAAAGACATGCATCCTGCAAATTTAACAAGTTGTTTCCATCCTGGTGTCATGAATTCACTATAGCTTATAAGGGTCTGTATCCAAAGGATTTTTTGACTTTATTTTTATCTATGGTCCGGGGCGAAATTTACATTTGTTAAATGTGTCAAATTGAGTCGAAAATCGGAGTTAAAGTAGACTATTTACTTTATAAATAAACAAAAAAAACGGCGCATTTTCTGGTGCGCCGTTCGGGAAAATCAGAACTACTTCATCCGCATTTAGTAAATGGGGAAGTGCTTGCACATTTCTTTCACTTCATTGTGCACCTTATTTTTTAAATCAGAATTGTCAGCATTATTTAAAACCTGCGCAATCCAACGGCCTATTTGTTTCATTTCATCAGCGCCCATGCCTCGCGTGGTCAATGCTGGAGTGCCGATGCGAACCCCGCTAGTTACAAATGGTGAGCGTTTTTCATTCGGCACCGTGTTTTTGTTCACCGTGATTCCAGCCTCATCCAAAGCCGCTTCCGCAATTTTACCGGTGATTTCACGATCACTTAAGTCGATCAGCATCAAGTGATTGTCGGTGCCACCAGTCACCAATTGGAATCCTTGGCTTAGAAGTTCTTCGGAAAGTGCTTTTGCATTTTGAATTACTTTTTCGCTGTATTGTTTAAATTCAGGTTTCAAGGCTTCACCGAAAGCGACGGCTTTCCCAGCAATGACATGTTCCAGGGGGCCACCTTGGATACCCGGGAAGATTCTTGAATTCATCAACTTTGCTTTTTCTTCCGAGTTTGTCAGGATCATTCCACCGCGAGGACCACGCAAAGTTTTATGAGTTGTCGTAGTTACGTAGTCCGCATAGGGAGCTGGTGAGGGATGGTGTCCTGTTGCCACTAGACCTGCGAAGTGGGCCATGTCGACAAGCAGTTGCGCACCAACTTCATCAGCGATTTCTTTGAACTTTGCAAAATCCAAAACGCGTGGATAAGCGCTGTAACCGGCGATAATTAGTTTGGGTTGTGTTTCCTTTGCGACAGAACGGATGGTGTCGTAGTTGATACGACCTGTTTCCGGATCTAGTTTGTAGGACGCTGCTTTAAAAAGCATTCCGGAGAAGTTCACTGGTGAACCGTGAGTTAAGTGACCCCCATGGGAAAGATCCATCCCCAAGATGGTGTCGCCGGCTTTACATGCCGCCAAGTAAACTCCCATATTGGCCTGGGAGCCTGAGTGCGGTTGTACGTTGGCAAAGTTCATTCCGAAAAGTTTTTTCGCACGTTCAATCGCCAGAGTCTCAACTGTGTCGACGTTCACACAACCACCGTAATAGCGTTTGCCAGGGTAACCTTCTGCGTATTTGTTCGTCAGGATAGACCCTTGAGCTTCCATCACGGCTTTGGATGTGTAGTTTTCAGATGCGATCATTTCTAGACCAAACTGTTGGCGCTCAGATTCTTTTTGAATGACCGCGAAAACTTCAGAATCTACTTGAGAAAGAGGTAGTGATGTTGAATGCATTAGAAACTCCATAGGGCTATGCTCCGACATCGTCAGAGTCATTGAAAGTATCACTTGAATAACGAGAATTTAAAAGTCTCAACAACCAGTGTCGGTAGAGAGTTTGTCGACGCGCTTCTGGTGACGTCCCCCTTCAAAGGGAGTCTTCAAAAAAGTTTGAATCATTTTGATTGCCGATTCTGGGGAGCTGAAGCGGGCGCTTAAAGCTAAAATGTTAGCATTATTATGTTCCCGTGAAAGACGGGCAATGTCTTCATTCCAACAAAGAGCCGCGCGAATTTGTCGGAAGCGATTCGCTCGAATCGCCATACCCTGGCCTGATCCGCAAATCAAAACTCCCAACGCTGGGCCTTGAAGTGAATCTTGAATCCCTGACTTTTTGTTTTGAAGTTCTACTTTAACTAATTCCTGGCAAACTTTATTGGCATAATCCGGATAATCGACGGAGTCGCCATCATGAGTTCCCATGTCTTTCCACTGAATCTCGGGAAGTGCATTTATCACTTTAAGTTTCAGATCTAATCCGGCATGGTCGCAGGCGATGTAAACAATCATTTTAAATCCTATCGTATCTGTCTGGCAAAGGTACCTGAAGTGGCAGAAACTAAAAAGCCCCGGGTCTCGGAGCTTTTTAAACTTATTCTTTATACCTTGAGAAGATCATACAAGCATTGGTTCCACCGAAGCCAAAACTATTATTTAGCACGTTGTCGATATTTGCTTCGCGTGCTTTGTGTGGAACATAATCCAGATCACAATCTTCGCTTGGGTTTTCCAAGTTGATTGTCGGAGGCACAATTTGATCGCGAATTGCCATCACACAGAATGCGGATTCTATTGCGCCGGCTGCACCCAATGCATGGCCTGTCATAGACTTAGTGCTAGAGACCATCACTTTTTTCGCGTGATCGCCCAAAAGTTTTTTGATCGCCGCGGTTTCAAGACCATCGCCTACTGGAGTACTAGTTCCGTGTGCATTGATGTATTGAATTTCGGACGGTTTAATTCCCGCATCTTTTACGGCCATAGCCATAGCTGCATAACCACCCGCGCCTTCTGGAGCTGGTGAGGTCATATGGTATGCATCCGAAGACACACCATAACCCGTAATTTCGCAAAGAATCTTAGCTCCGCGTTTAACGGCGTGCTCAAGGGACTCAATGACAAGAACTGCGGCACCTTCACTCAGAACAAAACCATCGCGGTCCTTATCCCAAGGACGGCTGGCTTTTTCAGGAGCATCGTTGCGAGTTGAAAGAGCGCGCATAGAAGCGAATCCACCAACTGCAAGCCCGCAAATCGTGCTTTCCGCACCACCTGCAAGCATCACATCTGTCACTCCGTCACGGATATAGCGAACAGCATCACCGAGAGAGTGAACACCCGATGCACAAGCAGATGTCACAGAATAATTTGGACCTTTAAGCCCTAGTGCAATGGAAGTCTGGCCTGCAGCCAAATTCGTAATAACACTTGGTATGAAGAACGGGCTGATACGACCAGGTCCACGTTCCTTCAATTTAATCGCTGTATCGTCGATGTTCTGAAGACCACCGATACCTACACCGATAATAACTCCCGCGGTTTCTTTCTCTTGTTCAGAAAGTTCCAACTTCGCCATCTCCATCGCCATTTTTGAAGCGGCGATAGAGTAGTGAATGAACGACTCCATTTTCTTCTGTTCTTTTTTGTCGATGTAAAGATCAGGTTGGAAACCTTTTACTTCACCGGCAAAAGTGACATCAAAGCCAGTTGTGTCGAATTTGGTGATCGGGGCAATGCCAGATTTACCGTTTTTTGCATTAGTCCAGCTCTCCTCGATGGTGTTACCAAGGGGAGTCACGGCGCCAACGCCAGTTACGACGACTCTTCTTTGTGTTTTGGATGGGCGTTCAAAGCGGGAGTTCATAAAAACTACGCTTTACCTTTTTTTTCTAGGTAAGAAGCAACGTCTTGAACTGTTTTAAGTTTTTCAGCGTCTTCGTCTGGGATTTCAAGATCGAATTCTTCTTCCATCGCCATGACTAGTTCAACGATGTCCAAGCTGTCTGCACCAAGATCGTCGATGAAAGAAGCTTCTGGCTTAACTTTCTCTGGATCTACGCCAAGTTGTTCAACGATGATGTCTTTTACTTTTGGATGCAATGCCATTTAATCCTCCTAGGTACATTCATTCCTAATTAGTTTTATCAAATTTCTAAAATCAACACTAACTACACCTTAGGGGTGTTACTCCATGTACATCCCGCCATTCACGCTCAATGTCTGACCCGTGATGTACTTCGATTCATCGCTTAATAAGAAGCGAACGGCTTGGGCTACGTCCGTGCCTTCGCCAATTTTGTTCAATGGAACTTTCTCAAGAATCTTTGCTTTTACTTCTTCTGGCAACACATCAGTCATCTCTGTTGCAATATAGCCAGGTGCCACGTTATTCACGCGAACGTTTCTGGAAGCAAGTTCAAGAGCTACAGATTTTGCGAAAGCCACTGTTCCAGCTTTAGAAGCTGCATAGTTGGCTTGGCCTGCATTGCCTGTTTGTCCGATAACAGAAGTGATGTTCACGATAGAACCCTTGCGAGCCTTCATCATTGATTTTGTGAAAGCCTTTGTGACCAAGAATGTTCCACGCAGATTTGTAGAAATAACAGAGTCAAAATCTTCTGCTTTCATACGTAAAAGTAATTGGTCTTTTGTGATTCCAGCATTATTCACAACGCCGTCAACTTCAGACCATTTTTCAAGAATATGCTCAACCGCTTCGTTTACGGATTGTTCGTTAGCAACGTCCATTTTGATATAAAAATGGCCTTCGCCTTTAAGTTGATGTGCAACTTGTTGTGCGGATTCTTCGCGAGATGAGTAAGTGAAAGCAACTTGAGCGCCTTCGTCGGCAAGAAGCTTAACGATCGCAGCGCCAATGCCACGGCTTCCGCCAGTAACTACGATTTTCTTTCCTTGAAGAGAATTTCCACTCATGAACTCATCCTTATCAATTCATCAACTAACATCATAAACAATTGAGGTGATCATTTATGACCTGATCACTTCAGTTGTGCAACTACTCTAATTCATTTTGAGTAATGTTGCCGCACCATTCAAACGGGCTTTTGTAAATCGTATTTTACGAATGAAAACGCCAGTGTGCTATTTGCAGCACACTGTGACTGAACTCTGAATAAAGCTCAAGAAATTTTATTGACTCAAAGCTTTCAAAAATTCTTCAATAGTTTTGATGTCTTCGATGCTTGTTGTCGTCATAACTTTAAAGAAATCACCATCAATTTTCTTCAGCAGACCTTGGATGACTTTTCCGGCACCGCACTCAATAATTTGAGAATGATTTGCTGCTTTTAAAGTTTCCATGCTTTGAGTCCAGCGAACTGGAGCAGAAACCTGACGAATTAGGTTTTCTCTTAAAACAGAACCGTCTGTTTCAAATTTTGCGTGGAAGTTTTGAACGATAGGGAATGCGGCCTTGTTAAACTCCATCCCAGTCAACACAAGTCTCATTGTGTCTTCCGCAGGTTTCATCATTTCACAGTGAAATGGTGCTGAAACTGTTAATGGAATTAACTTAGCACGTTTCGGAGCTTCAGCCCAGATCGCTTCTGGCTTGAAGTTGTCTTTCAGCCAATTGATCGCTTTTTGTGAACCACTGATAACAATTTGTCCTGGAGAATTGAAGTTCGCCGGGGATAAGGGACCAAAGCCAGAGTTTTTCACAGTCCATTGGCAAAGTGTTTCAACTTGATCAGGCTCTAAACCAAGAACCGCGACCATACCACCCTGACCTACAGGAACTGCGGATTGCATTGCTTGACCGCGAGTGCGTACGGCTTGCATCGCCTGATCAAAACGAATCACGTCAGCAGCAACCAAAGCAGCATATTCACCAATAGAGTGACCTGCAGCGGATTGAACTTTCACGCCAAAGTCTTTGCGCAAAACTCTTTGTGTGGCTGTAGATACCAGTAATAAGGCTGGTTGAGTATTTTCCGTCAAAGCAAGATCTGACTCAGAACCTTCAAAGCACAACTTTTTCATGTCCTGTTTGAGTGCCTCAGAACCTTCTTCAAAAGTTTCTTGAGCGATTTTGAAGTTTTCAAATAAAAAACGGCCCATGCCAGGTTGTTGGCTGCCTTGTCCGGGGAATACCAGAGTAAACATGTATTAGTACCTCAATAGAACGGAACCAGAAGTCAAACCTGCGCCAAAAGCGGTCAGCAAGATTGTTTGGCCACGTTTAATTTTTCCATTTTTAACAGCCCAGTCATAGGCTAATGGGATGGATGCGGAGGATGTATTGCCTGTTTCGTGCAAGTAAACAACCACGCGATCCATTGGGAAATTAAATTGATCGGCAACAGCTTCAATAATGCGCTTGTTAGCCTGATGAGGAACAATCCAGTCCACTTGGTCAGGAGACATGCTGTTAGCCTCAAGAGCTTCTTTGCAGCAAAGAGCCATTGTGCGAACTGCGCTTTTGAAGATCTCGCGACCTTTCATTGAAACGTAGTTCAATTTGTTATCAAGAACATATTGAGATTGTGGCATCAAACTGCCACCGCCTGGAAGAGTCAGTAGTTCCGCCAAGTCGCCATCAGCATGAAGGTGAGTGCTGGCGATCACGTTTTGGTCGCCATCTGCTGCGCGGGAAAGAACCCAAGCGCCGGCTCCATCCCCAAAGAGGATGCAGGTTTCACGGTCTTGATAGTTGACGAAACGATGAAGAACTTCCGCGCCGATTACAAGGACATTTTTGTACATGCCTGTGCGAATAAATTGGTCGGCGATAGAAACTGCGTATAAGAAACCCGAGCAAGCGGCATTTAGGTCAAAAGCAACGATATTGCGGCATCCTAGCTTGCTTTGAACATAGCAAGCTGTGGAAGGCATTTGGCGGTCACCAGTAACGGTGCCGACAATAATCATATCAATGTCTTGTGCTGTGAGATTTGCATCTGCAAGAGCTTTTTGTGCAGCTTGAGCGCAAAGATCAGATGTTCCTTGGCCTTCAGCTGCGATATGGCGGCGTTCGATCCCAGTACGTTCTACAATCCATTGATTGGTCGTTTCCACCATCTTTTCAAGATCAAAGTTCGAAAGAACTTTTTCTGGTAGATACGATCCAATCCCTGCTACTCGAGATCGATAAATTCCTGCCATGGATATCAACCTAACTCTAAGCTATTACTTAGCTGCGCTGATTTGTTTGCCTTTATAATACAAAGCGCCGTCAGCACCTTTAGTTGCGCGGTGTGGACGAACTAGTTCGCCAGTTTTTTTGTTCAAAGCTACAGCTGGAGCTGACAAACCGTCATGAGAGCGGCGCATATCACGTTTAGAGCGAGACGTTTTCTTCTTAGGAGTTGGCATTTCAAACCTCTTTTAAATCTAACAATATGGAATCAGAAGTACGGTAATTTATATAAACTGCAATAAAAATCAAGTCTTTAATTAAGCTTTAAATTCTTTAAAGCGGCAAAAGGACTTTCTGGCTTTTCAGCGGGCATTTCCTCATTATAGATAACGCCCTGTTCTGGCTCAGGATTTGTGTAAATTGAGCATTCAGGATTGTCTTCTTTAGGGCATACTGGGTTGAATGGAGTCCCCAGAGCGATCACTTCATGGAGATATTCGCCCATATCGAAGTGTTGACCCTCATATTCGCAGAAATCAATGTCGCCCTCAGGTATGTCGCTGACATGATTCACTTTGGCGTATTTTCCCCCGCGAGGTTGATCTTGTTTAGGGATGAGGATTTCATGGAATCTTTCATTCATTGGTAATTTCATGTCACTGCCGCAGCGAGAGCACTGACAAGGCTGTTTTGTGATGATTTTACCAGTCATATCGAAGTCTTTGGAGTTCAATGGGCGGATTGTAAACTCTGCTGTGTAGGCTTCTTTGCCGATCAAATCGGCCATAACGGATGTGATTTCACCGGTTTGGTTTGTCCAAACGTAAGTCAGTCCGTCTTCAGGGATTTCAGCAAGGTTGATTTTCATAAAAGCTCCAGTTTAAGGCAGGGGACAAGTTGTAGGCTATATGGGGCGGTTGGTCAAGGTCTGATTTGACCTAGCCCCATTGGTGGCCTTCAACGTCAGTGGACATGAGGTATACTATGAAGTGCACGACTCTCCCCAACGCCTGCTCTTAACTATTTTAAAAACAAATCCGAGGCTTTTGGTGAGGCCTGAATTTGTTTTAACTCTTTCATTTGTTCGACTAGCTTTGTCCAGCGAGCCTCGGTCATAGAGCCGAGCTTTTCATCTTTTCCAACAATCAAGGGTTTTTGAATAGCAGCGGCTTTATTGAATGTTTGAAGATCTAAGGCCTTATTTAGAGTCGCCATATACTCATTGGTCTTTTTAGGGTCCTTAAGGTAACTCTCCCAGCCGAGACGAGACGCTATAAGCATCTTTTTAACAAGCTCTGGATTTTTCTGAGCGGTCTCCTCTCGTACTGCCAAAACAACGAGGTACGGATTAAATCCCTCATCGGCGATCAGAAAATTTTTAACTTTTGCACCGGCTTTTTCTGCACTTAAAGGCTCTGTTGTCAGAAAACCTTGTTGAGAGAAGTTTTTATTATTTAGAAAATTCGTCACTCCACCCAGGTAAGGCACCACTTTGACCTTGGGAGGTCCGAATTTTTTCACCAGGTACTGATAGTAAGGAAGACCTGATTGAATCGACAGAATTCCTTCGCTTTGGAAGACCTCACGGAGGTTTTTGAAGTTCCTTTCTGCATGGGTCATCACAATATAAGGAGCGGTCTGATAAACCGCAAAAAGCGCCACGACTTTGTTTTTAGGATTGCGGTCCTGAGAAAGAATAATTTCATCAGAACTCACGATGGCGAAATCAACTTTTCCATTGGCCAACATTTGTACTGTCGGAGTGCCAGAACCACCTTCAGTGATTTTAACTTGAAGACCTTCTTTTTCAAAAAGCTTCTCCAAGGAAGCTGCGTAAAATCCGCCGAATTCTGGTTCTGCTTTCCAATTCAATGCTAAAGTGACAGCCGTCGGTGTAGCTGGAACAGCCTGCACCTGTGTCGCGACAAGAAGGCTGAGCAGTAGTATGAGATTTTTCATAATTCCCCCGCAGGAAAAGGGCGTTTTAAATTTATAAACCGGTGAATCAAATGAAGTACGGTCATAAAAATCAAACCCATCATCGATAATAAAATCAAAGCTCCAAAAACAATATCAACCCGTTGCTGCGTGCGAGCAGAATCAATCATCGCCCCCAGTCCACCACCGGCCACAAATTCCCCAGCGATAGATCCAATGATAGATAATCCTGCAGCAATCTTAAGTCCTGAATAGATATAGGGGTAAGCTGACGGGATCTTTAGCTTCCACAGAGTTCTTAAGGGACTCGCTTGATAAACGCGGAAAAGATCTTTTTGCGCGGGAGAGGCACTCTCAAGGCCGAGCAAGGTGTTTGCGATGATCGGGAAGATGGACACGATAAAACTTGATGCCACCACAGTGGGGGCACCAAAGCCGAAATAGATCACCAATAAAGGAGCTACGGCAATGATCGGGACTGTTTGAAAAAACACTGCAAAAGGCAAAATTGCACGTTTAAGAAGGCTCGACAGAGAAAAAAGGACCGCTATGAGTCCGCCAACTAAAATGCTCGCACACAAGCCATAAAATGTATTCCGAAATGTTTCCAAAAAAGCTGTAACATAATCAACTCGCAAATCGAGAAGTGTTTTTACCACTGTTTTTGGAGCTGGAACCAGACTTTCGTGAATGACATCATTTTGAATTAAGAGTTGCAAAAAAACTGTCACAAAAACAAAAAATATCACGGCGGGTGCGGAGCGTTTCATGATTTAAACCCCTCAGAAATTTCTTTAACAATCTGATTAAACTCCGCCGAAGTGCGCAGTCTTTCATCCCGTTTCAATGGAAGGTTTAACTTTTTATCCAAGGCTATTTGTCCGCCAGGACCTTTGAGTAAGATCACGCGATCAGCCAGAAAGGCAGATTCTAACAAAGAGTGAGTAACGAAGACCACCGTCACTTTTTCTAGCTGCCAGAGATCACGCAGCTGAATTTGCATTTCGTTGCGAGTGAACTCATCGAGCGCAGCAAAGGGTTCGTCCATCAAAAGCAATTGCGGTTTGCCGACCAGGGCTCGGGCTAATGAAACACGCATTTTCATTCCGCCAGACAATTGATGTGGAAACAGATCTTTACTTTCGCTCATTTTGACTTTGCTTAAAACTTCCAGGACGCGTTGATGAATCTCTGCCTTTGAGGTGCCTTGAAGTAAGGGGCTCAGTTCGAATGGCAAGGCGACATTTTCAGCGACAGTCTTCCAAGGTAAAAGGTTCGCATCTTGAAAAACAAAACCGAATTTTTGCGCATGCGTTTCATCGATTTCAACCAGGCCATTTGTTGGGGCCTCGAGCCCCGCAATGAGTCTGAGGACAGTGGATTTGCCACATCCAGAGGGTCCGACTAAGGCCGTAAAGCTTCCCTTTTCAATTTGCAAATCCAGATTGTGAAGGACTTCTTTAAGGCCGAAGCTTTTGTTGATGTTTTTAAGGTGAACGCCCCAAACTTCAGGCATTCTTAAACCCAGTCATAGTTAAAGCTAATACTAATGCGTTCCTTGTTGGATTCGTTGGCTGGAACTTCGTGGCGCAACCAACTTTCAAACAACACAACATGACCTTCTTGAGGCTCCAAAGAATAATGGCGCTTGTTGGCATCCTTTGCATCATGTTTGCGAGGTGGTGTCGCCATAAATGAATCTAGGCGGGGGTCTTCAAATTTGATGGCAGAACAGTTCTTCGGTGTTTGCACATAATAAGTCCCGCTAATAACTGACAGGGGGTGAAGGTGCATGGTGTGGGTCACATTCGGTGGCATGATGTTAATCCAACAAGAAGTCATGCGCAGTTCTTTGGGATTGATATCCATTTCGAGGTATTTAATGAACTTGCGAACGTGTTTATTGATGTCTCTTTCTAGGTCACCAAATGTTGATGACACTTGATGCATCTGCGCGATGGAGCCATAGGAGGTGTATCCGCCTTTGTAGTTTTTCAAAGACCACAATTGGCCCTCTTCGTCGATTTCGGAAAACTTCAAAGACTCTTGTTTCAGGTCCTTATTCAATTGCGTGATTCCCGTAGGTTTTAACGGTGCGTAGTAAATAGATGTCGGGAAGAGAGTTTTAATCATCGTCAAATCCTGCTTCAAGTTGATACTCAACCAATGTCTTATATTGAGACGATAGGATTAAAATGGCCTTCGCGCAAGATGCGGTATCTAATTCTTTTACAGATGTGATTCCGCGTTTTGGCACTGCATCTGTAGGATCGATTTTAGGGGGAGAACCGTTGGCACTCGGGTTGCTTTAGTAGAAGACATTACCAAGGAGTGACCCATGAAAAAGCAACTACTTATCGCCGCAATGACTCTGATCCCAGCAATGAGCTTCGCAAAAGTTGAGGACTTTAGTGAAATGATCGCAGAAAATGCAAAGTCTCAAACTGAGCTTCATGAGACAGTTCGTCATAGTATCGACGATGCTCGCGAAGTTGCCGGAAACACAAAAACACATGAGCGCATTGTTATAGTTGAAAAATCAGGCACTTCATTTAATGCTCCAACAAGAAAAGATATGTTGGTTTTTAAGAAGGAAAAAACTGCTTACCGCGCCTCTGAAAGCAAGTCTTTC
>JBLMWG010000113.1:0-5903 GCA_050257115.1 Bacillota bacterium
GATATTATTAATGTGCGCGCGTTGAATGTGCTGCCGTTGCAATAGCTTTTTTCTTATGTTCCCCGCCCCAACAGGGGCTAACCGAAGCCAGTAACTAGCTTAGAAGGCGATACTATAAAAAGGTCCAAAGATTTTTGTTTGCACCAAAAAGACAAATAAGCAATAACTCATGCAACCCGGGGGGGATATCGTGAAGTATGTTTTTTTGTTGATTTCGTTGTTTGCGCAAATGTCTTTGGCGAGCGTTCAAGATGAAGTCGCTGTTTTAAAAGATGTTCCTCGAGATTATTTGGATACGGGCTCTATCTGTGAGGAAGTGGCCCGCCAAGAAACAATCAAAGAATACCCAGCGCCGCAATACGAAGTTTTATCTGGCATTGCCTATGAAACTCAGGATGGCACAGACGGAGAACTGGACGTTATCGTCTTTGATAAAAACTCAAACCAGGTGATTCAAATCGCCGAAGTTAAATGCTGGCAAAAAATGGATCACGCTCTCAAAAAGGCTCACGAACAAAGGGTCCGTTTTTTCGACCTGCGTGACAACGCTCAGATCATCACATTTAGATCGACTCATGGAAACAAGATCTTCACTCCAGACCAATTTGCTTATGTGAAAGAATTCGTTACGATCGGACAAAAAGGATCGTTAGAATTCGGCTTTGATCGCACCCTTCCATACACGTTAAACGAACTTATGGAGCTTCGTGACCTGATGATGAAGTGCCAACAACAAAAAAGGTGCGCGGTAGCCAAGCCGTGATTTGGAATATGAACAGCAACTAAAGGTCAGCCCAATGGCCGCTGTGACCAAGAATGTCTTTCACCAATACACTCGCCAACTCAGTTCCTGAAATTTAAATAAGGAATCAATCAAAACACCTTGAGTTTGGCTGAAAGAAGCCTATCCTAATATTAAGGAATGGACTCCTTAAAACAAGCTCAAGAAAAGAGCACCCAAAAGAATGATCTCTATGTGCATCCGTGTGTAAAATGCGGAGCGTGCTGTTCTTTTTTTAGAGTGATCTTCGACAAAGATGAAGTTCATCCTATGTCTCACCATGTTCCCAAAGAATTCACAGAAAAAATTAACACGAACGAACGCATAATGCTTGGAACCAACCAGGTTAAAATCCGTTGCGTGGCCTTAACTGGTCAAATAGGTCAATCCGTCAGCTGCTCTATATATGAAAATCGTCCTTCATGTTGCCGTCGATTTGCAGCAAGTTATGAAAACGGATCTAAGAATCCAAACTGCGACCTGGCTCGCAAAGCCAAGGGCTTAAAACCATTAAAACCTAGTGACTTTCCACCTGTAGAAATTCATCCCCAGTTAAGCAAAACACTTTAAAAGTTTATTCTCGCTTTAAACGGCCTCTTTGCCTTTACTCCCCAAAGTGGTTAAGCTAAGACCATGTTTTTAGAATCCCTTGAATTTTTACTGACACCCACGACACCTATCGCACGCAAATATGGATTTCTATATTCCTCGATTGCGTTAAGGCATCGCTATCATCGTTGTAAAAAGATCTGGATTCCTCACCTGAAAAACTGCCAAGATTTATATCTGGAAACAGTCGCAACCTTGGATTCCAAAAAATCAGTGGTGGTTCTGGGCAGCGCTCACCTCCATGAAATTCCTCTGCACCTGTTGATGGATAACTTTGAACAAGTGACATTGGTGGATGTTATTCATCCACTGAAGCATCACTTGTATGCCAAGCGCTATTCAAAGCTAAAACTTGTGACCATGGACTTAACCAATGCCTTGGACAAGCTTCAAAATTTAGAAAGCCTGGAAGATCTCAATAAACTGGCTCGGGACCTCGCGGGACAACAACTTTTCCACTTCAAAGCTGATCTGATTGTGTCCGCCAACCTTATGTCTCAACTCGCACTCTTGCCCTTGGATGCTGTAGAAAGAAAAATAAAACGCGAACTAACCCTCGAGGAAAAAGACATCATCTGCACTCAATTTGCAGAGACTCACTTAAAGAATCTCACGGGTTGTGAAGGTGTTAAGTTGATCTATTCAGATCGAGAAGTAATCTATAAAGATCCAAAGGGTGAAGTTATCTACACGGGACACTACCCCGTCAACTTCGATGGCTATACCAAGCTAAAAGAGTGGCATTGGTTACTAGCTCCATTAAAAGAAGCTTCAAAAGACTATGCGATAGAAATGAAGATCGAAGCCTACAAAAAACAAGATTAACCAAAAGCCACAACCCACCACCGCCCCAAAAAAACCAAGAAAACCGGCCACGATGGCAGGTTTTGAGCCCCCTCACGGACGGGGGAAGATCGCAAAACTGTCACAGCAGAACATAGAACAAAAAAAAAAGCCCTGATTTCTCAGAGCCTTTTCAAATCTTCTCAAAACTTTATAAACTAAACGCGAATACAAGCCGCAATGTGATTCGGAGATTTTGTCTCCAAAGGTGGTACGATCTTTTTACAGTCATCAATCGCAACTGGGCAGCGCGGATGGAAGTGGCAGCCTGTGGGAGGATTGATTGGAGAAGGAACGTCACCTGTAAGGATGATACGCTCTTCTTTACCACGAGGATCTGGAACTGGAATCGCAGACATCAATGCCTTTGTATATGGGTGCTTCGGATTTCTGTAAAGCTCCTCAGCATCAGCCATCTCTACGATTTTACCCAAGTACATCACAGCCACACGCGTGGAAACGTGTTCAACGACTTTCAAGTCATGGGCGATAAAGATGTAGGTCAAACCAAGCTTTTGTTGAAGTTCCATCAACAAGTTCACGACTTGCGCTTGGATAGAAACGTCCAACGCCGAAACCGGCTCATCGCACACGATCAATTCAGGATTCACAGCCAAAGCGCGGGCAATACCCACACGTTGACGTTGCCCACCAGAGAACTCATGCGGGTAACGATTCAAGTGTTCACGACGAAGCCCCACAAGATCGATCAACTCGTGAATACGATCTTGGCGGTCTTTCGCAGACGCGAAAAGATTGTGGATGATCAATGGTTCCTCAAGGATCGCACCAATCGTCATACGCGGATTCAAAGATGCAAATGGATCTTGGAAGATGATTTGCATTTTTTTACGCATATCGCGAAGCTCTTCGCCTTTGATATTCGTGATGTCTTTACCGTCGTAAATGATTTTACCTTCAGTAGAGTCATGCAAACGGATCAGGCAACGACCCAACGTCGATTTACCACAACCAGACTCTCCGACCAGGCCTAAAGTTTCACCACGGTTCAACTCGAAAGAAACGCCGGAAACGGCTTTAACGCTGGCAACTTCACGGCTAAAAATACCGCCGTAAATGGGGAAACGCTTAACTAGATTTTCTACTTTCAAAAGAGGGGTGCTCATTCTTATTTAACCTCTTCAGACAATGGGTGATGGCAGGCAACTTTACGGATACCGCGAAGGTTTTCCAATTTTGGATAAATCGCGCGGCAATCATCTTGTGCATAAGGGCAACGATCCGCAAAACGACAACCTTCCGGAAGATTGTAAAGGCTCGGAACCATACCTTTGATCGTTTTTAGCTGATCAAGTTTATGACCCGTTTCAAAGTGCGGAATAGAGTCCAAAAGACCGCGAGTGTATGGGTGCTTTGGACGATAGAAGATATCTTCCACAGTACCGTACTCAACTACGCGACCCGCATACATCACGGCAACTTCTTGGCACATTTCAGCCACAACGCCAAGGTCATGGGTGATCAAGATCATTGCCGCACCGAAGTCCGCTTGAAGTTTGCGCATCAAATCCAAAATTTGCGCTTGGATAGTTACGTCTAGAGCTGTTGTCGGCTCATCGGCGATCAACAAAGATGGATTGCAACTGATCGCAATAGCGATCATCACACGTTGTCTCATACCACCAGAAAGTTGGTGCGGGAATTCATGAAAGCGTTTTTCAGGAGCAGGGATGCCAACCTTGCGAAGCATTTCAATTGCGCGTTCACGAGCTTGAGCTTTCGTCAGATCTTTTTGGTGAAGCAAGATCGCTTCCTCAATTTGATCACCGATTGTGTAAACTGGATTCAAAGACGTCATTGGCTCTTGAAAGATCATCGCAATTTCGTTGCCACGAACTTCGCGCATTTGATCATCAGACAATTTTAGAAGATCTTTATCTTTGAAAATAACCTTACCCGATTCAATCGAACCTGGTTTTTGAATAAGGCGCATAACAGAAAGTGACGTTACGGATTTACCGCAACCTGATTCACCTACGATACCAAGAGTTTGGCCACGTTTTACGGTAAAGCTCACATCATCAACAGCGTAAAAAGAACCTTCATCCGTTTTAAAACGTGTCTTAAGATTCTGGACATCTAAAAGGATATCACTCACTTGCGTCGTCCCCCGTTCAAAGAAGTTCGGTCGTTATATAGGCCACGCTGCCCCGAGGCAAAGTTTTTTTTCACCCCAGAAAAAGTGCCTCGTTCTTTTTTACGTCTATAGTGCGTCATTATAAAGGAAATAGTGATTCCAAGACCTGAGAGAACTCGTGATAACCCTTCAAAAAAGCCCTTGGTTCATATTTTCTCAAAACCTCAGGGGCCGTATAGCCAAATTCGATGGCCAGAGCCGAAACGCCTGCTCTTTGAGCGGATACCATATCAGGAATACCATCCCCGATCATCAAGGTGTTGGTGCGGTCATGGCCAGCAAGCTCCATCATCGTATTTAAAGGCAATGGGCTGGGCTTGCGCTCCTCAAGAGTGTCCGCCCCGAATACATTGATCCAAGGAAAACGGTTTAAACCCAAGTGCTTAAGGATAGCTTTAGCCGGAAGCTCATTTTTATTCGTAATAATGGCTACTGGACCTTCGTAAGAACCAAGGAAACTTTCAACCCCTGGGAAGATACGAGTTCTTTTGAACATTTCTTCTTCATAAATGCGCAAAAATTCCATTTCGAGGTTGATGACCTCTGCGGGGCTGAGATCATCGCCAACAAATAGATCCGCTAGAAGTTTTTTCAACCCCTCACCAATATGAGCAATGATGGTGGCATCATCCAGAATATTCTTTCCGTGGTTTCGAAGTGTACGATTTACAGCCACGACAATATCGGGAGCTGAATCAATAAGAGTTCCATCAAGGTCAAATACAAGAAGTGGGCGTTTGTTCATGGCCCACTATCTTGCTACCTAATGATCTCAAAATCAACGCGTCGATCTGCTGCTGACTTAATTTGCGTGCCCATGACGCTTGTATCAGCGGCTCCTCGCCCAACGGCTTCGATTTTTTCAGCAGGAACTCCTTTGGAAATCAAATAGCGGCGAACATTTTCCGCCCGTTGCTCAGACAATTTTTTATTGCGATCCACATCACCCGAGGCATCCGTCAAACCAGAGATTCTAATTTTTTGAAATGAATCGAGGGAGTTTTTGATTTCTCGCGCAATTGTATCCAAAGATTTCGCCGTCTCCGGAGTGATTGCTGCACTCGCATAGTTAAAGCGAATATTCTGCGACAACGTCGAATAGCGCACGCTTTGGCGCAAATCGTTGCTGGTATTATAGAGCGGCGAAGCTGGGCGTCCCCCGTTAACTCCATAGGAGGCATGTGCGGGACGAAGTAAGTACTCGTCGTCCTCTTTATTTTGATGGGCACAGGAAGCACCCAAGCACACCACTAAACCGACAAGACAGATTTGAGTCCTTGTTTTCATAGCACCCTCCCACTATAAGAGACTGTTTTAAGGCTAAGAGCCGAGATTAGATGCAGCAAATTAACTTCCTGTTAACTTCCCTTTAGTCCCATGAGAGAATCTCCCGCATGCGTGAAAATGTGCTATCGAACAAAGAAGAATACCTAGGCGAACTTTTTTCCAACGAGAGTGAAACAAAAAAGCTCTCTCGCCAATTTGCCGAGGAGCTGGGGCTGGCCCGTATCA
>JBLMWG010000114.1:0-3606 GCA_050257115.1 Bacillota bacterium
TGGTGATTTTTGGACTTTCAACGCTAGCGGCTTACTGGCTCCATGCGCGACGCTATGAACGGCCTTTGTTTTCTTTACGTCTGTTCGGTTCACAAACCTACAGCATCGGTCTTTTAGGAAATTTATTTGCTCGCATCGGCAGCAGCAGTATGCCGTTTTTAATTCCTCTCTTCTTGCAAATCAGTTTGGGGTATTCCCCTTTCGATGCGGGCATGACGATGATCCCGGTGGCCTTGGCGGGAATTTATGCAAAACGCCTCGCCACTCCTTTGATCACTCGTTGGGGCTATCGCCAAACTTTGGTTTTAAACACCATTTGTGTCGGCATTATGATGGCAAGTTTCGCCTTGATCACGCTGGAACAACCTAAGTGGATGCGCATCTTGCAGCTTTTGATTTTCGGAACTGTGAATTCTTTGCAGTTCACCGCTATGAACACCCTCACACTTAAAGATTTGGAAACCCGCCTTGCCAGCAGCGGCAATAGCTTATTTTCCATGGTGCAGATGTTGGCCATGAGTTTTGGTGTAGCTGCGGCCGGAGCATTACTAAGCACCTTCACACGGCACTATGGGGCCCAGGAAGGCGGCGGACTCGGTCTGCAAGCTTTTCGTGCAACCTTTCTTTGTATGGGCTTAATCACCTGTAGTTCCGCGTGGATCTTCTGGCAACTGCCTGCGGATCTTGCGAATCGGGCTCAGAATAAAAACTTATTAGAAGAATAGTCCCTATGACCAGTTGCAAAAGAGCTGGAGAAAAACATTATTCAATCATAGATTTGTGACCAACCAGGGGGGGCCATGGCATTTCGTTGGATCGGCAAATCTGCAGACGGCAACACAGTTACTTTGCGCAAGTTAGAATCTTGCCCTGTCGCGCCTCCTGAGTATGCAACAGAAACATGGATCTCAAACAACGCCGATCTAGTGCGCACAGCCATGGTGTTGGACGTGGAGACCACCGGACTTAATCAAAACGAAGATCAAGTGATTGAAATTGGTCTACGCCTTTTTGATTTCAATAAAAACACGGGCGAAGTTTTACGTCTGGGGAAAACTTATTCTGCGTTTCAAGACCCAGGACGTCCTCTATCATCTGAAATTATCAGCCTGACAGGCATCACTGATGCACAGCTCGCGGGACAAAAAATCGATTGGAATCATGTCAATGAGCTTATCGGCGAAAGCTGTCTTGTGATCGCTCATAATGCAAAATTCGATCGCCCGTTTATAGATCGCAAAGCAAGAAACTCCACAGAAAAAATCTGGGGCTGCTCATTTAAACAAGTGGACTGGTTTAACAAAGGCTATACAAGCCCCAAGCTGGAGCTTTTGAATATCTATCATGGCTTTTTCACGGACTCTCACCGAGCTCTGAACGATGTTGATGCTTTGCTTTACCTTTTGAGTCTTTCCGATGCGAGCTCTGAAAAACCTTATCTGATGGAACTAACGACCAACGCAAAACGTCCGATGACTCAAGTAATCGCAAGTTCCGCCCCCTTTGAATCCAAAGATCATCTAAAAAGTCGCGGCTATGGCTGGGACAACATCAATCGTTTTTGGAGCAAAACAATCTTCAAAGATGAATTGAAGGCAGAAACAGACTGGTTAGAGGACATGGTTTATGTCGGCCCATTTGGGGGTATCGCCCGCGATATCGCTCTGGCTGATAATTTTAAATAGCTCCCCGGGCCACATTGAAGGCCCCGTACGAGCTTTTAAGAGTCGCCGAGGCTACATATCGCTAACTGATCGACAGGATTTCATACTCACGCACTTGGGGACCTTGCTCAACGATGGCAACTCCCCCTTCCTTTTGTCCGACCAAAGCTTCACCGAGTGGGCTGCTTGGAGTCACGATCTGGATCTTTTTGCCTTCGTAAGTCACATTGACTCCGCCCCCTTGAGGCATCATCAACAGCAAACTCGTTTTGCCGTTCCACTCCACTTCAACCAGCGCTGTGGCAGAGATTGCATCTTCAGGACCAAAACTTTTCACTTCAATATGCTTCAGAATCAACAGCAATTCACGGATGTCATTAATACGTTTAGCCTGCCCGCGCGCTAAATAGGAAGCTTCAAGACCTCGAGTGTCGTATTCATTTTCAGGCTTACTTTCTTCGCTGGTCATACCTTCGACGGTGGTCTTCTGAGATTCCATCATAATCGCCAGATCTTTTTCTAGCTCCACACGAATATGCTCAATGAGTCCCTTTTTATTCACGTCATTCTCCTAAAAATAATCTCTGTAGACCGTCAACGAACTCAATCGTATACTTGAAAAATGTCTGACACAATTCTTGCCATCGACTTCGGTACTTCAAACTCTCTTGTAGGAGCTTATCATAACGGGAATACATTACCAGCTCTGGCGCTAGACGCAAAAGCGGCGGATCCCACTATGATGCGAACTCTGCTTTACTTTCCAAACCCGGATTTATGTTATTACGGGACGGAAGCCATAGAGCAATATATCGAACAAGACATGGAAGGACGGCTTTTCCGCTCCTTTAAGTCGCACTTGCCCAACAAAAACTATCTTGGCACCGTGATCGACAATCGCATTGTAACCTTGGAAAGCATGGTCGGACTTTCTTTGTTAGAGCTCAAAAAGCGAGCAGAAAAATCCCTACGCGTAAATGTTACGAAAGCAGTCAGCGGCCGCCCCGCCCGATATTCCATGGACGCAGTGGCTGATGGCTTTGCCCTTCATCGCATGGAAAAGGCGGCAAAGTTCGCGGGTTTTGAAGAAGTGCAGTTCGTGCCTGAACCATTGGCAGCAGCCTTTGACTATCGCAAACAGATCACTTCTGAAAAGATCGTCATGATCGGAGACTTCGGTGGAGGAACCTCGGACTTTACCTTGATTCGCCTGCGCCCTGAGGGATTCGACAACAGTGATGTCTTGGCGATTGATGGTTGCCCGCTTGCGGGTGATGCCTTAGATAGCGTTTTCATGAGTCACCGCTTGAATGAACACTTTGGCGCCAAGTCCCGCTATCGCCTTCCGATGAGCAGCAATGTTTTAAATATGCCACCGGCAGTTTCACAACGCTTGAACCATCCAGCGCATATCGTGCATCTTAAAGAAAAAGACACTTATGAATTTATTCGTGAAGTAAAGAAATGCTCTTTAACTTTAGCAGACAAAGAAGCCATTGAAAGATTGTTTGTGTTGATTGAAGACCAGCAGATCTTCCCGTTCTTTGAAAGCATTGAGAAAACAAAACGTGATCTCTCAGCTTCGGCTGAAGCTGATTTTGTTTTTGATTATCCAAGTCTTGAAATCACCCAACGCTTTAGTGCGCAGCAATTTATTGATTGGGCCATGCAAACGAAAACACAAATCTTTGAAGCCATGGATCGCTGCCTAACTTCGGCGGGTATGACGACGGATCAGGTTGATTTGGTTTGCTTAACTGGCGGCACGGCGAAGGTTCCTTTTATTCAAAAGGAACTTGAGAATCGCTTTGGCAAAGAAAAGCTTCAGACTCAGGCGCACTTCCACTCGGTTTTGGGTGGACTTGTGGAAGCCGCAGCTTTCCGTGCGCAGGGGATTAGTTATTAGGGAGTTCCCTTGAAAACCCGCGGTTTGGTAAGTCAG
>JBLMWG010000115.1:0-5466 GCA_050257115.1 Bacillota bacterium
ATTCCCGGAAACCACGCCACTCGGAGATGTCGAATAATCCCAGTTGGGATCTAACTTAAAGATGGCGCGTCCATATTGAAAAAGAACATTTCTAGACTTCAACCCAAATTCATCACCGACAAATCGGCTGTAGTTTGCTGCGCGAGTTGGATCCGTCGGGGTTCCAATATTCGATGTATCAAAAATTCGTGGAGGTAAATTATTATCCGTTTTTCCACCACCGCTTGATTTTTCCGAACTGTTTGGCCATTGCTTTTCATACCACGGCCCCATACGACCACCGAACGGTTTAAAAAATGCTCGTGCCTTTAGCGTCACAGGTCCAAACGGGGAAAACGGAATGGATGGGCTTGAAGTCGCACTGACGCCCACATAGGCCATGCACCAAGGGTTCTTTTCGACACCCATGGAGTAGTTGTAGGGATCTTCGATATTCTGGCGAAGACCTACGAATTGAGAAAGTTGGTCAATGTCACCATAGAGCTCATGACTGGGATCTTTGCGGACCTCTGCTGGCCAATAGTCTTTAGAAGATGCAAGCTGTTTACCTTTAGTTACGATATTAGTGTTTAGGCATTCCGTATCAATGTAGTTGAAAGCTGGAGCAATTTTGATTGGCACCAACCACTTTGCCGGCTGCCTAGAATCACTCGGATTATTACATCCCTCCGCACCCAAAGAGTTGTAGACCTTAAATTGATAGGAACTTCTATTGGAAGATGTCAGATTGTTTTCAAGAGTTTTTTGAATTCCATCCGTAACGCTATCGCCGTCAATATCATAAAAATCCACGGAGCTTTTACTCATCGCTCGCGATATGGCGGATATCAACAACATTCGATCAGCTTGATCGATATTATAGGCAACGACAAATTGAGCTAACAGCTTATAGTTATAAGCACCAAAATATCTACAACGACTAAGAGCATTCTTCCTCATGACATCTGTAAAGGCTTGAATATTCCTCGAGAAATTTTGAAATCCAGCGAAGATCCCCGGGGCGGTAAAGAGCTTTACGCCACTTTGGCCCTTCAGATCACGACAAGTATTTTCTCCTGATGGCATCGGCTTAAATGGAACATATGTCGCACAAAATGAAGGAGCATCATAAAAAGCTTGTGCGAGCGGATTGATATCATCTGTATCCGCTCTTCCCGGATAAAGGGTCAAAGATTTATTACGCTTATCAAGAGGATGCTCAGAAAAATCCCCTGCAGTCCCAATCATGCGGTAGCGCCAAGAGAGCAACTTCCAACTTTGTCTGACCTGGTAGTTGATGTGCGCCAAAGCATTCATATTCTCTGCTTGTTTCATCGCGCCGTAGTATGCCGCTAAGTCCACTGAGTTTTGCAAATTAATTTTATGATGAACCAACAATCCAACATTGATAACCATCGCAAAAAACAGAAACAAGATTTGAAATATCAGGGCCACGAAAAGAGCGACCTGCCCCTTGCGGTTTTTCATACTTAAAATAAAAGTACTGCGACTATTCAACATTGATAAAAAACATTGTCTCGTATCAAGGCGCCAGAGGCAATAACTCGACCTCGAAAACTTTGACTTGTCCTATAGTGGGATGACAGACTTTTAGCCATAGATCCAAGGAGGAATCTCGACAATGGTCCGTGCATCTTTCACCGCTCTTATTTCAATCCTCCTGTTTGTTTCTTTCAATGCTCAAGCTGAAGTGTTGTTTGAGGGTTATTCTAAAATTCTCTCTGGCGATGCTCCAATTGGCTATGTCGTCAGTCGCTATGAGTTTGACGGCAAAAAGAAACAATTTATTTCGACTTACTTTATAAAAACTGGAAAAGGTCCAACCGAAACCACCGAAAGCCTTAAAGCTATCGCAGACTCGGAGCTTGGACCGATTTCCTACGAGTACACGTCGCTTGCTGGCAAGGAATCCAAAACCATTGATGCAAAATTCAAAGCCGGCACGATGACAGCTTTGATTAATAATGGAAAAACCACTCAAAAAATCGATAAGAAAGTCCCGAAAGGCACATTTTTATCCACATTCCTTGTGTACCTGATGCTGAAAAGTAAAGAAGGTCTACGTTCCGAAACAAAGTATGAATATCAAGCTATTGCAGAAGAGGATGCCTCGATCACCAAGGGACAAGCTCTGGTGGGCAAAGAAGAAGTCTTCAACGGATATAAAGCCTTTAAAATTCTGAACACATTCAAAGACTCAAAATTCTTAAGTTACGTTAACGATCACGGTGAAGTCCTGGGAACGAATGCCATGGGCCAAGGAATTCAGACAGAACTTGTAGCAACTCCAGCTGAGGCAACCTCGGGTCAATCTTACAGTGCCACTCTTTTAAAAACACTCTTTGGCGCTGTTCCTGCGGGAACTCAAAATGCCATAGCTCAAGGTCGTAAAATAAAGTCTGATGAAAAGGCGGCTCCCACTCCGACTAAGCAACAAGGCGTGCCTCAGGGTCAGGGTGTACAGATGAAAGCGGATGAAAAAGGAAACTAGGACATGAGCTTAAAAGAAATCATTGGTCAGCATATGTTTATTGGTATTAAGGGACATTCCCTGACTGCTGACGAAAAAAAATTCATTCAGGAAAACAACATCGGTGGCATCTGTCTTTTCGGCAGAAACGTTGCTGAGCCGAAGCAAGTTCGTGATCTTTGTGCTGAAATTCAATCCCTTCGCCACAAGCAAGCCGACAAGGCACCTTTATTTATTGGTATCGATATGGAGGGTGGCCGTGTTCACCGCCTGAAGGCTCCGTTCACGATCTGGCCGCCTCTTAGAAAACTTGGCGAATTGGACGCCCCTACGGTTTCCTTCCATTTTGCAAATCGTATGGGACAAGAATTAAAAGCTGTCGGAATCAACTTAGATTTTGCTCCCTGTGTGGATGTTTTCACCAATCCTGCGAACACAGTGATCGGAGATCGCTCTATAAGTTCAGATCCAGAAACGGTGGCTCGTCATGCATCAGCTTTAGTGCGTGGCTACGTGAAGGCGGAAGTTTTAACTTGCGCCAAACATTTCCCAGGTCACGGCAACACAATTGTCGACAGCCATCTTGATTTGCCAGTTGAAAATTTAGATCTAGAGAGACTTGAAAGCTGTGAACTCATCCCATTTAAAAAATCTTTCAAAGCACGCGTTGATATGGTGATGACATCTCATATCAAGTTTCCAAAAATTGATAACGAATGGCCCGTGACTCTCTCTGAAAAATTCATTCAGGAAATCATTCGTGCAGAATGTCGCTACAAAGGTCTGATCATTACTGATGATCTGGGAATGAAAGCGATGTCAGCACATTTCCCTGTGGATGAAATTCCAGTACGTGCTTTGAAGGCTGGTGTGGATTTACTGTTATACTGCAACGAGTTCGACGTTCCCCCACAAGCTATCGATGCTATTTTAGGTGCAACGGCACAAGGCACTTTGGATAAAGCCCAGCTGGAACAATCTCATAAGCGCATTTTGGAAGTTAAAAAAACAAAGATCCCGAATCCAGATCCATTAGAGCTTTCAGAAGTCATAAAAATTGTCGGTCACGCAGAACATCTGAAGATCGCAACCGCAATCGCCAACGGCACTGTCCCCGACGGACTTCTTCCAGAATAGCTAACAGAATATCTGTCGGGGAACCGCCCAAGCGCCGCACACCCCTGAAATAATTACCCACCTGACCACCCTCAACTGGAATTGAGCCTTTTGAGGGGTGGCCTAGGAATTGATAATGCTCCCCTTATTGGCAGAGGAGTATTTATGACTTTTGAATACGAAAAAGAATCCAAACAATTGAGTTTTTTTGATTCTGCCGTAGCTGCTACTGAGCCTCGCAAAGAAAGAACTCTCGCCCATCGCGAGCTGCCTGCAGTCAATAAAACTCCCCGTTTTATAACTTTATCAGCTGCGGTTCATGCCGCCGCCGTACTAGCAATCATGGTCATCAGTATCCCGTTGGTACAAGAAGCCAATAAGGAAACAATCACTGTTGAAATTGCTGAACCAGAAATGCGTTTGCCGACTCATGGAGCTCCCGTTTTACCTACACAAGGCGGAACTCTGGCAACTGCTCAAAAGGAACTTCCTGCTTTGGAATCCAAAGATCTTGGCGGCCCTTCGGAAGTCGTTGAAGTCAAAGCTCCTGAAATTGAAAAAGCCATAGTCTCCAAACCTGCTACCACTCATAAAGCAGCGGCAGCAAAACCAGTAAAGGCAGCTGTCGCAGCTCGCAGTGTAGCTCCAAAAACCACCGTCAAAGCGGTTCCCTTGACCATCGACGACATCAACTCTCCAGAACTTGAACCCGGGGAACTTGCGACAACAAAAGTCAGTTCCGATCTAAACGAAGACTACAATGAAGACTTTGAAAAAATCGACAATTCCCACCGCCGCGCTTTGGAAGATGAGCAAAGCAAAATGAACGCTATGGCCGATGCTTTGAATGCAGAACAAGACGAAGCGTTGAAAGAAGTTTCTGCAGAAAATGAAGAAGCCTCCGCCAAGTTAGCGGCTGAACAACAAGCTCTTCGCAAAAAGAACGCAAAAGCTATAGCCGCAGCTCTAGCTTCTGAACGCGCGGCCGCTGCCGCCGCTGCAAAAGCACAAGCAGAACAAGAAGCCTCCGCAAAAGCGGCTCGCAACGGAAATGGTCTTGGTGGTGAGGGAAATGGTTCCGGACAAGCAAATGGTGCTGGCGCAGGAAACAATGGCGTGAATCAATCGAGCAACCGAATCGCTGGTTCCTCTGAAGGGGTTCGCAGTCTTGATCAACTTCGTCAGATGCCAGGCAACCCACGCCCTCAATACGACCGCGATGAACGCCTTCGCGGCGACCAAGGGAAAGTGTCCTTTGTTGCTTACATCACTAAGGAAGGTATTCCGGTAAGATTCCGCAAAATCCAATCTACGGGTTATGCAAATCTGGATACGAAGACCCTGAAAGTCCTTAAACAATGGCGCTTTTATCCAGGACAAGAAGGTTGGGTTGAAATTCCATTTCGCTGGGATCTTAAAGGTGGCGCACAGCAAGATGGCGGCCGTTTAAGAACTGCAGTCAGCCAAATGTAGGCCCATGTCCAGGACTGAAATCCATAACAAAAAAGCCTTTGGCCATAAAACCAAAGGCTTTTTAATTTATCTAAGCTCTTGAAAAAACTAGTTTAATTAGTCTTTGAAAAGAGTTTTTGCAGACTTTGTAGTGCCGTTTGTACGAACAGCTGCTTTACGCTTTTTACCGCTAGTAGTTCTTTTCTTTTCGCGAATGTACTCAGTCTTTTTAGTTTTAGAAGCCACGTTAAACCCCCGGAATAGTTTATTTCAGCCAGCTTTGCTGGTTACGCCATAACTCCAACTTCCAAAGGAGTCGGGTTGACGGAATGAGTTAGTTATCAAAAGGGAATGATCAAGTCAACCGAATGACGATAGTCCGATGACTTTTGTACATTACCCACATAAGCATAGTTCAAACGGAAACG
>JBLMWG010000116.1:0-5955 GCA_050257115.1 Bacillota bacterium
TAAAGTTCCTCCGGTTGTTTAAGGATCATAATATGAATCTAACCTTTGCCTCCTTTGGCGAAATTGCAGAAGCCGTTCAAACCAAAAAGATAAGCGCCAAAGAAGTGGTTATGCACTTTCAAAACCGCATTCAACTGTTGAATGCGGATCTCAATGCATTTACTTCGCTGAATCCACAGGCAATTCAAGAGGCAGAGCTGATTGATTTGCGCATTGCCAAAGGTGAAAAAGTTGGATCATTGGCAGGTGTGCCCTTCGGAATCAAAGAAATGCTGTGTACAAAGGGTATAGCCACAACTGCGGGTTCAAAAATGTTGAGCAATTTTGTGCCACCCTATGATGCCACCGTAGTTTCGCGCCTGAAAAATGCCGGCGCTGTTATCATGGGAAAACTGAATCAAGATGAATTTGCCATGGGTTCGTCGAATGAGACCTCTGTGCATGGTGCCGTTAAGAACCCTTGGGATCTTGAGCGTGTGCCTGGGGGCTCTTCAGGTGGTTCGGCAGCTGCACAAGCGGCACGGTTGGTTGCTGGCGCTATTGGTACTGATACGGGTGGCTCTATTCGGCAGCCGGCTAGCTTCTGCGGCATAGTTGGTGTGAAGCCGACTTATGGTCGTGTGAGTCGTTATGGTGTTATTGCATTTGCATCTTCTCTTGATCAAGCGGGACCGATGGTAAGTTCGGTGAAAGACGCAGCATTAACAATGGAAATTATATCTGGTCATGATCCGATGGATTCGACGAGCTCGCAAAGAACTGTGCCAACGTGGTCCTTGAATCTTTCCACGGATATTAAAGGGATGAAGATTGGGATCATTAAAGAATACCAACAGGGTGTTCTCGATGCAGATACTCAAACAACCTTTAATCAGGCTGTAGCTACCTTGAAGCAACTTGGAGCGGAAATTGTCGAACTCTCTATTCCGACCGTGGAATATGCGGTTCCAGTTTACTATTTGATTGCAACGTCGGAAGCGTCTTCCAATCTAGCTCGCTATGATGGTGTTCGCTATGGCTATCGCGCGGATTTCCCAAGCCTTTCGGGCATCGATCTTGAAGAGTTCTACAGCAAAACCCGCGGAGAAGGATTTGGCTCGGAAGTAAAACGTAGAATCATGTTGGGAACATATTGTCTTTCAACTGGATACTATGAAGCCTACTACAACAAGGCCAGTCAAGTTCGTCGCTTACTAGTCAATGAGTTTGTTGCGGCATTCAAACAGTGCGATGCAATTATTAGCCCAGTAAGCACAGCTCCGGCTTTCAAATTGAAAGAGCTAATTCATGATCCTTTGGCGATGTACATGAATGATATCTTCACGACTTCAACCAACTTAGTGGGATTGCCTGGGATGAGTGTTCCCTTTGGAATATCCGACTCAGGATTACCAATTGGAATTCAGCTGACGGCAGCTCATTTTGAAGAACAAAAGATGCTTAATGTGGCGGCGGCCTTGGAAAACGTGTCTCCAGTGAAGGGAAAAAATCCACATGTCATATAGAGGATTCGAACCCGTTATCGGAATTGAAATACACGTGCAGTTGAGTACGGCTAGTAAGATATTCTGCAGTGATTCTACGAAATTCGATGCTGGCGACAATGAAAACGTTTCGCCTGTTTCTGCGGGAATGCCCGGGACTCTTCCTGTTATAAATAAAAAAGCTGTTGAATACGGAATTAAAACCGGGTTGGCATTGGGCTGTGAGGTTCGTCGAAAGTCTGTCTTTTCGCGAAAGAACTATTTCTATCCGGATTCACCAAAAGGTTATCAGATTTCCCAGTATGATTTGCCCATTTGTGAAAATGGCCAAATCACATTCAAGGTAAACGGTGTGGATAAAACTGTGAATATCACCCGAGCCCACCTGGAAGAAGACGCTGGAAAATCCACTCATAGTGGTGAATACACGTTGATTAACTTAAATCGTGCCGGGATTCCTCTTTTGGAAGTCGTGTCCGGGCCAGATATGCGCAATCCTGCTGAGGCAGCTGAGTACGCTCGAACGATTCGGCAGATTGTTCGGTATCTTGACGTCTGCGATGGAAATTTAGAAGAAGGTTCTTTACGTTGTGATTGCAACGTTTCGGTTCGCAAGCAAGGTGCACCAGAGTTTGGAACGAGAGTCGAGATTAAGAATATTAACTCATTCCGCTTTGTTGAAAAAGCGTTGGAATACGAAATCGAACGTCAGATAGATGCTGTCGAGCGCGGTGAAAAGATCTTGCAAGAAACGCGTCTTTGGGACCCGGACAAAAATCGAACCTTTGCCATGCGCTCGAAGGAAGATGCGCAGGACTATCGCTATTTCCCAGATCCTGATTTGTTACCTTTAATCTTATCTGAAGAAATGATTGCAAAGATCAAAGCAGAATTGCCGGAGTTGCCAATTGCACGAGCAAGACGCTTTCAAGAAGCACATGGTTTACCAGAATATGATGCCCACGTTTTGACGACTGAAAAATCTTTGGCAGATTTTTATGAAGAGACTGCTAAGGAGGCAAAAAACTTCAAAGCGTCTTCGAACTGGATTATGACAGAACTTTTGCGTGAGCTTAAGGCCGCAAACAAAGACATCACCGATTCTCCCATTCAACCGCAACAACTAGGACGGATGGTAGCCTTGATCGATCAAGGCGTAATCTCTGGCAAAATTGCCAAGACTGTTTTTCAAGAAATGTGGCTATCTCGAAAAGATCCCGAAACTGTCATAAAAGAAAAGGGTCTGGTGCAGATTAGTGATCCGACTGAGATCGAAAAAATGATTGATGACGTTTTAGCGGCGAATGCTCAAGCCGTTGATGATCATAAAACCGGGAAAAAGAAAAATTTATTTGGCTTTTTTGTCGGGGCCGTGATGAAAGCCTCCAAAGGACAAGCTAATCCAGATTTAGTAAATAAAATTCTTCAAGAGAAACTAAAGTAAAATGAAAGTTGCAGCACTTGATTTAGGAACAAATACCTTTTTATGTTTGATTGCCGAGGGAGATAAAAGCGGAATCACCAAGATTCATAAAGACCTGATGGAAGTCGTTCGTCTGGGGCAAGGCGTAGATAAAACCGGCGAGCTCCATCCAGAAGCTCTGGAGCGAGCTCGCAAATGTCTGAAGGCCTTTAAAGCGGAAATTGATCGGCATCAGGTCGACAAGATACTAGCGATGGCGACTTCCGCAGCACGAGATGCTCGTAATGGCCAAGAGCTTTTTAACATTGGTAAAGATCTCGGCATCCCGATTGAAGTTATTCCAGGCGAAGACGAAGCGCGAATCAGTTTTCTAGGCGCGACCGGCGGAATTCTAGATGAGGTGAACACGAATTTAATCATCGATGTGGGTGGCGGATCGACTGAGTTCATTGTGGGCCGTGGCAATCACATCTATTTTGGAGAGAGCTTGAACATCGGTGCTGTACGCTTGACGGAGAGGTACATCACACACCAGCCGATACCTCAGACTGAACAAGAGAACTTAAAAGAGTATGTGAAGGAGCAAGTTCAGGTTCTGTTGCCTCAGATCCAAATGCATAAACCTACACAAATTCTAGCTGTAGCCGGGACCCCGACATCTATAGTGGCTATCGAAATCGGTGGGTTTGATGAGAAAAAAGTCGACGGGTATTTTTTAACTAAGGAAAGATTGAAGTATTGGGTCGACACTTTTGCCCAAACTTCAGTCGAGGAAAAGCGAACGAAGTTCCAACTTGGTGGTCGTGCCGATATTATTTTTGCAGGGGCTTCTATCTTGTTACAGGTCGTTGATTCTTTGAACATGGGCGGAATCCGTGTTTCAACTAAAGGGGTTAGATATGGCGTCGCCTTGGAAATGCTTCGCAATTAGCTTTGTTATTTCTTTTTCTTCATTGTCATTTTCTGCAGAAAAAAGTTTTGCGACCAAAAAAGTTAAAGTTGGTAACAAGACCTTAGTAGTGGAGGTCGCCTCTACTGGAGAGCAGCAAGAGCGCGGACTCATGTTTCGCAACAGTCTAGGTGAAGATGAAGGCATGCTTTTCATCTTCAATAATGAGGAAACAAGATTCTTTTGGATGAAGAATACGTTGATTGACCTTTCCATAGGTTATTTTAACAAAACTGGAACTCTTGTTGATATTCAAGAGATGAAGTCAGGCAAAGGTATAGCTGATACCGCGCTGCCGTCCTATGCCAGCGCACAGCCGGCAAAGTATGCCTTAGAAATGAATAAAGGATGGTTTGATAAAAATAAAATCAAGTTAGGTGCTAAGTTAAAAATCAATCCATAGTCTAGTGTACGCAGAAATATTTGCCAGCCTTCCATCTTGGAATTAGTCTGTTAATAACGCTTCACCGAAACAGTATGTTTCGTGGCATCACTCAAGGACGACAAATGATGAAGAAACTCGTTATATTAGTGGCGTGTTTAGGGCTGACAGCACAGCTCAGTGGTTGCAGCCTATTTAGTAAAGAAAATAAATCTGAATCCGAAGTCACATCAGACTTTGATTCAGCAGATCTAGAAAAGCTCGAGGGCGATGAGGCTCTTCAACCCGAGTCAGTGGCAAGTGATCAGTTACCTGAAGACGCTTTGGGTGAAACCGCGGCAAAACAGGAAACAACGACCACAACAGAAACAACAACAACAAAAGCAGATAATACTCACGGCGATAATCAGGCAACGACTGAAAACACAACAGTAAGTCAAAGCACTGAAACGATGCCAGCGGATCCATTTGCACAAGCCCCATCGGCGGACGTTCCATCTGAACCGAGCTCCTCTGTTGCAAATTCTTCGATTCCAGAACCAGACAACACAGCGATGGTTGAAAGTTCGACTTCCACAAGTACACTTTCTTCAACAACTGTAGTTGACCAAGGTGAGCCGGCTCCGAAGAAAAAGAAAAGAAAGAAAAAGGCTTCTGTCGCTGCAGCTCAAATGGCCCCAGCGCCAATGGAAACCTCTCCGGAGCAAATGCAAACTCAGCATGCTGAAGTAAATCCACAGGCAGAAGCTCCTCATCAAGAGATGGCTCCTCCACCAACGCAGGAAGCGCCTCCACAACAAGCTCAAGCAGAAGTTCCGCCACCACCAATGCCGGAAGCTCCGTCAGCGCCGCAAGAGATGGCTCCACCACCTCCTCCACCTGATATGGCACAAAATCAAATGGCCCCTCCACCGCCTCCTCCACCAGAGGCGATGAATCCGCCAGCGCCTCATCCAAAAAAAGGTCATGGCGAAGAAGGTGTGCAACCAGGCATGGATAATGATACGACCCTTGCTCTTGCAGTTGTCGGACTTGCAGCTCTAGGATTGGCTCTTCTGATTGTTGTGAGAAAAAAACGTAAGCAAAGAGAACTTGAGCAACAAGCAATGGACAACACTCACGTAGGTACGTAGTCATTGAAAGCGAAAGCCGGCAGAGATGCTGGTTAGTTGGTAAAGTTGAAGCAGCGTAAATACAAAAACAAAAGCCCACTTTATCAGTGGGCTTTTTATTTGGTGATCTCTCTGAAAGGAAACGAACTGCTATCCAACCTTTTTAAAGATTGAATCTATCACCGAGCGGTTTTCGCTACGACCGTTTTCAACAAAGTAGATCAAATCATCGACGATTTGAATGTCTCTGTTGTTCACAGGCATAAACTTGATACCGCAACCAATTGAGTTTGCCCAAATAACATGAGCCGCTACTTTGCGTTCACGTCCGGCGACGACAAACATCAGATTTAACTTTTCGTTGGCGCGAATTTGACCACCAGCGAACTCTAAAAAGGCACCCGAGATGCTAATATTTTTAAGCGTGCCCCTTGTTTCTTCGCGCGCGTAATTGCGTTTAAAAGAAACCTCTAGGTTCAGAGGCGTTCTTGGTGCCGGAACTGTGTCAGTATCCTCCACGTTAGACTCCTTATGCTTAAATGCGGATACTAACCTTTCGGAATTACTGGATAGAAATTAATAGTTGATCTGCCGTTTTTTTGTTA
>JBLMWG010000117.1:0-4513 GCA_050257115.1 Bacillota bacterium
CTTTGCCAGTAATTCCGAGCCTTAAAATCACTGACAAAGGCTTAGTCGACGTCACCAAGTTTCAATTTGTTGATCTCGAAGTATAAAAAAAGCCTCAAGTTTTGAGACTTGAGGCTTTCAAAATAGTTTTATTCGGTAACTTTTTTAAACTGGATCCTCTGAGTGGGCCAGTTTCTAACTTTTTATTTCAACTTTTCTGCATTAAGAATAAGCAAGCAGCCAATCAGCATAGCTGCTGAACCTGCCACCAATGGCCAACTCAAAGGTTTTCCTTCTAGAAAGACATCAATTAAAATTCCCAAAAACAATTGTGTCGCAATAACAAGACTGAAGGTCAATGAGGCGCCTAAACTCATCAAAGCAATCGGGGTTCCAATAACAATCGCCAGTCCACAAATTCCTGGTACGATAGATTTCCAACTAAGTTGAATAGGCCCCGCACCCATGTCACCTGTCCAAGGAATCCAGCCAACCTTAACAGCCGCCCAGAGAGCTACACAGCCAATAAAAAACACAATGCCATTGATAAGCACTGTCGTTGAAAACCCCATGATCCCTGCTGACATTTTGTTCAATGTCGCCTGAGAAACGATTGTTAGACCCGTAAGAATTGGAAGCAATAGATAAAAATTCATCCGAGCAGCATAGTTCAAAATAAAGATCCAGACAATAAGGAAAGACGGCTAAGTAACCACTTTGTCTGGTGAAATTGCCCCTTTTAAGGCAAATTCGGAAACACTTTGCAAAGTTGTTTCGGCGATATTTCTTAAGGCCTCGCTCGTGAGAAAAGCCTGATGTGAGGTAATCAATACATTCGGGAACGTTAATAGCCTTGCCAGGATATCATCTTGGAGAATTTTATCGGAAAGATCTTGAAAGAAGATATTCTCTTCCTCTTCATAGACATCTAGAGCAGCCCCTCCGATTTTTCCTGATTTCAATCCCTCCAACAAAGCTTTGGAATCAATTAAAGCTCCCCGACCCGTGTTCACAATAAAAACACCCGACTTCATTTGGGCAATGGCTTTTTCGTCAACCATGTGACGAGTCTGTGGAATTAATGGTACATGAAGGGAAATCACATCGGAGTCACGACAGAGTTCCTCATAGTCCACATAAGACATCGATGGATTCATTTCGATTTCAGCATCTTTTTTAACGTCATAGACAAGAACTCGACAGCCAAACGAAACCATGATCTGAGCAAATATTTTCCCGATCTTTCCGCCCCCAACAACACCGACCGTTTTTCCGTAAAGATCAAAACCTACCAAGTGATCTAAAGAAAAATTTAAATCCCGAACTCGGAAATAGGCCTTGTGAATTTTGCGATTCATCGTCAACAAAAGACCTACGGCAAATTCAGCCACGGCATGTGGTGAGTACCCCGGAACTCGGCTCACAACGATACCATCACGACGAGCCGCCGCCACATCCACATGGTTAAAGCCTGCAGAACGTAAAGCAATTAAACGGACACCAAGAGATTTAAGCATCGCAAGACACTCATCATCAATTTTATCATTAACGAAGGAACACACCACATCATGCCCCTTTGCCAAACTGGCCGTTCCCTTGTTTAGGCGTGTTTCGATAAAATTAATATCGTATTGGAAAGACTCATTAGCCTTTAGAAATATTTCTTTTTCAAATTGATGTGTATCGAAGAAAGCAATTTTCATTTTAACTACCACCTACAAGTTCTTAACCGCTAACAACAACACCCAGACTGTGTAACTGTCGTTTTTTTCTTGAAAGCTTCACCATAGTAAATCCGCCGATGGCGCAAAAACAAGCCATCGCTGGAAACCAGGCCGACCATCCATAGCGATCTAACAGCCAACCGATAATTGGCATTGCAGCCGCCGCACCATAATATTGAAAAGAATCGATCACGCCAGATGCAAAGCCTGCCATCTTTTTACCACCAATATCCATCGGAGCTGCGGATCCAACAATAGAGTGAGTCGCATTGATCGGAAAGGAAATGGCAACTAAAATAGAAACACCGATAAGGGTATTCAAGACATTTAACCCAATCAATATCCCTCCTAAAAAGAGAGTGATCGAAGCAAAAAAGTAAAGCGCCATTGCCACTGGGGCCCGCTGTCCAGAACAAAATTTATCTGAAATCCAACCCGAAATAAAAGATCCGATCACGCCAACAAAAGGCATCAACGTGAGAGCCCACATGACGACCCCAGTCCCATTGCCATTGAGTTTTAACTTTTCGACAAAGAATAAAGCCGCTAGCTGATCGGAGCTATGGCGAGCCGCCCCCGTGCACGCATAAGCCACGGCATAATACCAAACTAAGGGATGAGTAAAGATTGTTTTAAAGGATTCCTTCAGTGAAACCCGCACCCCATCGCGGTCGTCAATCTCATCGACAATCAAGTCATCTGGGAAACCTGCAAGCTCTGGTGAGTCCTTCACAACAAACGTTACAAGAATCACGGCCAGTGCCGCCACCAAGGGCGGCAAACGAAATAACCAGCGCCAATTATTTTCGGCGACAACAAAGGTTCCTATGGCAAAACCGGTCAAAATAAAAGGAGCTAATTGAGCCGTGGCCATTTGCCCTAGCTGGACCATGAAACCAAAAATACCTGAGAACGTTCCCCGTTCTTGCCGACGAAACCAGGCCGCATTAATTTTCACCATGCCCGGAGCGCCCCAGGCCTGCAAATAACCGTTTAACAACAGTATCATACTAAACGTCGAAAACGACGCCACTACAGGACTGAATCCACAAATCAAATTAACAATGACGGTACCAATACCACCAATCAACATGGCGTTCTTGCCACCAATGCGATCCGCAAAAAGACCATTGATCAACTGCCCCGTGCCGTAGGCAAAACTAAATGCCGCCCAAAGTGCAGAAATATCTGCCTTGGAAAATTGAAATTCATTGACCAAATAGGGAGTCGCAGAGCGGAAATTATAGCGACACATATAATAGGAAGCATACATCAAGCCAAGAGCCACCCAATTGAGCACCCTTCGCCGTCTAAACCCGCGAGGGTAATGGTGAATAAATTCTCTCGGTAGCGCGCTCATTTAGAGGCCTTTGATCGGAGACTCGGCAGTCCAAACATAAATGATTTTTTCCTCACCCATACTCATCTCAAGAAAAAAGCGCCCATCTGCAAGCCATGCATGGGACTGAGTATGTGTTCCGAGGCGCATGTCTACATCTTGAGCACACCAAGGAGCGTTCTCAGGATGGACCCATATTACTTCTTGAGTGAGGACCTCGCTAGAAAAATCGTACACGGCTCGGCGCTCACAAAAGCCTTCTTCCCCATCACGATAATAACGAAGGGTGTTAACGCCAGTATCCGAGAATTCATAATAAATCTTAAGTGCAGGGTTCGGTGGAGGGAGCTCGTGTCCCTGATAGACAATGCTGGTAAATAGCCAGACCCCCACTAAAGATTCAAGTAGAGTCATTGAAATCCTCGTTTACGAAGGATCTCATTTCCCGCTTGCTGATCACTTGGATTTTGCAACTCAGATTGCATGACTGCACGGAGACTCGCACCGAAATCTTTAAAATCACTGCCCGGAACCAAGCGATTCAAAGTAAGAGAAGCCAAACGCAACCCAACTGTATTTCCAAAACGTTCGTACAAATCCCATAGGGTTCCACTAACAATGGCAGAATCATGATAGAGTCCACCGTTTTTATCATTCATGGTGACTGAATTGACCACAGAGCGACGAAACGGTCCTTTTAAATAAGAACCTTCCGCCATATTAGGATTGTTGAGCTGAACAGCCGTGAAAAAATCTGCGAGCCCCTCATTGATGGAACCCCCTTCACCTTCAAAAGGCAACCCGGCGACAACATCGACCACGGCGTGAACACTTTCGTGGATCACCACTGATGGATCCTGAGAAAGATGACTATAGACTTCATCATCTCCCGTGCCGAGGCGAATTTTACCTTGGTAGTAAAACGCTGAATTCGTTTTTTCAGGGGCCCCCACGTACACTTCTGCTTGAAGTTGAAAAGGAAGATGCACACCCAATGTTCGTTCAAACCAACTTAAAGACTCGTCTAAAAAATAAAAGACCTGCACCTGGTCAAAGCGAGCATCCTTAGGATTAAACTTTAATGCTCCTTGGATTTCAGAAACCTTCACGTCCGCCTGAGAGCTGACGAATAAACGAGAATTAGAAAGCGTTGGCTGAGCCTGAAGCCCCTTCAAGAGAACTTCTTGAAGATCACTTTTTTGTGGACCTTTGGGAAACACCCAAGCCAGTGTGTCTTGGAATTGGGACCCCACTCTTTTTACACTTTGCACCTGGAGATGATTATTTAAACGCGCCTCCCAGGAAACGCCTTTGCGATCCGAATATACGATTCGCCAAAGAGGCTGATAAAATCCTCGGTGATGGCTGATAATGAGCGAAACTTGGTTAGGTGGATGCTGCCGAAAAATTGAAAATGCGCCTTGCAAATCTTTGACGATTCGCCCGCGTCTATCGAGAAATTCACCTAGAG
>JBLMWG010000118.1:0-4989 GCA_050257115.1 Bacillota bacterium
CGTCGACAAATAAATTACCTGTGGCTCCGCCGTTAACGCCATTGGTGCCATCTAGTCCTGAAAGCCCGTTGGCCCCGTCGCCACCGTTTGTCGGCGGGTTCAGGCAGATAGGGGCTTGTTCGATGCATTGGGTGTCTGAGTTAAACGAATGGCATGTTCTTTTGCCTTGTGAGACCTCTCCATTTTTCCCATTAGCTCCATTCGCAGCGGGGGTTGTCGGAATGACCTTGTTTTCCGCTCGAGCTAAATCGATTCCATTTTCGCCGTCGAGACCATCTCGTCCGGTGAGCGCTATCTTTAAATTACCGATGGCTTTGGTTGATCGAATGTCAATAAAAGAACTTTTTCCATTTATCGGAGCAGGAACCGTAGGATTTTTAAATGTCACAATGTGAAAGCTTTCCTCAGGGCTTCCTTGGATAGTCGTTTCATCTTTATCAACGACCATTTGATCTGCAATAAGTTGGAGATTGTTTCCATTTGTATAAATATGCGAATTATTGGTGAAATAAATTCGATGTGCGGTTTGTTCCATGTCGTTAGATAGCGTCAGTTCATTTTTAAAAATGATGTCTTTCGGGGATTCGTACTCCGCCTTGTATTCGGAGAGCAAACGACCTCCGTTTGCGGCAGACGCAAAGGATCTCAGATACAAATTGAACGTTCTGCTATGAGCAACTTTGAATTTAATTGAGTTAAGTCCTAAGACTTTATTAACGAAAATTCCATCCAAAAACACGTCCATGGAGCCTACATTTTCCGGCCAAGATACAATCATTCGGTAATACCCAGGTTCATCATCCTCGAACTTTACCGAGATATTGCTCTTTTTAAGTTGAACGTTGAGCTCATCTTTTCCGTCTTGGATTTTCTTAACAACTTCATCGGCAAGCTTGGTTTGTTGCGGAGTCGGCTTTCCATCATCATCTTTTTTAAATGCACAGGCACCAAGCGAAATGCACAAGGCGGACACTAATAGTTCCTTGGAGGTCATAGCCATATAAAACTCCTTCCGGATATAAAAATTCACATTCTTTATAAACGATCGGTTGATTAATAGCGACTGTCAGAGTTTTAGACAGGAAAGAACTATAGGGTTGTCGAAAAAAGTGCTGGGGAGTCTGACGGACGCCTTTAATGACGTCCTTGATTGCCGAATATCTGCGCAAGGGGCATTAAGAAAAGTAGGATTACAAAGTCTGCAAATACTGAATCAAATTCTTCTTATCTTCAGACGACAAGATCTCCTTCCCATCTCTAATAAAGATCCCGACATCATGGCCTATATTGCTCATGCCGCGTCGGCGGGTGTCAAAAAGGTGATCACGTTGCGCCCAGGACTGCGGAGTTTTTGTGCCGGTCGGGTAGCCTCCACACTCGAAATCATAATCTGTTTGGGGGTTGTTGGCTTCTCCAGAATAATAAGCCAAAGGACGACGATCGGCTGGTGTCAGAAGTGCGCACAGATTCGGAATCGAGTTGTTATGGAAATACGGCCAACGGGCCCAAATGCCTACCAATGGCGGTGGAACATATCCGTCTTGGGCTTTGATCACGATTCCGTTCTTTTTGGAAATAGCCAGATCATTCAGCTGTTCAAGAGATTTCATTCCCAGGCGGCGGAAGGGATCTGTGCCGACATTCACCACGGGAGTGGAGGCGTGATATTTAACGACCACGGTTTTCAATTTTTCAGCCGGACGCAACAGACTTGCATAAGGAAGACTCCAGGCTTTTTCATAGTGCCCGTGGCAACCAGCACACGTCTTATTGAAAATTTGTTCTCCCGCTTGGGCGCGGCCTAAGTCAATTTTTTCTGCAGGATAAAAATCCGTGATGTGAGGCGCTTCTGAAGAAAACACCGCTGTGGTGATTTCTTCCACAATGCGCTCATTTTGTGAAAGCCATTGTTCCAGTTTGCGCAAATCGGCGCCACGACCGATTTCATTCCAGATCAAATTTGTGAAAATAGGATTGCCGCTTAAAACGCTTCCATCAGACAGCCAACGATTTTTGTATTTCAAATTCCACCAGACGGCAGGCTTTGAGTCGGCTGGGTTACTATCTAAAAAAACATCTTTGCGCGGATGGAGTTCATAGTAGGGATTCAAAGTCGCATACGGATCTTTATTACGACGATTCAAAGACAAACTAACCTGCGCCAAAGAGGTGTCTAAACCAAGAACGATCGGTGCTTTTAAATCGACGGCTCCAAGAGACGCTTTCGTTTCTTCCAAAAGACGGCGTTCGGCATCGGTTGCCCCGGAATACAGTTGAAACAAGTGCGGGTCTAAAAGAGGGATCGCGCGCTTGGCGTTAACGAAAAGTTCATTCGCCCGAGGAAAACGATTCGTCATTCCAAGAACTGTCTTACCAAAAAGATTCGCGGAGTGGCAGGCGGCACAGCTGAACGTAAATCCTTTTGCTCCGCCGCGCTCGATAAGTCCAAATCCCATCAGCTCATCTGCGGAAAGATTTTCGGGGTAAGGAGCGGAATACACGCCCGTGTCTGTGGACTTGGGATATTTGTGAAGACCTAGATAAAGCAAAATATCTTTAAAGCTGTCAATGCCACTGATCGTTGCGAGAGCACTTTGAAGCCAGTTGCGAAGAGGGTTTTGAGATTTTTCTTCTAAAAGACGTTTCACTGGTGCATAGGGTGGTAAAATGCCAGTGACCGTGACGGGATAAACTTGCGCATGAAGTTTCCCTTGAGTTTGATACCGCAGAAGATCTTCAGCGGACCAGTCGTAGATATTCGCTCGGCCCCCGGTGGGAACCACAGCATTGGCCGACCAGTCGGGCATTGCGGACGCAGTAAGACACAACAAACTTGTAATAATAAACGCGGCAATCTTTACCATGGCGCAATGTTTATCGGCATTTTTCGTTGTTACAACGAATTACATTGCACGTTAGTAAAGTTTTTTAACTAGCCCCTTACGCTGTGGCTTCTTAAAAGTACACTTGGAGACCACACTCTGAGGCGTCAGTTCATAAAGTTTTAGTTCAGTAACGACTTAAAAGCCCTTTTAGGTAAGGAAACCATCTCACTAGCCAACGTCGCACCAAAGATCCAGAAGACGCCAGCCTCCCAAGAGATCCCACGGCCGAGCATTGCGAAAGCTCCCAAGGAAATCAAAGCCACAGAGCCAATTGTCAGGACGCGAGAACGCATTAGAACCAACCACTCATCGTAGTGAAGTAGAATGCGCGCTAAAACAAAGGTCACAGCTAAATAAAAAGCGCCACAAAAACTTTGGCAGAATAAAGGACTGACTTTCATAAAGTAATGCATCAGTCCGTCCCCTTGGAAAAACAAACGCACACCAAATTGTGGACAGGCCATCAACGTCAATGCCGAACTCACCAAATGAATCCCACCCAGCTTTATTGCTACATGGGATTTTTTTGGAGCCGTGGCGGCAATCTCCTCTTGAATTTTATTAAGGATGCGCGAAGACCCGACAGATTCAGAACTGTCATTAATAAAAGATTCAAAATCCTTCTTAATGTTTTTCATGACGTCTCCTTAAAAATTTCAAACTGCGACTAACGATTTGGCGGATATTGCTAGTGGATTCATTAAGCCTCTTGGCGATTTCGTCGTATTCCAATTCGTCTAAATAGCGCAGTTTGAGAATCTCTTGCTCCCGCGGTTTTAATTCCTCTAAGAGGGCCGCTGATTCATCCTTACTTTCCAAAGTAGGAGCCATTTCCGTACTTTGTGACAAAGAATCATCCCACTCGAGAAAGTTTTTAATTTCCCGGTTTCTATAGTCTTTTAATTCACTTCGGGTGATGACATAAATCCAGGCTAGGGCCTGGTGTTTTGGGTCATAAAGATGCTTTTTACGATAAAGCTGCAAAAACACGATCTGCAAAACATCATCTGCTTGTTCCCCAGACAGGCCTCGCTTCAAGCAATAGGCCAGGACGCGACCAGAGTGTCTCGAATAGAGAATATCCAGGGCAGCCTCTTCACCGTCGGCGAGGGCCAGCAATAAGTCTTCATCTGAAAGGTTTTGTAAATTATTTTTCATCGTTTGTCACAAAGCTCTGAGCTTGATCCTAATCGTCTATGAGGGAACACACAAGAGGGATTATATAAGATGAAACAACTGTTCATTTTTATTTCGGTGGCGATCTTGACTGCAACAGGCTATGCGCACCCTGTGTCTTATCAAGGAGCGACCTCTTTGATGTCTTATAATAAAGAAAATCAGAATGAAATTCTTCTGACTTATTCTTTTAAATCCTACATGGCGGGCGGCTTCTATTATTTTAAAGATGGTCAGACGGAGTTCACTTTGCCGCGTTTGAATTACCTCGCAAAACGTTGGAACAATGAAGACTCGCAAGGAAACATTTATCTTAGCGGCGGATATGGCTATGAAAGATCTTTCGCAGAAACCACGGGTGCGGGCTTCGGGGCTGTGGATGTGGATTGGGAATCTCGTAAGTACTACACGGCCGCAGGGTATCAGCGACTGCTGCGAGATCACTCTAAAGATAATTCTCGTCCTGATTTTGAGGTGATCAAAGCTCGCTCCGGAGTGGCACCATATCTTGCAGATTTTAATGAAATCAACGCGTGGTTTATTCTTCAGGCGGAAAAGATGAATGATAAACCCGTCGAGCTGACTCAGTTTATTCGATTGTTTTATAAGAATGTGCTGATTGAACTCGGTGCTGGATTTGATGGTGGATGGGCCTTTAACTATATGGTGCATTTTTAGGAGATAACTATGAAAGCAATTCTTTTAGCAATGATTCTTGGAGTAAGTACTGTGAGCTTTGCAGCGGAATCAGAAACCGTTGGCGTTAAAGGGATGGTTTGTTCCTTCTGTGCTCAAGGCATAACGAAAAAATTTAAAGAGCAGCCTGAAGTGACGAATGTGGAAGTGAGTCTTGAAAAGAAATTCGTTAAATTGACTTATGCTGAAGGCAAAAAGTTGAGCCATGAAAAAATTGAAGGTCTATTAAAGG
>JBLMWG010000119.1:0-2659 GCA_050257115.1 Bacillota bacterium
CTTCCGAGTTAGCCCCCATAGGTTGATCATGAATCTTGAGTCCTCGAAGAGAATCAAAAACTTGTGGATCATCCCATAACGTGGGTTCTGCTAATAGATTTACAATTTGCATATATCAAAACTTATCCCGAGGAGTAGCACAGATCCTACATTTTCTCCGGAGCTGGCATACCTAGAACAGCCATACCTTGCTTCAAAGTTGCACCAACAGCCGCACTCAAAGCCAATCGAGCTTCGCGAGTCGCTTCATCCTTCTCAGTTCCAATCGGACATTCGTGATAGAACACGTTAAAGCTTTTCGCTAACTCATAGAGGTACGTACAAATTGCGGCAGGCTTAAAGTTTTCTGCGGCTAATGCCACCGCAGAGTTGAATCCAGATAAAGATTGCATCAACTGACGTTCAGAAGGATGTTGCAATAAGCCCCAGTTCACGGCCACAGAAGAGCGCGCAAACTTACGGCCCAATGACTTAATACGCGCATAAGAGTACTGAATAAACGGACCGGACTCCCCATCAAGCTTCAACCATTCATTCATATCGAAAACGATTTTCTTATTTGTATCCATACGAAGCATACCGTAGAAAATAGCACCTTTAGCCACTTGAGAAGCGATTAAGTTGATATCTTCCTTAGACCATTCGTTTTCATAACGGCTCAAGTAAGTCGTTTTCACGTGATTTTCCATTCCATGAACAAGATCTGTGAGCGGTACGATATTTCCTTTGCGAGAACTCATCGCGCCATCTGGCAATTCCACGTAGTTGTACTGAAGATGGAAGCAGTTCTTAGCTTGCTCAAAGCCCAGCATTTCAAGAACGCGGAAGACTTGTTTAAAGTGCAAAGCCTGGCGCATATCCACTATATAAACAGACTTTTCGATCTGAACGTCTTGGAATTTATGACGAGCTAAAAGAAGATCTTTCGTCGCATAAAGTCCCGTGCCATCAGATTTCAAAAGCATACAGAAGCCAAGGTTTTCAGCTTCTAAATTCTTACCAATCGCACCTTCAGATTTTTCCAATTTCCCTTCAGCATAAAGCTCTTTCACCCAGGCTGCAGAAGGACCGTCCATTTCAGACTCAAAATACCATTCGTCAAATTGAACATCTGCCCATTTGTAAACGGACTTCATCAACTGAATAGACCACTCACGAGTTTCTTTCCACAAATCGTAATAAGGACCTTTGCCTGCCTCCAGCTCCTTGAGAATAGCTGTCAACTCTTGGCGATTCAGTTCTTCTTGGGGAGTGCCATTTTGATCTTCTAGCAGCAAATTCGCTTTAGAATACATGCGCCCCAACCATTCACCTTTTCCTGTTTCAGGAACGGGCTCTTGATTGTGTTTTTTCATGTACCAAAGGCACTTTGCCACGTGAGTTCCCATATCTCCAGGGAATGTCGCCGATACGATCTCACGACCGGCGTAACGTTGCATGCGAACAATCGCATCCCCCAAGCACAAGTTTCTCATGTGACCCACATGGAGTTCTTTATGCGTGTTTGGTTGAGAATATTCGATCATTGTTTTAGGAGCACGCTCGACCAGTTGGCGTGCGAAGTAATCACCATTTAAGATTGGTTCGATGACATCTTTACCGAAAGATTCTGCAGAAAAGGTTAGATTCAAATAAGGTCCAGCGGCTTGCGCTTTCACTAAGTTGTTATCCAGCTCGATATTTTGTGCGATTTCTGCAGAGATTTGCGGAGGACCTTTTTTGAGTGTCTTTGCCAGAATAAAGCAGCCATAAGCAAGGTCACCCAAGTTTGATTGAGGCGGCTCGACCAGGGCTTTATAGATTTCATCTTCAGAGAGTGTTTGCCCCATTTTAGCAATCGCAGTGGCGATTTTTTGAGTGGCAAGGCGACGGATTGAATCGTGTTTAATCATAGAAATTTCCAAACTAAAAGGGCTATCGCCCCCGCAATACTTAAAGAAAAGATGAATATAGTGAGTTTTTTATGAAAATTCAGGTCTTTTTTCAGCCGCGCGAGCTCATTTTCAAATTCAGCGCGTTCTAGTGAAAAACCATCGATTTTCGCGGTTAAAATCTGAATTTCAGCCTGCCGAGCAGACCTTTCACCATCAAGCTCCTGAAGGGCTTTTTGATGAAGGACCTGGGGGCTTTGATTAATAAAATAATGGGGAGTTAAACCCGGGATTTTTTCCTGCAACGCCGAAAACCACTGAAGAGCGCGCCATATATGCGGGGGAGCTTCGTCCCCCTGACGCGTCCAGCGAGTCCAGCTACTGGGATCGACCATCAATAATTGACTCATTTTTCTTTGCGACAATCCAAGGTTCAAACGGACCGATTCCAAATCCCCCATTTGACGGCGGATCACAGAAACCTGCGCTTCATAATGCATCCTTAAAGATGTCTTTGAGCGGGGACTTGTCTCCCCTCCATCTTCGACGGAGTAAATGGGCTCCCCTGCTGGATTTGATTCATCAAACTGATGATTTAAATCAGGGAGGGGAAGGCCTGGGTACACCCCCTCCTTAAAGCTCTCGTTTGAAACGTCCTTTTTATCCATCTCTAAACCTGGACCTTGCATTCCCACCCCATCAAAAGCCATCTGGATTATTGCATTTCACAATATTAGTATTGTTTTACACATTGAAATGCGTTGTGAAATACAGATATACTTTAAAAG
>JBLMWG010000120.1:0-6770 GCA_050257115.1 Bacillota bacterium
TTCTTAAGATTGAAGAAGTTGACGGGCGTTTGAAGGTTTCCTTGTCCATGAAACAAGCCGATGGAGATGGCAACCCTTGGAATTCAGTTCCGGCTAAATTCCCAGTAGGTACGGTTGTAAACGGTAAAGTTGAAAAGAAAGAGACTTACGGTTTGTTCGTAAATATTGCTCCAGGTGTAACAGGTCTTTTGCCAAAATCAAAATGGCGTGATCATGTTGACGGTGCACAGTTCGAAAATAAAAAACGCGGCGACGAGATCGTTGTGCAAATCGACGAAATCAAATTCGAAGAGAAAAAGATTTCTTTAGGTGTGCCAGGAGCAGGGGAAGACCACTCTTGGAGATCTCACCAACCCACTTCCGGAAGCGGCTTCGGCTCGCTTGGGGATGCGCTAAAAGGTCTCAATATCAAACCGAAATAGGTACGGACTTACTTTTGGTAGCAGCAATGCATTATGAAGCCTCCATGAAAATGGGGGCTTTTCTTTTGTTTTATATTCAAAAACATATCCTAAAGATTGTCGAAGGCATCCATAGCGCGAGCCGAAAAGATTAAAGCCGTTCCAGTGTTAATGCCCACGGCAACGCCCAAGGCTTCTAGAATTTCTTCACGAGTCGCGCCATGTTTTTTTGCGGCTTCGATGTGTACAGAAATGCAACCATCACAACGAGTCGTCACGGCTACAGCCAGAGCAATCAGTTCCCGGGTTTTCGGGTCGAGAGTTGGATTTTCAGGTTTTGAATCAGAGATCATGCGATAACCACGCACGATGTCGGGCTGCATTTTTGCAATCCCGGCGATACGAGATTTCACTTCTGACAAGTAGGTTTTCCAATCTAACATAAATCCTCCTTAAAGATGTCTGACCCAAAATAGCATGGCCATTTCCGCAAAATACTGAGCACGTCGTTCGCGCATCGGCATTTTTTTATACGGAGACTCAATAATGTCTGAAAACTTTTGATTCTTTTTTTCAATGCTGACCACGCAGGAATGTTCGTCTTTTGGAGTCACCGTTAAGCGCACCTGAGCTTCTTCATCAATAGCGTGGCTGGAAAAGCTCCACGATTTTTCTGTCATGAAGTCCCGCATGACGGGCATGAGACGATTGATCAGAAATTGACCTGTGGTGGAGTCTTGTAAACTCACTGAAGCATAATTTTTTAAAGCCCGAGAAAGCATCAAAGGAATGTCTTCCTGATCTCGAGTGATGGTGATGTGCTTTAAGACTTCAGTAACTTTCTCGACGTGAACATTCATTTGTTTTTCTTCCGAGCGGAAAAACGAAAGTTTGACTTCCACATAGGGTAAGTGCACGCGATAGCCTTTTTCTACTTGAACTCCAGCCAGGGCTTCTTCCACGAGGGTGGCGACATCTGACTCCCCCATCCCGATGGTGTCCCAGTAGCGAGTGATATAGGGATCAAGGCCGCCGATGTTTTTTTGTAACCATGAATCGATAGAGGAGTTCCAGATCGCTTCAATTTCCCGAGGTGGTCCTGGTAAAACAAAAAGTTTTTTGCCTTTCGCTTCCAGATAGAAAGCATTGGCAGTGCCTTCGGCGTTTTTCAATACGACAGAACCTGCGGGATAGAAACATTGCTGTCTTTGGATGTCTTTTACGATGTAGCCACGCGGTTCTAAACGATCTTTGATATGTTGCCAGGAGTCTTCATCAAACTTCAGATCCAGGTTAGTCCAGGTGCTAATCACCTCGCGAGTAAAGTCATCTGTGGTCGGCCCCAAGCCGCCAGTGACAAACATGAGGTCGGCATATTTTGCACAAAAATCTAAAGCTTCTAAAATGAGTTTTTTATCATCTGGAACCACAAGATGCAGGGCTGTTGTGAGTCCAACTTTTTGTAGTTTTTCCGAAATCCAGGCAGCATTTGTGTTAACAATTTGCCCATCGACCAACGCTGTTCCAATTCCAAGAACTATTGCTTTCATGCTGAGAAACTCCTAGAGGATGCCTTTCACGATAGGCTCGTCGAGGGATTGCGTCCAGGTCCTATGCGCAAGGGCAGGAATTTACCATAAACACATGGCGTCATCGAGGGCTAAACCTTGCCGAACCGTCATGATTTTCAATAGATTCGCTACTCTAGATTGCAATAGGATTTGAACGAAAAAAAGGAGACTTTCATGTCTTTCAATTGGAAAGAATTCGACCTCTACAATCCAACCCCAGAACATACGATGTTGCGTGAGACCGTGAAGGCCTTCACAGAAGCTGAGGTGGAGCCTCAAGCTCACGAGTTTGATCGTTCAGAAAAATTCAATCTGCCACTTTTCAAAAAAGTCGGCGAACTTGGTTTGCTGGGGATTACGGTTCCTGAGCAATTCGGTGGCGCTGGTATGGATGCAACTGCGGCAGCCATTGTCCATGAAGAGTTGTCGGCCTCAGATCCAGGTTTTGCGTTGGCTTATCTTGCCCATTCGATGTTGTGTGTGAACAATATCGCCGTGAATGGCAGTGATGAACAACGTCACCGTGTTTTGCCTAAACTTTGTACCGGTGAATGGATTGGTTCTATGTCCATGTCGGAGCCTGCTGTTGGAACAGATGTTCTTGGTATGCAAACTCGCGCTGTTAAAAATGCCAATGGTTGGGTTTTGAACGGTCGTAAAATGTGGATCACCAACGGAACGATCGATGAAAACAATACGCCTTGTGATTTGACTCTTGTCTATGCGCGCACGGGTGAAAAGCATGGCAGAGCTTTGATTTCGACTTTCCTTGTTGAAAAGGATCACAAGGGTTTCCAAGTTGGCCAAAAGATCAAAGACAAACTGGGCATGCGTGGATCGAATACGGCGGAGCTGGTATTCCAAGACTGCCAAGTTCCTGATTCCGCTCTTATCGGTCACGAAGGTGATTCGATGTTGCACATGATGCGCAATCTAGAAATAGAACGTCTGACATTGGCGGCGATGAGCATCGGTATTGCACGCAGATCTTTGGAAATCATGAATCGTTACGCGACAGAGCGTGAAGCGTTCGGTAAGTCCCTAAACCACTTTGGTCAGGTTCAGCGTTATATTGCTGACAGTTATGCGGAATACAAATCTGCTCGCGCATATGTTTACGAAACGGCTCGCCGTATGGATCTGAATAAAGAAGGCAATCGTCTGGATTCAGACGGCGTGAAGCTTGTGGCGACGACAATGGCGAAAAACGTTGCCGATCGCGCGATCCAAGTTTTGGGTGGCTACGGTTATGTAGGTGAGTATGTTGTTGAACGACTTTGGAGAGATGCAAAGTTGCTTGAAATCGGTGGTGGTACCTTGGAAGCACACCAAAAAAATATCACTCGCGATCTAGCTAAAAATCCTGAGTCTCTTTACAAGTAGGCTGTTCTGCAAACACTCCGGCTTGGCTGGAGTAGAGGTATTCATGTTTCCGTACGGTCCTGATATTGAGATCAATGCAAATCTAAAAATAAATTATGAAGTGGTCCTAGAAAAACTAGGACCCTTGTTGACAGAGGATCGTCGTCAAAAAATTGACCGTGTTGTCGCACAAAGAAACTTCGACACGGCTGTCGTTTTGGAAAGTATCTATGATCGCGGGAATATTTCTGCGGTGATGAGAAGTGCCGAGGGCTTAGGCTTTGGAAATTTCCATGTTATTGAAACTCAAGAAAAGTTCAAAGAATCAGCCCGGGTCACTCAAGGAGCTGACAAATGGGTGGAGGTTCAAAAGTGGAAAAATACTACGGACTGTGTGAAAACTCTTAAAACTCAGGGATACAAAATCTATGTCACACACTTGGATGCTCGATCCAAACCTCTGCATGAAGTGGATTTTTCTGGTAAAACAGCTTTGGTTTTAGGAAACGAAAAAAATGGCGTGAGCCCCGAAATGGTGGCCGCAGCCGATGAATGCATCATCATCCCGATGACCGGTTTTGTGCAGAGTTTTAACATCTCCGTCGCCGGGGCTTTGAGTTTGTACCATATTTCCCAGGATCGCTTTAAAAAGGGTGGCACGAATGCCTCCTTGTCCAAACAAGAGCAAGACATCTTGAGAGCTTATTACTATCTGCGCACTCAAGACTCTGGATATCAATATCTCGAAGAGTTGTTTGCACGAGGCCAAGTAAAGGCTTAAGCTTTTTCTCATAGGGGAGACTTTATGAGAAAATGGATTTTGTTGCTGCCATTCGTCCTTATTGCCTGTGCGGAAAAAGGAACGCAAAATACACCGCCCGTCATCAATGCGCCTCAAGAGGTGGTCAAGGCTCCTTTATTAAGGCCTCAAGCAACAACACCGGTGCAAGTGGTGTTTGATAAAAAATACGAAGGCTCTAAGCCCGTCAATTATCGTAAGAACGACAAACTCCATATGTCCGGAAGCGCGAGTTTCTCGCCAAGAGCCTTGAAAGACATCGCCAAACCTGCAAAGAGAAACAAAATTCCTCTGTATGTTTTTGATCTCCGCCAAGAGTCCCATGGCTATATCAATGATGAACCAGTGACCTGGCAGGCAGAGCACGATTGGGCCAATGTAGATCTGAATCATGATGAAGTGATTCAGCGCGAGCGTCGTTTGTTAGGGGATCTGCGTGTTGGTGAGCAAATCGACGGAACAACTATCAAAAGCATTGAGACTGAAGAAAGCGTTGTACGCAGCGCCGGTCATCAGTATGTACGTCTTACAGTAACAGATCATCTTCGTCCAACGGATAGCGAAGTGGATCGTTTCATCGAAGCGGTTCGCGAATTGCCTGATAAAAACTGGGTTCATTTCCACTGTAGAGCGGGCAAGGGTCGCACGACGATGTTCATGGTTATGTACGATATGCTAGCGAATGCACAGACTGATTCCTTCGATGATATCATCAATCGCAATACCAAACTGAGCGATGACTATGATGTGATGGCGGAGGTTCCTGAAAGTGATTTCCGCCATATTTATCAAAAAGACCGCGCGGATTTTGTACGTGCGTTTTATGACTACGCCAAAGCTCATCCTCATGGAAAAGATAAAGTATGGTCACAATGGAACAGAAAATAATGAAGAAGGTTTTGTTACTTATTGGCACAGTGATGCTGTTATCATCTTGCGCCACTTTGCGAAAAAAATTCTGTGACTGCGATTGCACGGTCGATATTGCCGAAAAGAAAAGGCCCGTCCAGGTTGTCCATCCTGTGAAGGCGACGAAGACAGTTGCTAAAGGCAAGGCGGGGATCGTGGTTGAACAGGCCGATATTGATGCTGCGGACCGCATGACGAAGGCGGTGGATGCTTACGTATTTAATAACCAAAGCGAAGAATTCACTGCCCTTTGCAAAGAAGAACGCTTTGATTGTTTTGTCGATGAAAAACGTTTCCCGAAAGATAAAAAACGTGTGAAACGCTCTGTACCACCTTTCTTGAGTGGCTCAAAAATGGGCCTCCAAGGCGACAAACGCGTAAAAATCAAATACGACTTTTATCCTTAAGCCCACGGCAGCTAGTTTTTTCTTAGGATAATCGACTTCATCAAGGGCTCCTGATCCGGGAGCTCGAAATCCAAGCCTTGTGATGGTGCTGGTAAAATTTTAAACGAAAATTCACGCTTCAATTTCTCTAAGCGTAAATGCAGATCGCCACTGTTCCATTTCTCGTAGTTCGTACAGAACAGCAGCAGACCATTTTTCTCTAAGCAGTACATGCAGTTGATCATCAGCTCATCAAAGTTTTTGCTGATAGAAAAAACGGAATTTTTAGAGCGCCCAAAAGATGGTGGGTCACAAACGATCAGACCAAACTTGCGTTTGCGACGAATAGTGCCTTTTAGGAATAGCAGGCAGTCATTTACCCAGAACTCATACTTATCATCTTCTGGATTCAGGCCATTCAGTTCGAAATTGCGTTTACTCCAGTCGATGAAATTGGAGGAAACGTCCACCGTGCAAACTTCACGAGCTCCGGCTAAAGCAGAAACAACACTAAAGCCGCTGGTATAAGAAAATAAATTCAGCACACTACGATCTTGAGCATGTTCACTGACCCAAACGCGATTTTCACGTTGATCAAGGAACAACCCTGGTGACAAACCTGTGTCACTGCGCAATTCATAGTTCACACCATTTTCTTTAGCGGTCCAGCGCGGGGAGGTGTTGCCGATATTCCACAGAATTTCAGCATTGGGATCCTCACCGCGGTTTAGCATTTTGCGCACCAGAATTTTTTTTCGAGTCTCTTTAGCGATGCGCTCAAAGCGCAACAAGTCTTGAACACTTGGATCAGATTCTTTGTACCAATAGATCCAAAGGTATTCGCCGTATTGATCAATACGATAGGTATCGAGTTCACGGTGAGACATGCGAAGGGACTCATCGGTCAATTGCGATGCTTGGAATAGACGCTCGCGACGCTGAAATGCTTCGGCGATAATCATGTCTTCTTCATGGGCATTTAACTCGCTCTCACGAGCCCATACCGGCAAATCTGTTTCAAAGCGAACGTTTTGACCACGCAGAGTGAACTCTAAAGATAACGAATGCAGGCACAGACGATAGAATTTGCTGCCGCCATGCTCTTGGTCACCCAAGATAGGTATGCCATTGGCTTAAGCATGCAGGCGGATTTGATGGGGCTTTCCAGAATGAGGAATAGCTTCCCACAATTGAAAGCCTCCCAACGACTTCAGCCACTTAAAAGTTGTCTTCGAGTTATTGTCTTTGTCTTTACGGCTGACGAATTGGTTTTTTTCTTTTTCGATATGGGACTGGTAAGTAAATTCCAAAGATCCCGCAGAGCGATCCGTTAAAAATAAAT
>JBLMWG010000121.1:0-4129 GCA_050257115.1 Bacillota bacterium
GAAGCAGGCACCTTTCGGATCTAGATTTTTACGGAGAGGCCGTCTTTGAGAGCTTGTTTTTGCGCTCTCAGGGCTGGGATCAGGCCGATCAGAGTTCCGGCCACAATGGCGATAACAATATATATGAGCTCCTTGGTAGTCAGTGCGGTGCCCTGCAAATACAGACCAAATTCACTCTCTAACCAAGGACGCAATAAAGCGACTAATCCCAAAGACAAAACGGCACCTAAAATTGTGCCCAAAATACTTAATAGCGCTGACTCGAAAACTAGCAAGCCAACAATCTGAACAGGACGCGCACCCACAGCTCTTAAAATCGCCATTTCACGACGTCGTTCATTAAGTGTGGTCGTTAAAGCAATAAGCATGGCCATAAAGCCAACCAACAACACCATCCAAGAGATCACTCTGAGCACATTTTCCACATAAGAAAGCCCCTGCCACAACTCACTTAACGTTGCTCCAGGAATGATAGCCGACAAGGGTTCTTCTTTGTACTCGTTGATCATGCGTTGTAACTTCAAGGTTTCTATGCGCGACTTTGCTCCCACGAAAAACGAAGTGATTGTATGGACTTTAATATTCTCTTTTTTAATCTCGCTGACTGGAGTTTCTTTACCAGGAACGGGCGCAGCTCCATTTTGCCAATCCATGTGCAAAGCTTCCATACCTTCAAGACCGATATAGACAGCACGGTCTAATGGGGTCCCAGTAGACTCTAATATGCCGACAATCTGGAATGGTTTGTTATCATGCTTTTGAACACCTTCACCCTTTGTCACTCCATGGGCGACAACAATGTGATCACCCAACTGATAATTTAACTGACGAGCAACATCCGCACCGATAACGACATCCCAAAGGTCATGCAACCCATGTCCCTGAGCCAGAGATACCATTTTGTCACCACGATAGTGGTAGTACTTAAAGAAATCTTCATTGGTCCCAACAACCCGGAAACCACGATGCCCATCTCCCAAAGAATATGGAATCGTCCACTCGATGGCTGGGTTCTTTTTAATATCCTGGTAGGTTTCAAAGGACACATTATTTGTTGGATTCCCGATATTAAATACCGTGAATAAAATCAAATTCAGAGGCCCACTTCGCGCTCCGACAATAAGATCTGTTTTGCTGATCGTAGAGGTAAAACCTTCTTGAGCTGCCCGTTGCGCACGTTCCACCGATAAAAGTAAGGTCACACTCAATGCTATACTGATTACGGTTAAAGTTGTCGCAAAAGCACGATTTTTCAGAGACTTAATTGCCAGATTCAAAAAGATCATCACGTCGTCCTATTAATCGATTCAAGTGAAACGGAACGGCTAAATAATTTTTCAATGCCACGGTCGTGTGAAACAAAGACGACAGTCGTGCCATAGAGTTCCGAAAGCTCAAACAACAACTTCAAAAACTTTTCACGATGATCTGAATCCAGCGATGATGTAGGTTCATCCGCTAAAAGAACATCAGGCTTCCCCAGTAATGCACGAGCCACCGCTACGCGCTGTTGCTGCCCAACACTCAACTCGGTAACCTTCTTATCTAACAGCTCTCCGATGTTAAGGTTGCCACAAAGGGCGCGTACAACCATCTCAGTATCCACACTGCCTAAGCGAGCCTTACGTGAAGGGCTTAAATGCAAAGGCAACGTGATGTTCTCACGCACAGACAAATAGGGAATCAAATTGAAACTTTGAAAAACATATCCCATGTGCTCGGCACGAAAGGCATCTCGTTCTGCCGGAGACATCGTAACCAGGTCGCGGCCGAGGATTTTTAAACTCCCCGATGTAGGTTTCAAAACCCCAGCCAAACATTCCAACAAAGTGGTTTTGCCTGTTCCACTGGGACCATACAAAAACACCTCTTCACCTTTTTTAACGGTGAAATCCGGCACGACCAGGGTGGGTTTATTTTGCCCTGGGTAAGTATAGTGCAAATCTTTAATCTCAATCAGGGGTTCACTTAAGCTCAAGAGTGTCCCCGCTTTTCTTGATCTCTTGAGATTTTTGCACGTCACCCAGCAACACGTCCACCTTCACTGTTTTAATGTGCGGAAACACCTTTTGAACATTGAAGGTTACAAGGCTACCCGCTGGGGACTTTTCACACTTCACTTTATATTCAACGTCGACATCCGCGTGGCTGTCTTTTTGATCCACTTCATACATTTCCATACTAACTTCGCATTTCAAGGCTGGATCAAATTCGATCATTTCAGAAATTTTATCACTCAATTTTTTTAAAGACTGGTCTTTGTTTGCTTTATCTTTTGCAGACTTTGCAACATACTCAAAACCGTAGATTGCATTTGCAGGAGCATGAAATTCGATTTTGCCGCTCTTGTCGTCAAACCCCATGCTGATCTTGGCATTGCCATGCACATGGGCCCCGTGTTCGCGAGCCGCCATTGCCATCATTGAAAACAGAAGCACTTTAAACATAAAACCTCCTATTTATAAGGCTCAATAGCCTCACCGATGAGCTCAAAAGAAGCATCACCGTACATAGATTTTTTTGTAACAAGTTGCAGTTTCCCATAAACCCAGATCGGCCCTTGAGCCGCCTCTGTGCCTTTTTTCATTTTCACATAAACCATTTGATTCGGAGGAGGAGCCGGAACATGGATGCAAGCTTGCGGACTTGGCACCAACAAAAACTCCACAACATTTTTTTGATCATCTTCCAAAGGAACCATAAATCCAGGAATTTTCACATCTTTGGAATTCAAAGCTTCCAGCTCTGGAGACGACTTGCCCGTAATATAGTCCATTTCACCCAAGAGGCGCCAGTCGACCTCAACACCACTATGAGAACCACCACCTCCACCAAAGGAGTGGTAAAGGACGGCCCCCATAACGGTGACAAGAATCAATGTACCGGCAATAATCCAAGATTTCATACTATAATTAAAGACCCGCCCCGAGTTAAAAGCAATAGCTTTACGTGCGGACTTTCCGTCTGATATAACATCAGTGCTTGATTATACAGAGGGCTAATATATGAGCGGGAAAATGCAAACAGTTCGTGGTACGAGAGATCTACTTCCTGAGGAAAATATTCTTTTCCGTTTTGTCGAAGAATCCGCCTATAAAATAGGACTTCTCTATGGGTACGGAGAGATCGAAACCCCTATTTTTGAATTTTCTGACGTTTTTCATCGCACTTTGGGCGAAACTTCCGACGTTGTCAGCAAAGAGACGTATGATTTCAAAGACCGCGGAGGAGAAAGCCTTACTCTCAGACCTGAGGGTACCGCTGGGGTCGCCCGTGCTTTTATCTCCGAAGGAATGAGCCAAAACCTTCCATTAAAATTTTACTATTCCGGCCCGATGTTTCGTTATGAGCGACCACAAAAAGGACGTTATCGTCAATTTTTCCAAGTTGGCGGAGAGTGTCTAGGTTATGAGTCCCCTCTGGCGGATATCGAATGCATTGCCTATGCCTGGGATCTACTTAAAACTCTCCACATTGCGGACGAATGCACATTAGAAATCAACACATTGGGTGACCCTGAAAGCCGTGTCGCTTATCGCGAGGCGTTGGTTACTTACTTCAAGGCGCACGAAGATCAATTGTCCGCAGATAGCAAAACACGCTTAGAAAAAAATCCATTGCGCATCCTCGATTCTAAAGATGAAGGCGACAAAAAATTGTCCGCAAATGCTCCCAAGATGGAACAGTATCTAAATGAAAGCTCTCAGAAGTTTTTCAAAACCGTTCTGGCGGGCGTTGAAAAGTTGGGAATTCCCTACAAGCTCAACTCTCACTTAGTGCGTGGTTTGGATTACTATTGTCACACTGTTTTTGAATTCACCACAACACGTTTGGGCGCCCAAGGGACCGTGCTCGCAGGCGGTCGCTTTGACGGCTTGATTGCACAAATGGGGGGACCAAAAACTCCAGGCGTTGGCTGGGCGGCGGGAATTGATCGTTTAGCTGATCTCACTCCAAAAGAAATCGCGACAAAACCAGAAGTTTTGGTCGCAGTCATCGGCGCAGATGAGGCTGGCGAAGCGGAAAGCATTAAAGTCGCTCACGAAATCCGCGCAAGAGGAATCAAAACGGAAAACTTCCTCTCCGGAAAAATGGGCAAAAAAATGCAAAAAGCCAACAACAAAGGCGC
>JBLMWG010000122.1:0-28853 GCA_050257115.1 Bacillota bacterium
GCTTCATAGACACTGCAGCCTTTGCCTTTAAGAAACATGCAGTCTGGATTTTTAGGATCTTCTTTTAAATGCCAGATACCGCCGGTTTTTTCGCAGTATTTGCGAGTGAATGCAGATGTACTGATTTTGAGGTGTTTGGCAAAACGCTGGCGGTCTTCTAGATTGAGATACACAAAACCATACTCGCCGTGAGAGGTGCAGCACTTTCCAGATCCAGTGCACTCAAAGCGAACGCCTTCACGCCACCACTCTTTGCCTGTGAATTTAAATTCTTCCATTTAGACTCCCGTGCTTTCTAGGTATTGGCTAAAGCGTTGTTTGAATTTTTCAGGAATCGCAGCTTTCTGTTTTGTTTTCAGATCTAAGATGGAGTGGACCATTGTCACCACGGCGTGAGTTTTGCTTCCTTGTGTGAAAACGTATTTCATTTTGAAAGAAGTCTCGCCAAAACTTGCGACCGTGACTGCGATGTCGTAGGTTTCGCCGGGGAAAAATGGCGCCAGATAGTTGGCTTCAGAATGGCGAAGGGGGATTGCGTGGTCGGGATCGTGGAAGTACTCACTCCAGGTGAACCCGGCTTCGAGGATAAACTGCTCAAAGGCGTCGTGGGCAAAACCATAAATATTCCCGAAAAACATTATTTTAGCGGGGTCAGCTTCCCTGAAAGTTAGGGTCTTTTTCGTTCTGAAGACTTTATTCATAATGACTGGCACTTTAAGGCCGCTCCGCCCTTGACAGCAAGCGGGAATATCAGCAAAAGAGAGCCTGCCATAGGAGTCTTAATTGTCGCGCAACGTCATTGATCTGAAAGTCTATGATTCCAGGGATTTCCCTGCCTACTTACCGAAGCTGAATAAGCTTTATGATGATCTCTTTTCAGGTGGTAAGGGTTTTCGCGCGAAGTTGATTCGCATGATGGCTTCTAACCTTTCCTTGGATGGAAAGTCTGAGCATTTGTTGGCACAAACCATTGAGTTTATTCACAACGCTTCTTTGCTTCATGATGACCTGATCGATCGTTCTCATCTTCGTCGTGGAAAAACCACGGCATGGATGAAGTACACTCCAGAATATGCCGTGTTGGCGGGAGACTATCTTCTTGCCCGCGTAATGGTGAACTTGTCTGGTCATGGTAATATCAAGCTTGTCCAATACACTGCTGAAATCATTTCTGACCTTTTGGAAGGGGAGTGGTTGCAGGATTCTGTTGTGGGTGATTTCTTTGTGACTCTTGAACAGCTAGATCGTATTCACAATCTGAAAACGGCATCGCTGTTTAAATGGTGCATTCGCGCTCCCTTCATTGCTCAAGAACGTTACGACGCCGAACTTCACCAAATCTTGGAAGAGATGGGGACGTTGTTGGGACAATTGTTCCAACGCTCTGATGACTTATTGGATTACGATATTCGTAACGACGAAGGCAAAGCGATCTTAGGGGACTTGAAATCGGGCTATTTGAATTCTTTCGGCGCCTATGTGACTCAAGGTCGCAGCCGTCAGGAAATAGATCAGATCGTAAAGTCCAAAACTTTGGAAGCTTACTATGCAAGCATCGGTGGCAAGGCGCAGTTCGATCAAAAGCTTTTAGCTTTCGATGAAATGAATAAGGGTCTTATCAAGATGTATGATCATCATTTGGAACGCTTGGCAAAGCATTTAAAACCGGGCGAAGAAAAACTGATCGACCAGCTTCGTCCATTGACTGAGATTCTTTACTGGAGAAGGAAACCTTCTTCGTGAGTGAACTCGTCACGCTTAGTAAAAATTCTGCTGAATTCGATTCATATCTTTTGGGGAACTTTTCCAAGGACAAACGCGCATTACCTGTGCAGTCCTTGAATGTTAATTCGACGGCAGAAACAGTGACGTTCAAGATCGTTCCGATCACTCAACTGCAAATCCCACCTTGGATCGTTCGTGTTGCGAAAACTTTAAAAATCCGCAGTTTTCTTTTTGTTCTGGTGCCGTTGTTTTTAGTTCTAACGAAGAATATTGCGGACCAGACTTTGCGTGATCCCATCGCAACGTTGGTTTCAACGATCGGCGTGATTGCAGCATTCATCGCTGTGAACTTGCGCAATGATTATATGGATCACATCAAGGGCGTGGACCGTATTCTTGAGCGCAGTGGCAGCCGGGCCATTCAAAGTGGTTGGACAACGGCAGCTCGTATTAAAAGTGCATCGACAGGATTTTTGGTCCTGGCGTTGTTGTGTGCGATCCCAGTAACATTAGCATACCCTCATGTATCTGTGGTGATCGCCGCTAGCGTGGTGATTGGGCTCTGGGCTCAGTTTAAGAAAAAGAATTCATTTAAATATCAAATTGGTGGCGAGATCTCTTTGTTTCTGATGCTGGGGCCTTTGTTAACCGTAGGCTATCAGTTGTCTATGGGGTCTCGTTTTGATGAAGAGTCTGTGTGGCTTGGCTGTGTCTGGGGTTGGGCGGTTCTGTTTGTGGTTCACCTTCGCAACTTCAGAAATATTTTGCCAAGTGGGCAGGCGGGCTTTCGCAATACGGTGAACTGGCTGGGTTTCGATAACAGCCGTCGTTTGTTGGCCTTCTGGTGGGGTGCTTTTTTGGTGATGAACTTGGTTTATCACTATGTTTATGCGGGCCTATACTGGGGCTTTGATCTTTCGGTGATTTTGTTATTTGTGTCGATTGGTTTTATTTCCAAACTGAAGGCGCTTTCAAGTCCGGTTGGTGGGGAACTTCGTCAAGTGTTCAAATATGGTTTAACTTTGTTCCTGGTGACTGTGGGACTTTGGGTGCTTGAATGTCTGTGGTATCTGACTCAGTAGCTGATAAAAAGATATGTGTTGTGGCCGACGTTGCGGGACTTGTGAAAGGCCAGCACTGGGCCCAGTTTTTTAATTGTCCTCTAAATCCCCAATCCGTGGAGCCTTACTTTTTCAGATTTAATATCGAAGGAGATCGTGTCTATGTGCGCGACGCTGAAAAACGTCTGCTGGAAATAGATTTCGATAAAAACCATCTGGATTATGAACGCAAAGGTCATCGCGGAAAAAGCGAGTTGATTGCCAAGGCTCTTGGTGCGGCGAAAGGTTGTCGAAAAGTTTTAGACCTTTCTGTAGGGATGGGAATCGACAGTGTATTTCTGACTCAACTGGGCTTCCAGGTTATTGGTGTAGAACGTTCTCCGGTTTTATTTGCGCTGTTAACGGAAGCTTTAGCGAAGACACAGAAGGAATATCTGAAATCTTACCAATTGCACTTTGCCAACAGTCTCGACTTCTTGAGACAGAATAAAGGCAAACTCGACATTGATTCTATTTATTTTGATCCCATGTATCCGCATAAAAAGAAGTCGTCCCTGCCAAAGCAAGAGATGGTGGTGTTCCGAGACTTGGTGGGACATGATGACGACGCTTCTGATGTTTTGAAAGAAGCATTAACCTGGCCCGTAAAAAGGGTCGTGGTAAAGCGTCCTATGCAGGCCGAAGAACTATTGCCAGGAGTGATTCACTCCTTTGAGGGAAAGGTGGTTCGTTATGATTCTTATGTGGTTGGGTAGTTTTGTCCTGATGATGACAGGGCTCTCTTTGTCGCAGAAGCATGTGGCCACTTTGTTTCAATCATTGCAGAGAAAATTTTTAGATAAAAATCTTGATCAGCCGAGCTTATTCAAGATGTTGCAGTACTGTCTTGATGTTGTTTTGTTGGAGGCCTCTCCACAAAGATCTTTGTATGCAGGAATGGCCCTTTACAACATGCGCATAGCTGGCCTACGCGCGAGCAGCTTGGTGATGTGCCTGTCCACCATTGGGGCTTGGTGGGTGATGCTCTTGGGAATGTTGTTCTTGAGTTTTAACGGGTTTTTCCTGTTGGGGCTTTGCTCGTTGGGATTGATCACCGTGGTAAAGACTCCAAAAATCGACAGAGTGATTAAATTGCTTTTTGCTATGGGTCTGTTCTTGGTCGGTGGCGAAATGATGCTGAGAAACTCCAATGTTCTTATCATGGCGTTAGGGCAAAGTGATCTGGCCTTTTTCTTGGCCGATGGTCGATTTGTGTCGGTGTTGGCTATTGCCGCAGTGTCCACTGTCGCAAGCCTTTTTATTCGCACGGAGTTCTGGTCCCTCGTTGTGGGGCTCAGTCTTTTGTTCGTGAATATTTTATCACTTAACGGAGCCATTGGCTTGTTAGCTGGAGAGCGCATAGGTCGCATGTTGTTGTTCTGGTGGCACACACGATCTTTAAATCAGGACTGCCGCCGCGTGGGATGGCAATTTTCAATGGCATCTATTGTTGGTGTTATTTTGGGAATGCTTTTAGCGGGTGAAGTCCGAACAACTTTGGATATGGGTTTTTCTTCAGAAATGGCTTCTTATCAAAACAAGAGCCTTCAATACGTTTTACTTTTTGGAATTATCTTATTAGTTCAATTTGTGGCGCAAATGGTTTGGGGACATTTCGGTGGAAATGTTCAAGTGGATGAACTGCAAGATGCAAAATACGTTTCCAAGGTGTGGATGAGCGAAGAGTTTGCATCTCTAGGAGTGTTAGCTTGGGCTAAAACCAAAATACACAAAAGATTGAGCGAGGTCCGCTATCATCTACAAGGATTGACGACTTTAAAAGAGGGACAAGTTCCTGAGCATATTCAAGTTAGATTGAAGGCCGAAGAGCAGGAACTGACGAAACTAGAAGCCTTATTTTAATAAAAAGAGAGCCTTTCGGCTCTCTTTTTCGTTTTAAACTGGCGAGGAGGAGCGCAAAACTGTCTCGGCTGGATAAAGACAGAAACCACACTCTGAGGGGCCAGTTTCTTTTCGTTTAGTTCAAAGATTGATTTGTGATTTGGTATCCCCGAATGGAGATTCTTCCTCCGAAGCCAACCGGTGGAACGTAGGTAGCTTCCAAGTGCTGTTCGATGATGTCACCTTTCCAGTTAACGACATCTTTACCGGTTTTGTATTTCATCGGGAAAGAGATATTGTTGACCATGCTGAGCATAGGATTGTTTCTACCCGGACCGAACAGATCGCACCCCGCATTGTTTTCAATACGGACAGAGATTCTTTGACCTTGTCCAACACGAGAGAAGTTTTTTAACGGGCACAGTACTTCTTTGTTTTCGATAACACCGTTTCTTTCTTGGCGATAAGTGAACTTCAACGCCAACCCTTCGTAGATCTCTTGGAACTTGCCTACAGGGTGATCAATTTTAGTCTCTTTACCAATGTCCATAGAGTACAAAGTCGTGTCGACCCATTGATTTTCAGTTTGAGCGCATACGGTTCTTGTTGTGCAGAACCGGCGCGGAGGGCCACAAGGTCTTGCAATCTCTGGATTTGCAGGATTAGTAACGCAAGGGTCAGTGGGGTAATCCTCGTCACAGTCTTTAACTTCAGTAGTCTTTATGCAAACAGTGTTATTAGTTCGAGTTATTTTTGCGATATCAAGTTGGCGCTGTTCAATCGTCAAGTAGGTAGGTTCTATTTCGAAGATATCACCGTCTTGAACAGTCAGGCCAGTTTCTATGCTGGAACCATCATTTTTAAGTGTTGGCTTATGAAGGTCATCGGTTAGTGTGGTGGAAGCATTGCCTATTTCAATCACGCGATCGTTCACAGGTTGCAAGCGAGTTGTGGAGACGAAGTTACGACTGGCAAGAGTTGAAGAGGTTTGTTGGTACATGAATTCAAGATTTTCATCATAAGTGCGATAGTCTTTGTTGATTGTCAGGCACACCATAGCCCCTGAACAGCCAAGTTCTACACGTCGAACATCTGGAACCGGAGTAAAGAACATTCTCATAGCGGCATCAACGGCAGCTTCTAGTTGGACGGAATAATTGCCAATGATGTTAACGCTCAGGACTTGGTCTTTCATAATTTTTTCAAGGTGATAGCGAGCGTCTATTTCTGCAAGACCTTTGTAGTTTGCCTTCAGGTGGGTATCGAGCTCGTCATAGATGCGGTTCTTATCGAATTTGACAGTGACTTTGCTTACCATATACGGAACGCGCGTTTGAAAATCGGCGCGCAGATCAACCAAGCTATTATAGAGAGCTTCCTGCAAAATATATTGGGCCATTTTCTTGTCTGTACGAAGGGCGACGGTGAATGGTTTTGAATTATCACAATAGTCTGTCGTGCTCAGGTCCTTGGGAGTGACGTCGAACTCACGGTCGACAACTTTAAGGACAAGCTTCTTTACACAACCAGGCAACAAGGCGATTTTATTTTTGCCGAAGCTATCAAGTTCAGCCTGCAAACCTGCGGTGTCTTTGACCAAGAAGGTTTCCGGCAGTGGTTCAGTCATTCCACGTCCAGAAGGATCCGCAATTTTCGATTCAAGTCCACTGATCATGGCGACTTGAAAGGGAATGCTTACAGTACCATCTGCATTTTCTATGGTGGAGATACGGGCGCCGTCGTTGGTAGAATAAGCATAAATTTTTGGCGAAACAAAACCATAGGCTTTGAAGTCGTCCCCTGAAAGCGCATAAATGTTGGTGTTATGCCCTGAGGTAATCGGAAGTTCTGAAAGAGCTGTCAGCTGAGCTTCTTGTTGGAGTTTGGCTAGGGATTCATCGGTGACTTCTTGAGTGGTCACAGTGATTCCAGTTTGCGAGTCTCTGCGGACTTCGGCCGCTTTGAATGAGGCGCCGTTGAGGACAGGGGTTGGCAAAACTTTGGGGGCACTTGAAGATGGACTGTTTTGGCAGCCAGCTAAGATCAGTCCGAGAGCTGAATAGATAAGTAGATGGTTCTTCATTTAAATCTCCTTTTTAAAAATGTTTCCAAAGCTCGGACAGGGCAAAAGCAACTGGCGGGCCGAGGTGTTCAACTCTCAAATACAATAGGGTTGATTTAAAATGTCCGGCCGTCGGAAAAGGCGGAAGATTGTGGACCTACATGCCTTGTCTAAAAACTAGAGTTTTTTCTCGACTAAAGGCTGAACTGATTAAAGCTTTATTTTCCGCACTGACTCTAAAAAAAAATGGCCCTAAAATAGGGTCCTATGTCTAACGACCAAGATTCTCTCAAAGAACGCATTTCCGATCTGGAACATGAACTCGCTGTCAAAGAAGCCGAGCTTCATCGTTATCGCCTTGAGCTGGGAAAAGCCAATGCGGCTCTAGAAAAAATGATCACTCAAGTTAGCCAAGAGCTTAAGATGGCGCAAACGCTGCAAAAGTTTTTGTCTCCAACGGAATTGCCCAATGTTCAGGGTTTTGACTTCAGCACTAAGTTTTTGCCAGGGACTCGTTCCGGTGGTGATTACTTTGATATTTTTGAGCATGAAGACAAATTAAAGTTTGGAATCTTAGTTTCAAGTGCCTCAGGGTATTCTCTGTCATCGCTGCTGTTGTCAGTTATCATTAAGATTTCTTCTCAGATGGAAGCTCGTCGCGGACTTGAAGCGCATAAGGTGGTGGCAACTCTTGCTAAAGAAGTCGTGCCTCACATTCAAAATGAGGATCGCGCTAATATCTTTTATGGCGTGGTCGATCGACGCAGTTACGAGCTTCAATATTGTTCTGTTGGAGACATTGATTGCTTCCATCAGGTTTATGGTATGGATGGCTTGGCGGAGCTTATACCGACGGGACCCTCCTTAGGGAAAGATTTTAACACGGAGCCTCAAAGTCGCACAGTGCAACTGAATCCGCGTGATAGACTGATAATTGCGACAGAGGGACTTAAGATCTCTCAAAACTCCCTTGGGGTAGCTTGGGGTGGCCATAATCTTATGGAGGCCATAGCAAAAGCTCCTCGCCAGGGGGTTCATGAATTGCGTAACGAAATTCTTTACGCGAATCAAAAATATACGGGCAAAGCAGATCCCGTCCGTGATCAGACTTTGATCGTCACTGAGGTGAAGGATCGAGTGATCAAGCTTGCCAAGAACTAGCTGTTTTTATATGACTATTTTGTTCTACTTCTACTGTCAGAAAGGAAACTCACATGGCTGAAGTAAATATCTACGAAGGCGCTTTGGATAAAGGTTTGGACGGTGTTGTCGCTTGTACAACGAAAGTATCATTCATCGTTGGCGACACTCTTAATTTCCGCGGTTACACAATTGATGATTTGGCTGCGAACTCTACATTCGAAGAGGTTACTTATCTTCTTTGGAATGATAAACTTCCAACTGCTGCTGAATTACAAAAATTCTCTGCGGAACTTCACAATGAAATGGCATTGTCTCCAGACTTTATCAAAGTTTTGAAAGGCATCCCAACGGACGTTCACCCAATGGGTTGGTTGCGTACGGCTGTTTCTTTGATGGCTCACTACGATAAAGATGCCAACGACATGAGCGCTGAAGCAAACTTGCGCAAGTCTGTTCGTTTGACAGCGAAAATGGGAACTCTTCTTTGTGCATTCGATGCAATCCGCAAAGGTAAAGAACCAATTGCTCCTAAAACTGATAAATCAATGGCTTGGAACATGATGTACATGTTGGGCGGTGGTAAAGAGCCAAACGCTGAACACGTCAAAGTTATGGACACTTGCTTGATCCTTCACGCGGACCACGAATTGAACTGCTCTGCATTTGCAACTCGTGTAACAGCTTCTTCACTTTCTGATCTTCACTCTGCAATCGTTTCTGCAATTGGCGCCTTAAAAGGTCCTTTGCATGGTGGTGCGAATGAGCAAGTTATCTTGATGTTGCAAAAAATCGGTACAATGGATAAAGCGCAACAGTTCGTCAAAGATGCTCTTCAAGCGAAAGAGAAAGTGATGGGTATCGGTCACCGCGTTTACAAAAACGGCGACCCTCGTGCTCGTATCCTTCGCGGTATGTCTGAAAAGTTGACTAAGGCAGCTGGTATGGAAACTATGTACCAAATGTCGACTTTGATTGACGATACTATGTACAAAGAAAAAGGCTTGATGCCGAATGTGGATTTCTATTCTGCGACTGTGTACTTCTCAATGGGTATCCCAACTGATTTGTTCACACCGATCTTCGCAGCTTCTCGTATCTCTGGCTGGTGCGCTCATGCGTTCGAGCAATACGCGAACAACCGTATCTACCGTCCTCGTGGTAAATGGGCTGGTAAAGAAGGTTTGACTTGGAAACCAGTGGCTCAGCGCTAGTTTTCAACTCGATCAAAGGTTGATATTAAAAACCAAATAAAAAGGGAGTCGATAAGACTCCCTTTTTATTTTGTCTTCCGACACGGAAGATATTTTCTTTTCGAAATGTTCTAGCCATCTTCGTTTTTCCTTCTAACATTGTAAGACCATCAGTAAGAAAATTTGAATATGAAGCCGGAGGAAAAATGGAAGTTTCCTTTAAGCGATTGGTATGCGGATTTGTCGTTTTAATGAGTCTCTTTTCCTCTGCAGCGAAGGCCGTCGATGCATTGTCAGACTATTTAAGTGCTGTCGAGGGAATTGCCATTGAGGATCTTCGATCCTCAATGCTCGAGATCTGGTCTCAGGGACTCAATCCTAAGAAATATTGGACAGATGATATGGAGGTCACCTATCAAAAAGGTGGCCGCAGTAGTTCAATTTTGAAAGATCAAGCGAATCGCAACTTTTTAGCGATGTTAAGTGATTTGTCGATAGGGAGTTTCGATCCTGCCTATATGGGACCAGAGGTGAGGTTGGATCGAAAGAAATTTATTTCTGCCAGGTACTTACTGGCTCTCGTGAATGGTAGTGGACACAAGGCTTATTTGGTGGTTTCGGCAATGGCTCCACAAAATCCACCCTATGAAGCACTCAGAATGGCCTTGCAAAGAATTTACCCTAAATGTGCTGATGGCGGGTGGGTGGCATTAACGCCGCAAAAGACACCGCTTAAATTGAATTCTAAAAACAAGGTGATCGTTGATTTAAAAAAACGCCTGGCAATTCTTGGGTATCGGATAAATTCGTATGACGATGTTTATGATCGTGATGTTCAAGCGGCAATCAATGATATTCAATGGAATCTTCGTTGGAATCCAGATGGTGTTATTTCTCCCGGTGGACGCACGTGGAATTTTTTAAATGTCAGTTGCAAAGATCGGGTTCGTCAGCTTCAGGCTGATATGGAGAAAATGCGCTGGTTCCCTCAAAGTTTTGAAGATCGCTACATTTTTATTAACTTAGCGATGGCGTATTTTAGTTTGTTGGACAAGGACCCGTCGATGTTAACGGCGATGAGCTTTCGAACCATCAACGGACGTGCGGAGCGTAAGTCTCCGACTATGCGAGATAGTTTGGTGACGGTTATTTTAAATCCCTTCTGGATTGTGCCTCCCACAATATTTGTACAGGATAAAGTGGAAGAGATTAAGAAACTGCCGCCATCGGAAGTAAACCAATACTTTAATTCTCACAACTATGAAGTTTGGAACAAAAATTTTACTCGTCGTTTAGATCCGGCTTCGATCAACTGGTGGGGGATTGATGCAAGTTCTGATATCGATATTTATATTCGCCAACGTCCGAACTACTTAAATGCACTCGGAGTTGTGAAGTTCGAATTGACGAATTCATTTTCGATATACTTGCATGACACTAATCAAAGAGAGCTGTTTGCGCAGTCGAATCGTCTGCTAAGTTCTGGTTGTATTCGTTTGGAAAGACCTCTGGATTTGGCCGAATATCTATTGCATGGCACAGAATGGACTCGATCAATGATTGAGGCGACAATTGCGAAACCAGGACAGGTGATGACAAAGGATACACGGATACCTTTGAAACGGCCAATCCCAGTCTACACTGCTTATTTGACTTCGCTGATGAGCTCTGACGGAGTCATCCGTTTTACTGAGGACTCCTATGGGCAAAACAAAAGAATCATGCAAATGATGGCGGCTCCTTTTTAGGGGCTCGCTTATTTTGCATGTGATCGAATCACAATCACTGGTATAGAGGCCTTCAAAATCGCTTCTTTGGCGGTACTTCCCAGAAATGCGCGTACAAATGAGCTGCGCCCATGGGTTCCCATAATCAGATAGCGGTATCCCTTTTTCCCTTCCGCCACTAAGGCGTCTTGAGAGGTCGGTTCACTTGTGTCAATAATATAGGAACACTTCACTCCACTGGCCTTGAAAAGCTTTACCTTTTTCATTATGGCCTCGGTTGTTTTTTCAGTGAGGATATCGATCGTTGATTGATCTATAAATGTCGTTCCAGAGGCTGCAGCATATTGGTCGGCTGTTCTGATGGTTTCCAAAAGGGAGTGAATCAAAACGACTTCTGCTTTCAATGTCTGTGCAAGTTTCATCGCATAAGCTTCGGCTCGGCGACTGCTTTTAGTTAAATCAGTGGCGACCAACAATTTTGCTTTGCCTGATGGCAAGTCTTTTACCTGAGGCCCAACAACCATCACCGGCACAACGGCATTGCGAACCACTTCTTCAGCGACACTGCCTAAAAACATGCGTTCAAGGCCGTGTTTTCCTTGAGTTCCCATGACGATCAACCCCGGAGCCGGCGAGGATGTCTCAATACGGAAGATTTCATCCACCGGGTTGCCTGCAGCAGTGATGACTTTTATATTTTTGTGGCCTTTGCTGAAACGCTCTTGGCAAGACAACGCCGCCTTTTCGACTTGCTCTGGTTCGATATTTAGATCTTTAGTATTTCGAACGTAAAGCAAGCGAACAAAGCTTTTAAGATTTTCAGCCAGCTCGAAGCCAATGCTTTGAACTTTGTCGGATCTTTTCTTTCCGTTGCTTGAAGAATCCAATATGTCGTCAGCGATCAGCATAAACTTTGAAGCCATAAGCACCTCTTTTTGGAATCATTGTACTCCTTGTCAGAATCAAATGTCATTGCCTGACTTTATTTGGGGGCCTATAATTAGGGGCCAATCAAGAGGTGTACAGTGGCGTCTGTTTTTACGAAAATTATTAGTGGTGAGTTTCCATGTTATAAAATCTATGAAGACGAAACAGTTTTATCTTTTTTGGCATTAGATCAGGTCAACCTGGGGCATACTTTGGTCATTTGCAAAGAAGAAATCAATCATTGGACAGAAGTTCCCCCTGATGTTTACGCACACCTCCATCAAGTTTCGCAAAAAATTGGTAAAGCTATTTTGAAGGCTTCTGGATCTCCGCGCATTGGGCAAATGGTCGCGGGGTTTGAGGTTCCTCATTACCATTTGCATTTGATTCCAGCTTGGTCGATTCCTGATTTAGATTTTAAACGTGCGACTCGGCGTTCAGAGGCTGAGATGAAGCAGATCCAGCAAGAAATCATCAAGCATTTGGGAACGTAGCATGCAGGAGCAGCATCCTATTGCCGGAGCAATCTATCAACACTACAAAGGTAAAATGTATCGAGTCATCGGTGTTGGTAAGAACAGCGAAACATTGGAAGATGTTGTGCTGTATGAAGCTCTTTATGATAATCCTTTGGGAAGACTTTGGAGTCGGCCTTTAGGGATGTGGTCCGAACTTGTTGTAGTGAACGGATTGGAAGTACCTCGATTTAAATTTCTATTTAAATAGAAATTTTAGTTTCGAAAGTTTTCTTTGTGTCGTTGTGAGATTATCCAAGACCAGACTTCGAAAAAGTAGCACACCCCGTTAGGACTATTGTACTCTTATGTTAATGCTTCTATTGGGGCAGGGAAGGGGGTGGTGCTTATGGTTAAATCATGTGACATAACCAAGGCGGAGGTGGCAGCTTCTTAGCTGCACTCACTCCGGCTCCGTCGGAGTGGACCTTCGCCTAGGGATTCGAAAGAATCTAAAAACAAAGGTAGTTCGATAAGCACCCGTAAGGGATCCAGTCGAGCTACCTTTCCTTTTTGAACTGTTTCTCGGAAAAATCTAGCCCTTTTAATAAATTCCGAATCTAACTTAACTTCCTGAAATTCCGATACATTTACTGAGCACTGAATGTTAGCGAAAGCGGGATTGTCGAGTGAGTGAAGATTCCAACAACTCAGATCAACAGATAGACCTATCTGGATTGATCGACTTTGAACAAGTCGAACAGGTTTCCCGTGTCTTTTTTGAAGAGTCCGCAGAGATTTTAGGAAGTCTCGATAAGTTGATTCTTCAGCTCGAAGAAGCTCCGGATGATATGGAGCACGTAAATGTTATATTCCGCAAAATTCATACACTGAAAGGCAGTGTTGGTGCTGTTCCCGGTGGTCAGCTCCTGGGTTCGTTGGCACATGAGTTTGAAGCACTTTTAAATCGTATAAAACGAGAGAGCCATCCGGTCACAAAAGATTGCATCGATTTATTTTTAAATAGCTCGCATTTGCTCAAGTTACTTGTTGAGGCTTTGCGTGACAAGCGAGAGCTTTACCCTGAAGAACTCAGTGAGGCGATCGAACTTATTGCCCGCTATGGTAGCTTCAACTTTAGTGAGAACCGGACGGTTCGTAAACCTCTCCATCTGGTACAGAAACCCACTGCTCGTTCCAGTGACGAAGATGGTGTGTGGCTGTCTATGAAACAGCTCAATGAGATGTTGAGACTTTCGGGCGAGCTTTTAGTTTTAAAGAATTTTTTTTCGATGATGAATCAGACAGTTAATTTTCGCGTGCAACCCGAATTGTTTGAGCGCCGTCAAAATGACTTCTGCCAGAATCTGGCAAAAATTTCAGATCAGTTACAGGGCCAGATACAGTCTGTACGCAAAGAGACAGCCAAGGATAGTTTTCAGGGCTTGCCAGTTTTGGTTCGTCAAGCCGCTACCGAGTTGAATAAGTCAGTGACTCTAGAGATGGTGGGGATGGATATCTCTATCGATAAATCCGTGGCCAAAGATATTTATGAGGCTCTGGTTCACTTGATTCGAAACTCCATTGATCATGGTATTGAAGATCAGTTTGAACGAACGATTCAAGGGAAACCCTCTATCGGGCAATTGCATTTTGAAGTTAGTGATAAAAATGGCATCATCCACGCCACCTTCAAGGATGATGGCAAGGGGCTCGATAAAGATCGCATTTTGAAAAGAGCCATTCAAAATGGTCTGGTCAGAGCGGAAGAGGCCCCCAAATTAAGTGATGACCAAATCTATCGGTTTATTTTTGAGGCAGGATTTTCTACAAAGGATAAAGTGACGACCATGTCGGGCCGGGGGGTCGGCATGGACGTAGTTTTGTCGTTGGTAGAAAAATATGATGGGACAATATCGATTCAATCAGATCCCGGTAAAGGCACGACGTTTGATCTCGTGTTACCAGCACCCTCACACATCATGGTGGAAGGGGCACTTTTGTTGGCATGGGGAGACTTCCAACTTGCAACCCCTTTGACTTCTGTCGCACATATCAGCTCCTCCGATCATTTACAGATCACCATGGTAAATCAAATGCGTTTCTGTCAGTTCCATGGCCTGACAACGCCCTTACTTAACTATCATGAGATCTTAAGCCTGTCGGTTTCAGCAGATGCAGAAATCGTGCAATCATCGTCGGCGATCTTCATTAAGGTGAAAGAGGTTATGTTTGCTCTTCTCGTTGATCGGGTCGAGTCTCAAACGGACATCGTTGTGAAGGGTTTCAGTCGTATCATAGGTGAGCAGCGAGGCTTTAAAGGAATCTCAATTCTTGCAGATGAAAAGGTCACCTATATTCTTGATCCAGAGGCATTACTAGCCTTGATGTCGAAGTCAAAGATGACGGAGGTTGCGGCATGAGTGATTTTTTTGGTGATGACTTTACCGCCGAGCTCAAGGGTTATTTTCTCGATGCGACTCTGAAGGATATTGAAAAGTATTTGGATCTTGTTGATGCTTCAACTCTGAGTCGAGTGCGCGCAGAAATTCGTGAGCAAGCTGCTTCATGGGCCGTGGATGCGAAAACCAATGAGTTTTTCCCTCTTTCACAATGGATCGATGACTTTGTTAGGAAGATCGAAGTTCTGGATACGGCTGAGAGTCTTTATAAAGCTCTGGCGTTGTTAAAAAATTACTTCGAAGCTTTGCAAATTGATAAAAAGGATTCGTCCGAACTGGCTTCACAGTTTACTTTGGTAGCTCAGAGCAGTAAGGAATCGTTTTACTTACATTGCAAAGTGGGGGCCCAAGAGTTTGTGGTTCCAATTGAAAATGTTATTGAAGTCAGTGGCAGTTTGCCGATTTATGTCTTGCCGGATCATCGTCCAGGAATATCTGGGGTTGTTCCATTTCGAGGTGAAGCGCTGCCTGTTTTTAATCTCTATGAATTTGGATTTGAGAAAACAAGTGCAAAACAATTTCTTTACGTGATCTGCGATCTTCATGGGTCCCGTTTTTCTTTGCAGGTGACGGAGACAGATGAACTTTTGAGTCTCAAAGATCGAGATCTGCAAAACTTGGATGGGGCATCGACGATGATGACCGTCCCTGTTGTTCGAAATTTCTTTATCAAAGATAAGCGCAGTATCATGGTGCTTGATCTGGAGAAGCTGGTGGCCGCATGAATAGTCATTATTTATATCCTGGTAAGTTGGCCGCTTTTAAAGAAGAAACTGTCATCTCTACTTTATTGGGTTCTTGTGTCGCCGTTGCGATCCATGATCCCACAACAAAAATTGGTGGACTGAATCACTATTTGTTGCCTGAAGGATTGCCGAATGAACGAGAAAATACACGTTATGGTATTTTCGCAATTCCGATGTTGGTGGAAGAGTGCGTGCGTCTGGGAGCAAATCGTAACAAGTTGCAAGCAAAGGTCTATGGCGGTGGTAACGTCATCAGTGTGTCTTCGCTCGGGGACGGCATCGGTAAAAGAAATATTGAGATCGCTGAGTCACTTTTGAAAAAAATGGGAATTCCAATCGTCGAACGCAATGTCGCGGGGGAGTCCGCGCGTACAATCAAATTAAATTCGGCCACTTTCAATGTATTACATAATTCCTCCGGACAAGGAACTGCAGATAAGCCTGTGGATGTCTCTGGCTTTCGTCCTCTGGCGGTTGCCAAAGGTGTAAAAGTTCTTGTGGTGGATGACTCGGCCACTGTTCGAACACTGTTTACAAGTATCTTTACCAAAAGTGGTTTGGAAGTTGTGGGGACCGCCGCGGATGCTTATCAAGCTCGTGACCTGATTTTGTCAAAAAAACCCGATGTGATGACTTTGGATATTGAGATGCCCAAAATGTCCGGCGTGATGTTTTTAGAAAAGATCATGAAACATCATCCCATTCCAGTTGTGATGGTGTCGTCTTTAGCAAGCACTGGAGACGCGGCATTAAAATCTCTGGAGTTAGGTGCGGTAGAGTTCGTGCATAAGCCCTCACAGTTTGATCCCGCGGTTTTAAAAGATCTTGCGGGAATGTTAGTTGATAAAGTGAAGGCGGCCGCGTCCGTGAATGTTCTTAAAAAATTAAAAGATGCACCGGCTGTCATTGACGCAAAAGACGCTGTGATATCAGCGATACCCAAGCGTTCCGCAGAGTTGAAAGTGGTTGTGGTTGGTGGGAATGCGGGAAGTGCCGACGCCTTGGAAAAATTTATTAAGGGGTTGGCTGCAGATACACCGCCGGTTGTAGTCTCCTGCAGTACGGTCGCAAATTTCGTAACGGCTTATATTGGTAAATTGAAAGTGGGATCCAAAGTGACTCCTGTTGTGGGTAAGGATGGGGATTTCCTAAGAATGGGACATGTCTATTTTATTCCCGCAGAACATCACGGCAAGATTGTCAGTAGTGCACAAGGCCCGGTCTTAAAAATCGTGAAGGGCCCACCTGTCGCTTCTCAGTTGCCGTCAAGCAACGTGCTTTTCCAGTCGGCAGCGGCAGCCTTTAATAAAGGTGTTTTTGCTATATTATTGGGTGGATTTGGCTCTGACGGAGTCGATGGTTTAACAGAAGTGCAAAAAATGGGTGGTGTCAGTGTTGTGCAGCATCCTGATGAAGCTCAGTTTCCCTACGGACCACAGAAAGCCATTGAACTTGGTGTGGCGGATGAGGTACTTAAAGCAGAGATTTTAGCGCAACATCTTATGCAGTATCGAAACCAAAATCTGTATTGAGGCTTTTTTGGAACTTTTGAATTTTATCGGGGGTGAATTTGTCGCCTCTGCAAGCAAAAAAACATTTGTTAAAAAATCACCTTTTGATAATTCTGAATTAGCGAACGTGGCATCGTCAGATGCCATGGATGTTATTATGGCTTTGCAGTATTCAAAGAAAGCGTTACAGGCGGTAGAGGCTTACACTCCTGAACAGCGCGGCCAGTTTTTGAATTCTTTGGCGGATTATTTGTCGGCAAACGCCGAAAGCATTGCGTATCAAGAAGCTCTTTATCAAGGTTTGCCGCAAAATTTTTCTTTAAAGCATAACATCCAGGTTGCCATCGCTTGTCTTCGTAAAAATGCGGCTGAGGTATTGAAGCCCTTGCCTTCAGGTACCTATGCTCATGCGACGGGAATTGTTGGAATTATTACGTCATGGACTTTATCTTTGCGCCTGGTGACAGAACGAATGGCGCCGGCTCTTGCGGCAGGTAATGCGGTTCTGATTAAAATCTCCGAGCATTCTCCTATCACGGGGCAGATTTTGGGCGAAGCTCTAAAGGCCGCTCAGATACCACCAGGCTTGGTGCAAATCATTCAGGGCGATGCAGAACCGGGAAAAATCATAGCGGGCCATCCAAGTATTCGAGCGGTGACGGCTACAGGTCGTCAAAGTACCATCGAGTCCATTGCGAAGGTGGGGCTGACACAACTTAAGAAATTACAACTGAGTGGTGGCGCGAAGAATTCTGCTATTGTTCTAGCGGATTTTGATTATAAGCCCCATCTGTCTGAGATTTTAGAGTCATTTTTGATCGGGCAAGGGCAGATGTGTTGGAATACGGCTCGTTTGTTTGTTTTGGAGTCGTTCTTTAAAGAATTTATGGAAGACCTCCAAGCGTATGTTGCGGCATTGACTCCTTTGACATCCCCTGAAGGAGATTCTTTATGGTCGCCGCTGATAAGTCCTGATCGTGTTGTCACTATTAATGAAAAAATTCGGTTTGGTCTTGGTGAGCACGGTAAAGTGACGGGGAACTCAGATACTGGTGGTGTGGGTGGAAATTTCATCCGACCAACTTTCATGGTGGATTTGCCAAACTGCTCAGTGATGCAACAGGATGAGTTGCATGGTCCATTATTTTTGATAACCCCGGTGAAGTATCAACATGAAATTTTGAAGTGGGCCAATACGTCTTATTTGGGTCATTCCGCTGTGGTCTGGGGATCTTCGGAAAAAGTTTTGAAGGTTGCTGGCAAATTGGAAGCTGCCCAGGTTTGGTTGAACTCTTGGATGTCCGGACCGGAAGAGCCCATCTTTGGCCTTAAGCAATCAAGCTATGGTATGACGGACATGTCTTGGGCTGGGAGCTTTTATTCTGATGTAAAAAAATTGACGTGCGCACGCTAATGTCAATTTTGTGACGAAAAAGCATGTCGCTTTTTTGACAAGGCCTAGTTCAACATATGTGTCTTAGCCCGAGTTTTGACTTCGCATTGAGTACAATATGCTTCCTCTTTAATTTCTGAGATTGATCGATCTGCTATATGCTTAAGCTCCAAAACAGTGCCGCAAAGTATGCAATTGTTTTGGGAAATTATAAACTCACGGTGTTTTGGTGTGTCTGCTTTTTCAAAATAATTGATCTTACTATTTTCCATCAATGCTCATCCTTGAGTTATTTCCTTAGCCTTCTGCAAAGGTGCAAATAAGTGCGGATGCAAGATCCGTTCACAGTCTAAGGTCCGGTATTTTCCCGGGTGACGGACATCTGAGTGCGAAGGCTCTTCGCATTCATGGCCTGTGATTTGTAAGCCTTCATTCCCGGAGGATTTAATGACATCATCAGTATTCAAAACCACGCTGTTAGTTTTAATGGCCTTTGCGGTCACACCAGGTTGTGTCCGCCTTAAAGATAACGACGAAAATGATCAAGACCTTCATGGGGTCATAAAGTCTTATAAGACGCAAAATCTGACCATTGATGAGCCCCTTTACCTTGTGAATGGAGAACTGGTTCGGCGCAATGATTTAGCGAAGGTAAAGGAAAGAAATAACGAACTGCCTTTAGGGAGTCAGGTTGAATACGAACTTCACTTCGAGCATTTGAATTTTAAAGAAGGCGGAGTTCTTTATACCATGGGGCAATTGGTGCGAATTTTTGTAAACGATCTTGATTCGCGCGGAGGCAAAATCATTTCCCTCCCAGATGAGGCTGTCGCTCCTATAATGGCAGAGGGTGCATCTGGCGGATCAGTTTATCTTCAAGTTCAGCACGCCCGTGGGGATTTGGGTGTGTTTATGGTTGGTGGACAAGGTGGCCAGGGAATCAAAGGTGCTACGGGACTTACTGGGGTTAGCAGTAACGGGGTGGAAATGCGCTTTAGTCGTGACGGAGCCGAAATATTCTGTGCTCGCGGAGGGCCCGGGGGAAGGGGTTCCACAGGTGCAAAAGGCGGCCCTTCCGGAACTGCGGAGATCGTAGTATACGATGACAGTAACTTTGATCTCAGGGTGAGTCGTCAGGGTGGACGTGGTGGTAACGGAGGGGATGGTGGCGACGGTGGTCGCGCGGGTGGCCCGGGTAACCTGTGCTTGGATGTCTATAAAGAGCCTAGGGGTGATGTTGGACCCAGGGGGGCTCAAGGAGAAAGCGGTCTTGTACAAAATGTTTGTGTCCAACGAGGTTCAGGAGCACGCCAGTGTATGTAAAAATAAAAAGGGAGACTTAATGTCTCCCTTTTTTTACAGATAACTTGTTTTTAACTTCGCATCCGCTTCGTGCTTTTCAAACGCGAAGGTAATTAGCTTTGTAATCAGCTCCTTGTAGCTGACGCCACTTGCCTCCCACATTTTTGGATACATGGAAATTTTTGTGAAACCCGGAATAGTGTTAATCTCATTGATATAGAGATCGCCATTGGGTCTTAAAAAGAAATCCACGCGAGTTAATCCATCGCAGCCCATCGCTTTGAATGTCGCCTCTGCCATAGTTTGGATGCGCTTGATTGTTTCAGTCGGCAAATCCGCAGGAATTTTAATGATAGCGCCTTTATCGTCGATGTATTTCGCTTCATAAGAATAAAACTCATGCTGAGGAATCACTTCACCAGGAAGAGATGCCTTCGGTGCATGATTATGGCCCATCACAGAGCACTCTAGTTCGCGGCCTTGAATGTATTCTTCAGCCAGAACTTTATAGTCGAATTGAAAAGCATCTTGCAGTTTTCCAGCGAACTCATCAGCGGATTTGATTTTGTGAACTCCTACTGAAGAACCTGCGTTTGCGGGCTTAATAAAGAAAGGGGAACCCAAATTTGCGACGATCTCGTCGTAAGAAACTTGTTCAAAAGGCGTTAATAGCATGTAGCGAGCGCTGGCGATTTTTGCGTCTGCCAATAGGTGCTTCATCACAGCTTTGTCCATGCCGGCAGCTGACGACCAAACACCGCAGCCCACGAATGGCACTTGAACCATCTTAAAGAGACCTTGAATCGTACCGTCTTCGCCCATGGTTCCATGCATAATCGGGAAGGCACAATCTAAAGAAGACTTGGAGTGATCTTTCAAAGAATAAAGAACGGGCTTTCCTTGATCGCAAATCAAAGCAACCGGCTCTGCATTTTTGGGCAAGGCCGAATCAACGATCTTCGTCACTTCAGAGAAAAGATTCATATCGGGAAAGCGATACCAGGTTCCTTCACTGCTTATGCCAATCAATACCGGTGAGTATTTATCTTTATCAAGGGCATCAGCGATGTTCTTTGCAGAGCGCAGAGAAACTTCGTGTTCCGCTGATTTTCCGCCAAAAATAAGTGCAATTGTTTTTTTCATTTTAATCCAGTCCGTGATCTCAATTTAGTAAAATAAAAAATTAGGCCCACTCAACCAGTTCATGTGCTAAGCCGAAAATTCCGGCGAAGACTTCATTTGGTTTTGCATTTCCGTACATATATGCCGGAGTTGTTACAACTTTGGTTTCACGATCTGTGATGTAATCATCAACAGGGCACTCTTCGTGTTGCGCACCAGTTTTGACGATTTCCGCAGCAGTTTCTGCGTCTTCACCAATTGTTACGGTGACTCTTTTGTTTCCCAAAACTTTTGCAACTAACACAGGAGCAATACAGCAGGCACCAATAGGTTTGCTGGCTTCGAAGAACTCCAAAATCACACGTTTAACATCGGGATTTACTTCGCACTTAGCGCCTTTTTCCGCCCAGTTACTGAGATTTTTAGCCGCTCCATATCCACCAGGGAAGGCTACAGCATCAAAATCTTTGGCATGCAATTTATCAAGAGACTTAACATTGCCCCGAGCGATGCGCGCAGACTCCGTCAAGACATTACGTTTTTCAGTCAACGTGTTGCCATTCACATGATTAGTCACCGTGAATTCGATATCAGGAGCAAAGCAGCTAACCTGTGCACCGGCTTGATTAAGAGCGATTAATAAACTGATAGCCTCTGTGATTTCAGAGCCATCTAAAAAGCCACATCCAGATAGAACGACTGCGATTTTTTTCATAAAAAAACCTCCTGAGAGACTCTCACTCTACAGGAGGCGTTTTAATGTGGCAAATACTCTCAGAATCTAGTTCGCTGTACGCTTAAAGTTTTTAAGTTTATTGCACACTGTGACCAAGACCTTTGTGGATGAATTTGGAATTTGCACGAGACCTCGAGAGCAATAGTCTAACACACGAGAAAGAAATGGAAGATCCTGTGTCATGGAAAGCGTATAAGTGACCTTCTGCTTTTCTGTGACATTTCCGGTTTTCAGAAGGATTGACCAGTCAAAAGAAACATTTTTTACATTCATTTGACAGTTTGGCAATCCACCACAATTTGGTTGAGCTTTCATAAGGTCTGGTGCCGGGCGAGTTTCAGAAGTGGCATTTAAATTGGAACATTTGATTTCGCAACTATCGACCTTCAAATTTTCTTGGCAGTACTTTTGAAGTTGATCCGTCATTTTACAGGATTGCGCCAGCATAATGAGCCGTTCAAATCCGAGAGTCATTTGTAAATCATCTGCCATGGTTTTAATACTGCTCAGTTTATGCAGATTCAGTTGTGCTACTTTGAGGGCAGCCTCGGAAAGATTGTTTGGAGTAAGGGCCGAAGTCGGATCGGATGCAGTCGTGTTTTTTACAACGGAACGATGGTCTTCTCGCGTTGACTGGGAGGCGTTATCACCTTTGATGACAGCGGCCTGATACAAGAAAGTGTAGTCGTACTCAGTGCTGGTTTCGGTGATATTGGAGACCGTAATGCCTTCTTGCAAAACCAATTTCGGGTCCAAGGTATCAATTGTTTGTTCTGTTTCTTGATAGACGAAATCCCCCTTGAGCATCGTCAGTGGACTGACTGTGCCCCAGGCATCGACTAAAGAATTTTGTACCGCTTCTAAGGTCGCCGGCGTGTCATTTTCTGCAAGATCCGGTTGCTTCATGCACGAAAGAGTTCCTGCTGTCAGCGCCAACAGAAGGGGATACTTCAGATAAGATTTCATATGGAATCCCATCCCCAGATCCACAAATGCAGAGGCAGAATTTTTTCAAATTTTTGAATGGTTTCCTCTTTGAAAAGTCCGATGGCACGATAGTCCATGGGACCGAAGAGCAAGCGCACCATATCTGTTTCATGATTAATGGTGAATAGATCCTGACCGATGCCAAATATGAAATGATTTGGATGTTTTTCAAGGACGATATCGGCTATCCCCTCAGCGCGGAAGGCGCGCTTAATTTTTGCGGCTAACTGATCAAAGTTCACGATTTTAATCATGCCTAAAAAGCCGTTATTCATCATGATCGGCTTTGTTTGCAATTCGCGAATAAGATTTTGCGAATGTTTAGGGCAGATGATCGTGATGGGTTGATCTTTCTTTGCGCGGATAAAACTTAAAAGCTCCATGAGTTTTGGAACGGACCCGCCCCATTCATGGATGTAACCACCTAAATCAATACCTTTGCCTTCGATGGCATAGGCAGCGAGCTGACCGTTCGGTTCCCAAGCGGTATAAATTTTTGTCTGAGGGATCGAAAGAAACTTACGAGTTTCTTCAACAGTGCGAACTGAGCTGACCGAGTGACTGGAGTATAGGCGATAAATTGCATCGGGTGCCACTTTAGGATCCGTAGAAAAGCGGAGGTTGGTGGAAGGCACTTGAAAGTTGTCTTCGATAACAAAGCTCACTTCTGAGCCAGCCAGCTCAAACCCCATACGGCGGTAGAAATCAAAAAGATCGGTCCAAAGAATCGCAATATCACAGGATTGTTCTTTCGCAGATTTCAAGCAGTCGTTAATGACCTGAGTGCTTAGTCCCTGACCGCGATGTTGGTCATCGGTCACAACAGAACCGATTGCTGCGACTTTGTAGATGACATGGGGAGACTTAATTATGAGGGGTTTTAGTACAGCATGGGATAGGACCTTTTCGTCATCGGCGATGATCCGCATATTGTGCAAGTTGTTAGGAGTCAGTGCTGTTGGATATTCAGCGGCGATGGACCAGGGAGCTTCTGAGCGCAGTTTTTTATTAAGGAAATCTAGAATTTGGGGAAGCTCAGTTTCCCGTGGTGAACGTGGTCCTTCCATGAACCCTCCTTTTGACAATCTCTCTTAGTTTAGCTGGATTTCTCCCTAGCCCCCAGCGTTCAACAGTGGGGGACTTGAAAAATGCGACCCAAGTCCGGACGGGGGTTTGACAGCAGGGGGGATGGGGTTATATTAAGTTGCGTACTTTAGGAGACTTTATGGCTGATAAAAGTCAAAAATGGACTGAAAATAAACCTGGAAAAATGTTCGTTGATCAATCTTGCATTGCTTGCGACGCCTGCGTTTTAACCGCTCCTAAAAATTTTTCTATGCATGAAGAAGATGGTCACGCCTTTGTAGCAAAGCAACCAGAAACGCCTGAAGAAGAGGCATTGGTTAAGGAAGCAATGGAAGGTTGTCCTGTAGAAGCTATTGGAAGTGATGGCGATCAATAAAGCCAAAAAGGCTTCCAAAGCACCTATACTGCCGACCATTGCTCTATTTAAGAGATATTACCCCGATGCGCATTGTGCGCTAAACCATCGTAATCCTTTTGAACTTCTTGTTGCGACAATATTGTCTGCTCAATGCACTGACGAGCGGGTCAATATGGTGACGCCGGCTCTTTTTGAAAAATTCCCAACTCCACAGGCAATGGCAAAGGCTAAGCTCTCGGAATTAGAGGGTTTGATTCGATCTACTGGGTTTTATAAGAATAAAGCAAAGAATTTGAAGTCCTGTGCGCAAGACTTAGTAGAAAAGCACAAAGGTAAGATCCCCCAAAATCTCGAGTCTTTAGTCGAGCTGGCAGGAGTAGGTCGTAAGACCGCTAATGTGGTTTTGGGAAATGCCTTTGATATTCCTAGTGGAATAGTTGTGGATACGCATGTGACTCGCCTGTCCAATCGCTTAGGTTGGGTGAAGACCGAGAATGCTATTTTGATTGAAAAGCAGCTTTGCAAAGAAGTTCCCCAGGAAGACTGGATTATGTTGTCACATTATCTGATTTCCCATGGTCGAGCTGTCTGTAAGGCGAGAAAACCTGATTGCGCTCACTGCTTCCTTGAGGAGACTTGCCCGAAGAAGGGTGTCTAGGTCACAATAGCCTCATGTTTGTTTCATTTTTTGAGAGCGTTAAATACGTTGGCCATCTTTTGCCCATTTCTTTTCTAAGAATTTTCTTGGGATATTACTATTTAGAACAAGCGTTGCAAAAATATCGCGGCGATTTTTTAACTCGCCCGCGTATCGCTGATCAGATTGCTGAGTGGTTGCCAGCAAGCCATGCGCCGAATTGGTTCAAGGTCTTTGCAAGTTCGCAGATGATTCCAAACTGGCAAACTGTCGCGTTCATTATATTGGGGCTTGAGTTTGCGGTGGCGATTTCCTACATCATCGGCTACGTGGTTCGTCCGATGGCGTTGTTGGGAATTCTTTTGTGTGTGGCCATGTTGTTTATTTCGGGGCCAGCGCATGAAGATCTATATAAAACTTTTTTGGCAATTCATTTGATCTTAGCTTGGGTGGGTGCAGGACGCTGCCTCGGTTTTGACTATTACTATTTTAAACGTCGTCGCGGCATCTGGTGGTAATTCCACAGGACATCTATGAAGAATTTCATCTTTTTTATTGCGGTGGTTTTTTTAGGGCTTTTTCTTGCCGTATTAAACCGTACGGATCAAAGTTTAATCTCCAGTTCAGCTCCCACATTGCGTGTCTTTGGTTACTCGGCTTTTACCGGGCGTTGGGGGCCAGGGCCTTTGTTAAAGGCGCAATTTGAAAAAGATTGCAAATGCAAAGTAGAGTTCATTGAAGGCAGTGACTCTGGAATTTTATTACAACGGTTGAAAATCGAGGGCGAAAGCTTGGGTGCTGACTTGGTAATTGGCCTGGATCAGTTCGATCTTTCCAAAGCGTTAGCGCAACAATCATGGAGAAAGCTCAGTCTTGGAAATCTAAATGTTTATGATGAGGTAAAACCAGCATTATCGAATAATTATTTTGTTCCTTATGATTGGGGTGCTTTGACTTTTATTGCTCGTCGCGGAGAACTTTCTCATAACCCGTCGAGTTTAGATGAGTTGCTTGAACCAGAGTTGAGTAAAAAAATTGCGCTGCAAGATCCACGTACAAGCTCCCCAGGAATGCAGTTTTTGTATTGGGTGGTGCAATCCAAAGGTGAGGAAGAAGGTTTTAAATTTTTGCAAAAGATAATGGGGCAAGCTCATAGCTTTTCTCCAAGTTGGTCCACGGCCTACGGTCTTTTCACGAACAAGCAAGCTAAGATAGCCTATTCCTATGTAACATCTCCTCTTTATCATGAGATCGAAGAAAAAAAGAAAGACTACATGGCTTTGCCATTTGCTGAACCCTTGCCCGTGCAGTTTGAGTTTGTCGGTATTCCGGAATCCTGCCGTCACTGTGATCTGGCGGAAAAATTTGTGAACTTGATGCTTTCTCAAGAAGGTCAGAAGTTCATCATGGAAAAAAACTATATGTTCCCAGTGATGAAAGGAGTGCGAGAAAACACTCCTTTTGCGACCGTGCCAGATTTTAAAACAATGCAAGAATTTAAAGTCCCATCCACGGAGGATGTGGAGCATCTGTTAAAACGTTGGACTGAAATTCGTCGAGGCGAACTCAATTGAATCTGCGCAAACTGCTGCGACTTAGTTTAGTTGTTTTTTTACTTTTCCCTTTCTTGTTTCTGTTGACGCATTTTCAGATGCGAACAATGCCGGATTGGGGAGAGCTTTATTGGGCATTTAAAAATAGCCTGATGCAGGCTTTTCTGTCGTCACTTTTTTCATTGATACTTGGACTATGGGCGGCCTTGGGTATTCTAAATTTTTCCAATGGTCGACACGGTCGCTGGCGTTTAGGTTTAGAAGTGCTGTGTCTGTTACCAAACTTTCTGCCACCGTTGTTTATTCTTTTAGCGACTTTAAATGTGATTGATCCATTTCCGATGGGAATTGCGGGAATAGTTATTATCCATACTTTCATGAATTTTGGATTAGTGGCCGTTCTGTTGGCTGGAGTTTTGGAGACCAAGCTGGGTGGCATGGTTGAGCTGGCCTACATTGAAGGTGCCAGTCGTTGGCGCTTCATCACTCAAGGCATGTTTCCAATCCTAAAAAAAGATTTCATCTTGTTAGGGCTTTTCATTTTTGTTGTGTGTTTTGGAAGCTTTTCCGTCCCATTGATCGTTGGTGGCGGAAAGGGAACCACTATCGAAGTTTTAATCTATGAAAAAATTCGCCTTTCCAATGATTGGGGCAGTGCTGTTTTTCTAGCAGCGATACAGTCACTCTTTATTTTCTCTTTATCCTTGGTTGCCGGTAAAGGTAAGGGAGCTGTCGGCTCCAGAGTTTCTAACTTAAATTTGATTAAGATGCGGTCGGGTATTGCGGTGATTGCAGCGGTGGCATTGCTTTATGTGGTAGGCTATGTGCAAGGTCTGTTTGCTGGTTTCAGTATGCTATCAACGTTCTACGAATTGCAATCCGCGATCTTATGGGGTTTTGCTGGCAGTATCTTCTTGGGCCTTTCGGTGGGAGTTCTGATTTACAGTGGCCTGATGTTAATTGCTTATTGCTGGCCGAAAAAATGGTTTGAGAAATTTTTAGCGGGATACGTCGCGCCAAGTACTTCATTAGCATGTTTTTGTTTATTGATTGTAGCCCCCAACGAAGGCATTTACCCCTTTATCAAAATCCCTTTAGCGCTGGTGTTATTAAGCCTGAACAGTCTCTTTCGAATGGGTTGGGACGGTGAATTGGCTGCCTTACATTCGCAAATGACGGTCGCCTATGCGATGGGGGCATCGCCTAGACAAATTTTTTGGGAAATTCAATTTCCTCAGATGTCGGGACGAGCTGGCATTCTTGCCGGGATCGGTGCGGTTTGGGCCTGTGGGGATTTTGCAGTTTCAAGAATTCTGGCACATCGAGATTTGAGTATTGCGATGATGACGGAAACTTTGATGTCGAGCTATCGCTTAAATCAAGCGACTGTATTGAGTTTGTTAATAGTTGTAGCAGGTCTTATTTGTTTTGCCCTTTGTGTGGGAGGCAGTCGTGTCCTTCGTCGAAAACTTACGCCTTGATTACGGTGATTTTAAAATTGATATTCCCCAGTGGGAAATACTGGATCAGGGAGTCACGGTCTTATCGGGCCCCTCAGGTTCTGGGAAAACTTCTGTTTTTAGAGTCCTGTTGGGATTAGAACTTAGTCCTTCTATGAAGTGGTTATTTGCCGGGCAAGATTTGGCCCGACTCAAAACTCCACAAAGAAGACTGGGCGTTGTCTTTCAAACTTTAGATCTTTTTCCCCACATGACGGCGAAGGAAAATATACTGTTCGCCGCTAGGGCTCGAAATATTAATCAAGAAAAAGCCCGCAGTCGGTTGAAAGATCTTTCTCAGGCACTAAAAATGGAATCATTTTTGGATCGGCAAGCCGGAGTTTTATCTGGAGGAGAGCGCCAGCGTGTCGCCATCGCCAGAGCTATTATGGGTGAGCCAAGACTATTGCTTTTAGATGAACCTTTTTCAGCTTTGGATCAGGAGCTTCGTGAAGAAAGTCGGAATTTAGTACGTTCGGTGATTGAAGCTGAAAGAATACCGACCTTGCTTGTGACCCATGATCAAAAAGATGTCGACACCTTAGCAACTAAGGTTAGCTTCATTCGCCAAGGAAAAATCGTTGAAGAGAAAATGCTTAAGTAAAAATATGCTCTTCTAAAGTTTTATAGAGCTGAAGAACCTCAATGGGTTTGGTGAGGTAGTCGTTGCAGCCGACTTTCAGACAGCGATCTCGATCCTCTTTCATAGCATGAGCCGTCAGTGCAATAATGGGTTTAAGATAGTTGCGCTCACGCAATTCCTTCGTTGCGGTATAACCGTCCATGACAGGCATTTGCATATCCATCAAGATGACGTCGAAATGCTTTTGCAGGGCTTTTTCCATTGCAATTTTTCCGTTATCTGCAAAGTCGCAAATTATTCCGCGTTTTTGCAAGTAGTGTCGGATCAACATCTGATTGTCATTTGAATCATCGACGATCAAAACGGTTCGACCTTGCAAGCTTTTATCGACCTGCATGGTAGGAGGAGGTAATGATTTTGCGGTTTCAGCTTGGGAGAAATGGCTTGCGGGGAGTGTTAGCAGGAAGGTGGATCCTTCCCCGGGAGAACTCTCCTTTAAAATCACATCGCCTCCCATTGAAACAGCAAGCTTCTTTGATAGGACAAGGCCTAAACCAGTGCCTTCATATTTTCGCGTGCTCGATGAATCGATCTGTGAAAAGTGTTGGAAAAGATCTCTTTGAGCTTCGTGAGGGATTCCGATACCGGAGTCCTTCACTTCAAAAAAGTACTCTTGTCCGCGAAGCCCATAGCTGATTGTTACGAAT
>JBLMWG010000123.1:0-8340 GCA_050257115.1 Bacillota bacterium
AGCCGTAGGAAATCAAACGTCACTGTCATTTCAGCCTATGCCGGAGATTATCGAAGACACAGAGTCCGCGCCAGAGCCTCCCGGCAAGCGTAAGCTCTCATTCTGGCGTCGAAGTCGCCAGAAGAATCAAGAGCCGCCTTAGCGTTGCCAGCGTGTTTGAAAGCTTACGGTCAGCGTTTTTGAAAGACTGGTGTTTTGCGGGGAACCGAACAGAGTTTGATCGGCATAGCTGAGGGTCCAAGCGTTTTCCAGATTCATCATGTAATTTGCAACCACGGCGCAGGTCATATTTTTTTGGGCAGAACCGTTGGAGGTCTGCGCGCCAGAAATTTCAATCGCATCTTCATAAAGTCCCGTGAAGCTGGCTCCCAGGCGCCAGTCACCTTTGTTGAAGCCAGCGCCTATGGACCAGCTATGCCCCCATCCGGGAGTGGCCGTGATAGGGCCTCCAGCGGAAGTGCTGTCAAAGTTCCGGGCAAAGGATCGGTGAACCTCAAGGCTGCTGTTGGCATCCCAAGTTCCTAAGACTTTGATCAAAGCTACACCGCCTCCCAAAGTGAAAAATCCGCGTCCACGAGAGTCTGCTGCCAGGGTGTTCGAAGCATCATAAATTGACGGTGAAGTGGGCAGAGTGATCTGCAAGAAGGTGACGCCCTTTGGTTTCCAGCGGGAATAAGAAAGTTCAGGAAATGTTTCGTGTCCAAGACTTAAAGAGATATCTCCTAATCCCGTGCTTTCTTCGTTGCTGATTTTACGTGAAACGACGGGGACGGCGATCCCTGTTTGCCACAGATCAGACAAAAGCATCGCGCCTTCAATCTTGAAGGTTGAACTTTCATTTTCATCATCACGATGAACCCATTTCTGATTTGTCAGCACATCATCCGTGACTTTGCCATAACTGAGAGAGCTTGTGAGTTGCCCTTTATCGTCTCCCAAAATAAGTGCGGGAAAAGCAAAGCCACCGCCACAGCAGCTTGCAGCCATCACGGAAAGGGGAGCCAAGAAGAACAGGGAAAGTGCAAGGATCAACTTCATAGAATTAAAATCATAGAGTTAAGGTGATGGTGGCTTGGTCAATGAGGGTAGTCCCATTCTTTAAGAACGTGCGGATTTCCCATTCCCCAGGCATAATGAAGTAAACACGACGGACACGGAATATGCCAGGTTCAAGTTTTTCAATGGTCACCGGTGAAGAACCATGTCCCATGGAGGGCATCCACAGAACAACGGAAAGCGAGTTGGTTGGGTCTACATAAGGACCATTTTCGGAACCGCTTTTTGCATTCCAGAATTTCAAAATGAATTCAGATTCCGCAGGGGACACGGGGCCCTGTGACCAGGAGAGAGAAGTACACAAACCACTTTGTGCATAATTTAAGGTGCAGCTTTGATGAACGCTGTTTTGCGCGCCATTGATTTCTGATGGATTGATATAATCGGGACGGGCACAGGCCGAAAGCAAAAATAGAGAAGTTAAAATAAGAGTTTTCATGCGTCCTCTCTTTGAATAAAGCAACCCAAGGCACGGCCTTCTTTGATTCGCGGAGCTTTCCCCGCGTTGAGATCTTCCAGGACATCATTCAGGAGTTGATTTTTTGCTGAAGGGCCTGTGTGACTGTCAGTGACGCCACCGGAGTAAACGACTTCACCATTCTTGTTTAAAACAAAAGCGTGCGGAGTTTTCAAAGCCCCTAGTTCGTTGGCCCATTTGTTTTTACGGTCTTGAATCAACGGGAACTTCAACGCGGCAGAGCTGAAATGCAGCCTTGTCATTTCCGCATCTTCGTCGGAGTTTGAATGAATACCCACAAAAACGAAATCTGGATATTTCGTTGTGAGGTCATTCAATAGTCCCTCGTGACTGGCAGAGCACGGACATTTTGCTGAAAGAAACACTAAGACGGTCCCTTTTTTTGCATCCGCAGTTTTAATTTGCAGATCTTTTCCATTTAGTACATCGACGCCCTCGATGGTTGTAATGGATTTACCATGGCTAGCGAATGAAAAAAGCGTAATAAGTAGGCAGAATAGGTATTTCATAACGATCGTTTAACACAGAGGGTCTTTGTGCACCATAGGGCAAATTGTTGCACCCTCATTTATGACGCGGTTTGCTTGCGGTAACCTGAGGGGTTCGTTACCATTTTAGTCATGTTTAAACAACTTCGAGGATACCTCCGGCAGTTCAAAATATATCGTCAGCGTGGCACGGTTCACAGCGATCTTGATATCTTGCTTGCCTCCGCGGAGGAACAAAAGCAGCTCGAAGACAAATTGCAGTGGCTCGTGCGTCTTCTGCAGTGGGTTCGTTATGAAGGGGGCCTGGATGCCCATCTCAAAGAGGCCGGGCAAGTTCCAGGGGCGCGTCTTCGTTATCTGCTGATGGTGTTAGACCGCAATGCCGGGTGGAAAAGTCATGTCGCGCATATTTTACGGACCGTGGTTAAAAATGTCAGTGGATTAGAGCTTTATACAGAAACAGGCCTTCCTCGTGAAGTGGGAGTGATTGGCGAATTCTTCGACCGCGTGGTGATGAAGATGTTGCCAAGCCCTCCTTTGGATCATGAATTGGGTTATTTGTTTTGGGAGTTGTTCCCGGATGCCAAGGATCCGGTATGGGTGGCAGCGATTGAACCGGGAACTTTTGAAAAACTGCTCGAACTGTTTAACTATGATGTTTCTGTAGAGAATGCGGATTGGAACCGCTTGGATCGCGATCTTGAAGATGCCTTGGTTTATCTGGGCATTCAAGTGCGTGCCATCGGGTTGTCACCGGCGATCCGTCATCGTTTAGATAAGCCCTCTTTCCGGGATTCTGCCTTTTATAACCTTGTCTACAATGTGGAGGAATTCGTTCGTGCACATCAAGAGGGACAGCTGGATGTCTTTACTGAAAAGGCCTCTCGCATAAGACTGATTGTCTGGGAATGTCGTCGCGAGTTGGAACAAGTTTATAAACATCTCGATGAGTATGGGGTCAGCATTAATCTTGTGTTTCAGATGACAAGATTAAGAATTTTCCTGCAACGAATCGACAGCTTGGTAGAAATTCTTCTTAATGAAAAATTGGACGCAAAAAAAGTATGTAGCTTTTTAGCGGGGCTCATTGAAGAAAACCATGAGCTTCGCAGCGTAGGAGCTTTGTTTTCGCAAAATATTAATTTACTGGCTCGAAAAGTGGTCGAGCGTGCTGCCGAAACCGGTGAGCACTATATTACGCGAACGAAAAAAGAATATCGTAATATGGTTCAAGCCGCCGGTGGTGGTGGCTTGATTACAGCCCTCACAGTTTATATTAAAGCCGGGATTTTTGCGACGGGTGTATCCGAGTTCATGATCGGGATTCTAGCTTCTTTAAATTACTCAGTCAGTTTCGTAGCGATTCACTTGCTGGGTTTTACCTTGGGAACCAAGCAACCTGCGATGACGGGGCCGGCGTTGGCAGAGCGAATGTGTGATGTGGGTTCTGAAGAGGGTATGGAAGCTCTGGTTGATGAAATTGCGAATTTGATTCGCTCTCAAGTGGCTGCGGTTGGCGGAAACGTTTTGCTGGTCGTACCAGTTTCATTGTTGATAGATGCCACGATGTATTTTTTGTCGGGCCATCATGTGATGTCAGAAGCCAAAGCAATGAAGGCCTTTACGTCCGTGGATATCTTTGGGCCTGCGATAGTTTATGCAGCTTTTACGGGATTGTTGTTGTGGTTCTCAAGTCTTTTCGCAGGTTGGGGAGACAATTGGTTTGCGTTGAACTCTTTACGCAAAACTCTTGCTCGCAGTCCGACCTTGATAGCAGTTTTTGGCAAAGTTGGGGCACGTAAGATTGCTCTGTTTTTTGAAAAGAATATTTCAGGACTCCTGGGAAATATTTCTTTGGGTATACTCTTGGGAATGATTCCACAGGTGATGCATTTTATCGGTATTCCGTTGGATATTCGGCACGTGACGTTGTCGTCAGGAACCATGGGGGCCGCGATTCCGGTCCTGGGCGTGGGATTTATAAAGACGCCATTATTTTGGAGAGCCGTCGTCGGAGTTCTTTTCGTTGGGTTCTTGAACGTGACGGTGAGTTTTGGGATGGCGTTCTGGGTGGCGGTAAAAGCCCGTGCCGTGAATCCACCGCAACGTCGTGCGATTCGCCGTGCACTGATACATAGACTGATGAAAGAACCATTGAGCTTTTTATTACCAGTGGGGAGCTCCGTCGCAAGAGCTTCAGAAAGCGGGCACAGTCATTAATGGAGACATTGTCTGTTGTTATTCCAGCCTATAATGAAGAAGCAAGACTTCCGAAAACTCTGCAAACACTCAAACAGATGGATGAGGCGGGGCTTTTGAAATTTGCGATTGAGGAAGTCATTGTGGTGGACGATGGCTCTGGCGATCACACCGTTGGCTGGTGTGAGAATTTCGTAAAATCTTGGAATAAGTTAAAGATCGCAAGGCTTCCGCAAAATCGTGGTAAAGGTGCCGCCGTTCACAAAGGCTTCGCTGAAGCCCGGGCACAATGGGTGTTGGTGGCTGATGCCGACATGGCAACGCCTTGGGATGAAATGAATAAGTTTGTCGGCCAGTTGGAGCGTTATGATTTGTTCATGGGCTCTCGCGCTTTGGCCGAAAGTGATATTGTTGTTCGCCAGCATTGGCTTCGTCAAAGCATGGGGAAGACTTTTAATAAGATATTAAAGAGTTTGGTGGGGCTGCCTTATAAGGACACACAGTGTGGTTTTAAAATGGTTCGCAACAATGAAGTTTTTCGTCAGCAGATTTTAAGAAAACTCTCGGTAGATCGTTTTGCCTGGGATGTAGAATTGATTCTTGCAGAACAGAAATTTAAAAGACGAATTGTTGAAGTTCCCATTCGTTGGAGTCATCAAGAGGCTTCGCGAGTTCATATTGTCCGCGATTCTTTAGAGATGTTTTTTACAGTGCTAAAGCTCCGTTTTCGCATGTGGTAAGGCTTTTCACTGGATTGAGTTTTTGCTTAAGTCGTGTACATAGACACGGGTTGTGTTTCGCACTGCATTATTTGCAATGTTTTAATTTTAAGCACCTCATCTCAAAACTAATCATACCTAACATAAATAATACTTATTCTAACGCCTGAAATGGTTCTAGTTTTGAACTGGGGTGCCAGTTTGGAACTATGCTGTTCTGTGTGATCCATGACAGGGAATTTCACTTTTCCGTTGAAAAATTTTTTTGAAGTGGTGCCAAAAAGAGTACTTGAAAAAACCGTCAAGCTGAAATCAACTCGTTCCCCATAAGGACTTCAAAAGGGTGAGGTCCAAGGAAATTGGGGGGACCAATTATGAAACTTAAAGCGTTTTCACTTATCCTGTCTCTGTTGGTTGCGACATCTGCTCATGCTGAGCGTGTCATCGTGATCATGAAAGACTCTCAAACTTTTAATGTTACAAACATGGCATTTAAAGCGAAGGGTTCGAGCGCTCTTAAAACAGGTAAGACTTCTTTGAAGCAACCAGTTGATGGTCAAATCGAACAAAGTCTTGAGAACTTGAACACTTTGATCGTGAACGCAAACGGTGACGCTGAAATCAGCAAATTGAAAGCGGACCCTTCCGTTGCTTACGTAGAAAAAGAAGTATTCCATCCAGCACCAGCTCCAGTAAGAGGTTGGTTGGCAGCTGCCAGAAGAACATCGCGTAATGTTCCTGGTGATAAAACGCCATGGGGTATCCTAGCTGTTAAAGCTCCTCAGGCTTGGGCTCTTTCTAATCAAGGTCTTGGTGCTCGTGTCCTAGTTCTTGACACGGGTATTGATGCAAATCACCCATCTATCAAAGCGAACTTTGAACAAGGTCAAGACTTCACTGGTGATTCTGATGGTTCTGATTTCTCAGATCACGTAGGTCACGGTACACACTGCTCTGGTACAATTGCAGGTGTTATGGATCAAAGCGGTTTCACAGGTGTGGCTCCAAAAGCAAAACTTTTGATGGGTCGTGTGTGCTCTGAACAAGGTTGCGCGAACACCGCTATCGCTGCTGGTATCAACTGGGGTATCCAACAAAAAGTAGACGTTATCTCTATGTCATTGGGTGGTTCAATGTCGACTCCTGCAGAAAGAGACGCTGTTGCCAAAGCAGCTAAAGCAGGTCTTACGGTTGTAGCCGCTTCTGGTAATGATGGCACTGCTAAAGTATCTTACCCTGCAGCTCTACCAACTGTTATTGCAGTAGGTGCGGTTAATAGTGATCTAGTAAAAACTGACTTCTCTCAATACGGTCCTGAGTTGGCTGTCGTTGCTCCAGGTGCGAATGTTGTGTCTTCAGTTCCACAAGGAACGGGTCGTGACGCTTCTGTTGCCATCTCTGCAAACGGTCAAACTGCGCAAGTGAAGTCGACGACTTTCCAAGGTGCACGTGAAGTATTGACTGCAGAAACAAATGCTCTTGTGGATTGTGGTCTTGGTAAAGACACTGACTTCGCTGGTAAAGATGTAAAAGGTAAATATGCCTTGATCGCTCGTGGCGAAATCAACTTCTCTATGAAAATCCAAAACGCTATCAAAGCGGGTGCAGTTGGCGCGGTTATCTACAACAATGCTCCAGGTTTGATCCAAGGTGCTTTGACAAATGATGGTTCGACACTTCCTTTGGCAGTATTCATGATCGAACAAACAGTTGGTCAACAACTTGTAGCGAACTTGGCTAAAGGCACTGAAATCAAAGCAACATTGCAAACTATTGCAACTGATTACGCTGCCTTCGATGGTACATCGATGGCAACTCCACACGTTGCAGGTGTTGCGGCTCTTGTGAAGTCTGTGAACAAAAAGCTGACTGGTGCTCAAGTTAAGAGCATCTTGACTTCTACAGCAACAGCGTTGGGTCCAAACGATCAAAACCAATATGGTAAAGGTCTTGTGAATGCTGAAGCGGCCGTAGCAGCAGCTCTTCGAGCGAACTAATTCCACCTTCGGGTTGAATGATGAAAAGCTCCCTTCGGGGAGCTTTTTTTTTGCCATTTGCATTGTGCGCCGCATTTGTTGAGCTAGTTCTTCGCTTTGGAGGCAAGAAGTAGTCATAATATTTTTATGCATAATCTTCCGGCGATGATCAGCGATTTGGCTCTTATTCTTGGTACCGCGGGCCTGGTAACACTTCTTTTTAAAAAATTAAATCAACCCATTGTTCTGGGATACTTGGTGGCAGGCTTTTTAGTGGGTCCTAAGGTTGGTTTGTTTGGAACAGTTTCTAGCGGTGAAAGTGTCCAGTTGTGGGCCGACATCGGGGTGATCTTTCTTTTATTTGCTCTTGGTTTGGAGTTCAGTTTTAAAAAATTGCTGCGTGTCGGGGGCTCGGCGAGTTTTACGTCTCTTTTTGAAGTCGGCATGATGGTGCTTTTAGGGTTTTTAGTTGGGAAGCTCTTGGGCTGGAACTTTATGGATAGCTTATTTCTGGGTGGCATCCTCTGTATTTCTTCGACATCGATCAGTATGCGAACGATCGAGGAGCTGGGTTTCAAAAATATGAAGTTCGTGGGCATCATGATGGGTGTCTTAGTTATCGAGGACCTCGTTGCCGTTTTACTTTTAGTCTTTTTGACGTCAATTGCCTTAACCAGAGAATTTGCTGGTATGGAGATGCTCTATTCATTTTTGAAACTCGCATTCTTTCTAGCGCTTTGGTTTGTCACAGGTATCTTTGTGTTGCCGACATTTCTGAAACGGGCGCAAAAGATTCTGAACGAAGAAACCATTCTGGTCGTTGCAGTGGGGCTTTGCTTAGCCATGGTGGTATTTGCTGTTAAAGTTGGCTTTTCTGCGGCTCTGGGAGCTTTTATCACGGGTTCAGTTTTGGCAGAAACCATTGAAGGCGAGCGAATTCATCACTTGATCTTGCCAATTAAAAATCTATTTTCAGCGGTGTTCTTTATTTCCGTCGGAATGTTGATTGATCCTCAGGTGATTATTTCCCAGTGGCAGTTGGTGGTTGGTTTTGCATTGCTTGTGATTCTTGGCAAAACTTTGGGCGTGACAGTGGGGTCTGTGTTGTCGGGGCAGACGCTGAAGTCGTCCTTGCAGACGGGTATGAGTCTGGCGCAAATTGGGGAGTTTTCATTTATTATCGCGACGGTCGGTGTGGGGTTTAAAGTCGTCAGTCCTAATTTGTATCCATTGGCAGTTGCCGTGTGTGTGGTGACGGCATTTACCACCCCATATATGATTCGCAGTACAGAAAAAGCTTATGCACTTTTAGAAAAGGTTTTGCCGCCGGACGTGGTTCAGGCCCTTGATCGCTACAGTATGATTTCTTTTTCGTTGTCTTCACACAAGGAGTATCGCGATCAGATTCGCTCCTATGTATTTAA
>JBLMWG010000124.1:0-4601 GCA_050257115.1 Bacillota bacterium
CGCACGCGTGCAGTCGGTGATTGCGACCCTGGCTGTGAAGGAAGGGGACGTCGTCAAAAAAGGACAGTCCGTCGTCATTTTGTCCTGTGAAGACTTAAAGATTAGCTATGATTTAGCACAGAGTAATTATCATCGCAGTCGGGCTCTTTACAACAGCGGTAATATCTCTGCGGAAGCCTTTGATCAGGTGCGTGCCAAAAAGGATGACCTGGAGCTTCGTAATCGCTGGTGTGAGGTCACGTCGCCATTGAACGGGATGGTTTTAACGAAGTATTTCGAAGAAGGCGAAATGGTCAACCCTGGAGCGAAGCTGTTAACGGTTGCAAATCTGGCGGAGGTCTATGCGTATTTTTATCTTCCTCACGATGAGATCGCACATCTCAAAATCGGTCAAAAGGCCGAAGCCACTTTGCCTGAGGCAAAAAATAAAAAATTTCCAGGTATCATTGAATTTATCAACCCCGAGGCGGAGTTCACTCCTAAAAATGTTCAAACCCGAGATGAGCGCACGCGATTGGTCTATGGAGTCAAGATCCGCTTTGAAAATCCGGAAGGCGTGTTGAAACCCGGAATGACGCTTGAATGGAACTCGGGAGGTTGATCTATGCAAGAAGGTGTCTCCATAGAGGTTCACGATCTTCATAAGTCTCTAAAAAAGAATGTGGCTTTGAAGGGTGTGTCGATGAATTTTTCGCCGCGACATATTCATGGAGTCATTGGCCCAGAAGGAGCGGGGAAGACAACACTTTTGCGACATTTGATGGGACTTTTGCGTGCCGACCAAGGACAGATTCATTATCGAGAAAATAGCAGCGAGGTCCCTTTTGCAGAAATTCGCCCTCGTCTTGCTTATATGCCTCAGACGCAAAGTTTATATGCCGAGCTGAGCATTCAGGAGCACCTGGAGTTCTTTAAGATTCTCTACAACCTGGCCCCGGATGTGTATCGTGAGCGCAGAGAAAAGCTTCTGCAAATCACCCGACTCGAAGAATTTACCGGGCGTGTGGCCTCGCAACTTTCAGGTGGCATGTATAAAAAATTAGGTCTCGCCTGTGCTCTTCTATCAGCGCCTAAGATCTTGTTGTTGGATGAGCCAACGAATGGAGTGGATCCCTTAAGTCGTCGTGATTTTTGGGAACTGCTTTATGGTCTCAAAGAAGAAAACATCACCATGATCGTGACAACATCCTATATGGATGAGGCTTTTAAGTGTGAGCAAGTGCATTTACTTTTTGATGGACGAACTTTATTGGAGGGAACCCCGCAGGAGCTTCTTAAAAATCAGAAGTGTGAAACCTTTGATGAGTTGTTTCTGAAGTATGATTCGTCTTTAAGTGATGTGCCAGGATGAGCTCTGTCGAAGCTCAAAACCTTTCTGTTAAGTACGGAGACTTCTATGCGGTGAGGGATGTTTCTTTCTCTGTCGAGAAAGGGGAAATTTTTGGTTTCCTAGGAGCCAATGGGGCTGGGAAAACGACCACCATTCGAGTTCTATGTGGTCTGTTGTTGCCTACAGAAGGGGTTGTGCAGGTTGCGGGAGTGGATGTTTTGAGAGACCCCTTTGAAGTTAAAAAACGAGTCGGATACATGTCTCAGAAATTCACGCTGTATGATGATATGACGATCGCGGAGAACTTAGAATTTACGGCGTCTTTGCGAAAAATGGAGAGGGGGGCTTTCGAAACCCAGAAAGAACGCCTTTTGCATTTCATTAAATTCAGAAGCGATGAACATGCAATGGTGCGTGATTTATCTGGTGGAATCAAACAACAAGTGAGTCTTGTCAGCGCTATTCTTCATGACCCGGAAGTTATTTTTTTAGATGAGCCCACCGCCGGTGTGAGCCCTGCCTATCGTATGCGATTTTGGAGTCTGATTCGCGAACTCGCTGCAGTTGGGAAAACAGTTTTTGTTACAACTCACTATATGGACGAAGCCGAACAATGTGGACGAATTGCTTTAATGCGTGATGGAGGGCTGATCGCACTCGATACCCCTCAACAGTTGAAGCGGAACAATTTTCCCCATCGATCAGAGAGAGACGTCACCTTAGAGGAGGTTTTTATCGCCCAGGTTGAGGGAGTTGTACGATGAGAGGGAGGGCGGTGTGGGCGATTGCCCGCAAGGAGGTTTTTCACATTGTTCGGGATCCCTTCACGATGGCGATGGCTTTGGGAATGCCCGTCATTATGGTTTTGTTCTTTGGCTTTGCGATTGAATTTAATATGGATCGGATTTCCTTAGCGGTGTTTGATGGAAGTAAGACGCTAGAGTCCAGAAGGTTGATTGAGGCGTTTACAAGTTCTCGCTATTTTATTTCTCGCTATGTGATAAGCCCCTTACAAGCACAGCAAGCTGTGGATCAGGGGCTTGCTAAAACCGCCCTTATTATTCGTCCCGAGTATGCTCGAGATATAAAGCCTTTTCGGCAATCTGAGGTGCAGATCCTGATTGATGGTTCAGATAATTCTTCTGCGGGGTCCGTGATTGGCTATCTGCAAGGGATTCAGGCTCAAGTGATAGCGAAACAATTTCCGGAGATTTCATTTCAGCCGCCTGTGGTGGTTCGCAGTCGTTTTTTGTTTAATCCCGAATTAAGAACTCAGTGGTTCGTGGTTCCAGGATTGGCCGCGGTGATTATCGCCATCTTGTCGATTCTGTTGACGGCGCTGACGGTGGCCAGAGAGTGGGAAACCGGATCTATGGAGTTACTACTCGGAACTCCAGTCCGACCTTTGGAGATAGTTTTGGGTAAACTTCTGCCTTATTCAGTGATGGGATTTGTCGCTGTTATTTTTGTTTTCATCTTATCGCAGGTCGTATTTGCGATTCCTTTTCGGGGGAATTTTGTATTGTACTTGATTTCGTGCTTGGTGTTTTTGTGTACTTATCTGGCGCAGGGACTTTTGATTTCAGTTGTCACCAGGAAACAGCAGTTGAGTATGCAGATTGCGATGCTGACGGGGTTGTTGCCGACAACTTTGCTGTCGGGTTTTATTTTTCCTAATGAGCACATGCCTGATTTTTTTTACTACCTGACTATGGCTTTGCCAGCTCGATGGTTTATTGAAATCAGTCGAAAGCTTTTTCTGCAGGGTTCAGGTTTTGAGCAAGTGGCTCCGTCATTTTTAATGTTGTGTCTATTGCTCGTGATTATGATTTTTATCTCTTCGCGAAGATTTAAAAAGGATGTTGAGCCGTGAAAACGTTAAGGGGGTTTTTGAAAAAAGAGCTGCGACAAACCTTGCGAGATCCTCGAATGCGAATTTTATTATTTGTAGCTCCCTGTGTACAATTGACAGTTTTTGGTTTGGCTTTGTCTACTGAAGCGCGAAACATTCGCTTGAGTGTTTCGGGTTCCCCAGTGGACACTGAACTGCAGCAGATCTACCGTGATTGTTTGGCCTCGGGATGGTTTATTCCGGCCAAGGTTGGCACCTCAGATCCGTCTACTCAGATTCAAAGTGGTGAAGCTGACGCCGTTATGGTGGCGCCACCCGGAGGGTTGGATAAAGCTCTCGGTCGGCAAGATCGTGGATTACAACTTCTAGTGAATGCGACCAACGTGACCCGTGGACAAAGCATTGAGCGCTACTTTTTGGCTATCGTGAATGCGCGCCATCGTCTTGAGACTTTCGCTCCGATTCAGTTTGACGTACGGGTCCTTTATAACCCAGCGATGCGAACGGCCTTGTTTTTAATTCCAGGAGTAATGAGTTTGCTGGTCTGTCTGATTACGATTTTATTGACCAGTATGTCGATCACAAAAGAAAAGGAGCTCGGAACCTTCGAGACGTTGATTGCGGCTCCGGTGAAGCCTCAAGAAATTATTTTGGGAAAGACGATTCCTTTTGTGATCTTGGGTTTAAGTAATATTCCCCTTATTCTGGGAGTGTCGGTATTTTTTTTTGGTATGCCGATGCGGGGGAGTTTCTTGGCTTTAGGGATCTCTTCATTTGCATTTGTCTGCTGCACGGTAGGAATCGGTTTACTTATTTCTACGTTAGCTAAGAATCAGCAACAATCGATGATGGGGGGCTTTTTATATCTTTTCCCATCGGTGTTATTGTCGGGATTGATTTTTCCAGTGGAAAATATGCCATGGGCTTTGCGAATTTTCGCAATAATAAATCCGTTAACTTATTTTATCGAACTATTGCGAAACATAATGCTTAAAGGTGGGGATCTGCGCCTGATCGCCACCAATGTCCTGATATTGGCATCCATGGCACTGGTGCTTATTGTCATCAGTTGGCGCAGATTTCGTACGACACTTTAGGCTGATGAAAAAGATCTGTGATACGGCCGCAGAATATTTTCATCAACCTTCGAAGTCGCTCTCTAGTGATGTTGGTGCTCTTCTTTATTTTCAATGCGCGGAACTACGGGGATCTCAAAGCTTTCTTCTTTGTTATTCACAAGAAGTTTCACTGTGATTTTTTGATTGGCTTCTACTTTTGATTTTGCATCAAAAAGCATGATGTGATTACCACCTTGCTTCAGCTCGAACTCTTTTCCGGGTTCTAATGTGATTTGTTCCATCTTTTGCATACTCATGCGACCGTCTTTTTCTTTGGTCTCATGCAATTCAATTGCTGTGA
>JBLMWG010000125.1:0-3819 GCA_050257115.1 Bacillota bacterium
AAACCGAGCAGGAAGCTTGTTTTTCAGATGTCCAAGGATGAAATATAAATTCATAACTTTCACAACGGAATACACACAGATGCAAGACTGTAAGGCGCCAGTCTTTAAAATAAAAATGCCCGCTAGAAGCGGGCATTTTTATTCTTTGTATCTCACCAATAACAATTAAGCACGACCCGTAGAACCAAATCCACCGGCGCCACGCTCTGTTTCTGATAGATCACTTACCAACTCAAACTGAGCTTGATAAACCGGAGCGATCACCAATTGAGCACAACGCTCTTGATCGTTGATCGTCACAGCTTCATTACCCAGGTTGATAACGATAATTTTTACTTCCCCACGATAATCTGCATCGATCGTTCCTGGAGTATTTAATACTGTCAGACCAGACTTCGCAGCCCATCCACTACGCGGGCGAGCTTGGATTTCATAACCTAACGGAATCTCAAAACTCAAACCCGTCGGGATCATTGCTCTCTCTCCGGGATTCAAGACCAAAGGGCCCGACAATTGAGCACGCACATCGACGCCACTAGCACCAGCAGATTGGTAAGCTGGAAGCTCACCGTGGAAGTTATCTAATTTTTTAATTTTTACAGAGATTTTATTCATAGTTCGTATCCTTGCCACCAGTCATTCAATTCTTCGACACCAGTTCCCAGCAATACACCAGAGGTATTACTGACATCTAGCTCATTACGGATATAGTGATTCACAGAATCCACTGTGACCTGATTAATTTCCTCAATCACCGACTCCACCGAACGGTAATGGCCAAAGACCATTTCATTAACCGCCAACGAAGTCATGCGATTTTCAATATCATCAGAGCCCAGCAAAATCCCGCCAGTCACCTGGGTTTTAAACATTTCAACGTCAGCCTTCGTCGCGCCATTCTTGCGAATGCGCTGGAATTCTTTCGTGATCAAATCGCCCACTTTTTTTACACTCTTTGCTTCGGCTCCGGCATAAATATTCAACATGCCTGAATCGATGTGGGTGTTGAGACTTGAGAAAATAGAATAGACCAACCCTTTTTTCTCACGCACACTTTGGTACAGTTTCGAAGTCATTCCGCCACCTAATAAGGTGTTCACGATCACCGCTTCAAAGCGGTACTTATCGCGAAAGCTTGCTGTTGGTAACCCCAATAGCATATGCACTTGCTCGGATTGCTTTTCGACCACCACACGTCGACGCAACCAACGTGGTTTCTTACGCTCGTTTTTCAGAACACTTTTCTTTTTCTTACCCAGATGCTTTTGCACTTCAACCATAAAATCATCATGATCAATGGCTCCCGCGACACTGACTAAGATGTTTCTTCCGGTGTAATTTTTTTTGTAGTAATCCATCACCTGCTTTTGTTTCATCGAAGCAATGGATTTCGGGGTCCCTAAGATCGAACGTCCCAAAGGATGGAGACCATAAGCCTGATCATAAAGAATATCGTATATGATATCCTCATGACTTTCATCAGACATCGCAATCTCTTGCAAGATCACGCCCTTTTCCAAATCGAATTCTTTTTTAACTAAATGCATATTAGACACAAGGTCCGATAAAACATCTAAAGCCTTCTGCCAGTGGTCTTTCAAAACCAAGGCATGATAGCAGGTATATTCACGAGTGGTATAAGCATTCAGCTCGCCACCCAGTGCTTCCAAAGATTTTGCGATTTGATAAGTGCTCCGAGTTTTGGTGCCCTTAAAAACCAAGTGCTCAAGTAAATGAGACATCCCAGCAATCTCAGGAACCTCATCACGAGTCCCCGTTAAAACCCAGACACCGATAGAAACGGCACGGGACCCTGGATGAAGTTCACTCATCACCCGGATCCCGTTAGAAAGTTCAGATTTTTTGAACTTAGTATTCATTCTACTCCAGCCTTCGGGGCTACCGCCCCTACAGCACTGTGCCTCGCGGCTACTGCAACAACGCCTTACGAGAAAGCTTCACGCGACCAGCGCGATCCACTTCAAGAACTTTAACGTCGATCATCTCACCCTCTTTAAGAACGTCAGTCACTGCGCGAACGCGTTCATTAGAGATTTCAGAGATGTGCAACAAACCTTGTGTGTTCGGAAGGATTTCAACGAAAGCACCGAACTCAGCAATTTTCACTACGCGACCTTTATAAGTCTTACCTACTTCAGCTTCAGCAATGATGTCGTTGATCATGCCGATAGCTTTTTTAGTTGCTTCAGGGTCTGCAGAAGCGATGTGGATTGTACCGTCGTCCTCGATTTCGATCTTAACGCCAGTTGCTTCCGTGATACCACGGATAACTTTACCGCCAGAACCGATAACTTCACGGATCTTGTCTGGTTTAATTTTGATTGTCTCGATACGTGGAGCAAATTCAGAGATTTGACCACGAGGAGTTTTCATCACTTTTTCCATTTCATTCAAGATGTGTGAACGCCCGTCTTTAGCTTGCGCTAAAGCTTGTTCCATCACTTCGAAAGAAACTGAGTCAATTTTGATATCCATTTGAAGAGCTGTGATACCAGCAGGAGAACCTGCCACTTTAAAGTCCATGTCACCCAAGTGATCTTCGTCACCCAAGATGTCAGTCAAGACAGCCACGCGGTCGCCTTCTTTAATCAAGCCCATTGCCACACCTGCAACGTTCCCTTTCAAAGGAACACCAGCGTCCAACAATGCCATAGTGCCCGAGCACACAGTACCCATTGAAGAAGAACCGTTAGATTCCAAAACCTCAGATACGATACGGATTGTGTATGGGAATTTCTCATGATCAGGAAGAACTGCTTTAAGAGCACGTTCAGCCAAGTTACCGTGACCAATTTCACGACGAGAGGTACCGCTCATACGGCCTACTTCACCTACAGAGTATGGAGGGAAGTTGTAGTGAAGCATGAACTTACGCTTTTGCATGCCAAGCAATGAATCAACCATTTGCTCGTCATCACCAGTACCCAAAGTCACAGTACCCAATACTTGAGTCTCACCACGAGTGAAAAGACCAGAACCATGGGCGCGAGGTAAGATACCAACTTCGTTCGCAACGGGACGAACAGTTGTCGTGTTACGACCGTCGATACGAACTTTGCGATCCAAGATCATTGCACGAGCTTCTTTGTACTTAAGATCTTCAACAATCGTGTTCAATTCTTTCTTACGTTGTTTCAAAAGTTCTTTATCAGTGATTGAAGCCAAAAGAGCTTTTTCAGCATCAGCTGCTGCGGCGTTAGCTGCAGCATAGCGATCTTGTTTTTCTTTAATCGCAAGAGCTGCTGCGATTTTAGGTTGCAAGAAAGATTCTGCAGCACCTTTAAAATCAGCATCAATAACTGGCGGAGTGAACGCACGTTTTGCAGTAGAACCTGTTTTTTCACGCAATTCATCTTGTGCATTTAGCAATGGAAGCATTGATTGGTGACCGAATTTCAAAGCAGCCAAAACGTCCGCCTCAGAGATAAATTTCGTTTCACCTTCAACCATCAATAGACCGTTGCGAGTACCTGCAACGATTACGTCCATGTCTGATTTTTCCATTTGCTGTGGAGTTGGATTTGCTACGAATTGACCATCAACGCGACCTACTTGCACTGCTGCTGTTGGGCCATTGAATGGAATATCAGAAACGTGCAAAGCTGCAGAAGCACCCAAGCTCGCAAGGATTTCCAATGGGAAAGAACCGTCTGCAGAAAGAACTGTCGCTACGATTTGAGTTTCGTTGCGGTAGCCTTCGGGAAAAGAAGGACGGATTGGACGGTCAATAAGACGTGCAATCAAAACCGCATCATTCGTCGGCTTAGCTTCACGTTTGAAGTAGCCACCTGGAATCTT
>JBLMWG010000126.1:0-9495 GCA_050257115.1 Bacillota bacterium
GTTGTGTCTCAAGAGGCCGCGACGGACCGTGTGAAAAAAGTAGATCTTTGGAAAGGTCTTGATATCAACACCTACGATCGTATGAGTGTTTTATTGATGGAACTTGGTAAAATTAGCTCGGCGTCAGGTGAGGTAGAAGTTCACCCACTTTAATTTAAGCCAGCGAAATTTTCTGTATCGTTCGAAAGAATCTCCGTAAATTGTTCGGCAATTTTTTTACCTGAATCCTTGTGATTAAAGTACAGCTGAATCACCCGGCGATAGGGTTGTTCCTTAGGAACAAGTCCCGGCGCTGTGAGGTTCACAACGACCGTCCTTTTTTTAATATCGAGAGGCAAGGATTTCAGAATAGCGGCCGTCTTTTTACCGGTTACGCCAATTAAGACAATTGGACACCGATTAAGTGGAGCATTTTTTGTAACGTCAAGACTTGATGAGGTGCTTTGTAAGCGTCTTATAGAGACTTTTTGGATCATTTTCGATTTAAAGCCATTGAGAAAGTCTCGAGAGGGGGAAAAGGCACATACGAAAGGTATTGATGCTGGATTACGGTCTTTGTTAGCTTGAGGTAATCGCTTAGTTATTAGGTTTGTCCTTATGTTTTCCGCAAGAACTTTATCTTCCAGGTTGGTGTACGCCTCGGAACTTAAACCACCAGAGGAAATTAATGACGGTAACGAAGGATCCCGGCGATAAATATTCGCGAATGCCTTAGCCGTCAAAATTCGCCGAAGCTTTTCTTTCAATTCAGGTTCGGTAATCTCTCCATTTTTTACTGCGAGACGGACGGTGTTGATAGCCTTTTGTTGGTCTTCAAAAGACCATGTCAGCATGACGATGTCTGCGCCGGCCTTGATTGCTTTAAGAGCCGCAAGCTCTGGGCGCAACAGTGTGCGTGAGCCTTTCATCTGCAGATCGTCGGTAATGACGAGACCTTGATATTTCAAATATTTACGCAGAAGTTCTGTGGATATCTTAGGGGAAAAACTTGCAGGTTCCCGAGATTCATCGAGTGCTGGATATATTGAATGGGAAAGCATCACGGCAATATTTGTGCCCAACGAACTATAGCCTTCAAAGGGTACAAGATCTTTCTTTTTTAAAGTGGAAATTGTTGATGAATTGCTGACAACAGATGCATGAGGATCAGCTTTTAAATCACCAGTGCCTGGAAAGTGCTTTGCGGTTGGAATGACTTGAGCTCGCAAAAGGCCTTTTGAGTAGGCGACGCCGATTTCCTTTACAAGCTTAGGATCCGCGCCGAAAGATCTTACCCCAATGAAGCTCATGCCAAAGGGATCGGCCACATCCAACACAGGAGCCAGGTTCATGTTAAAGCCTACTTCGCGTAAGAAAAGTCCGGTTTGATATCCTAACTCTTCCGCTAACAGAGGGGACTGGGTTTGTCCGATAGCAAGAGCATTAGGAGGTGCGGGATTGATTGGTAGTCTTGAAACTGCACCGCCTTCTTGATCAATAGCAATTAAAGGGGGAAGGTGACTTGTTTTGTAAGCCAATTGATACAACTCTCCATTAAGAGTTTTGATTTGTTCAGCAGATCGAATATTTCGTTTGAAGAGGAGAAAGGAGCCAGGCTTGTAAGTCGTTACAAAGGTTTCGAGATTTCTGTCCATCTTGATGTATGGAAATCCAACGATGAATAGCTGGCCAACTTTTTCTTCAAGGGTCATTTTTGAAATCTTTTGATCGATGAGTTGGGCTAATGAATTTCCTTGAGCTAGAACAAGGGCGGGAAAAATACAAAACAACAGACTAATACTCAAAATTCGAGAAATTTCCCTGATATACTTTATCATATAGACTAGAGTACCATTCGCCAATATTGGGAATAGACAAGATTTGAGTAACAGCATGAAATTGCACCAAAGTCTTATTTCAAAAGTAAGTGTGTTAATATGTGTAGTACTGTTCGCAGGAATTGGCGGAGTAGCACGGGCGCAAGACGGTGATCCACGAGGTCTAGTTGAGGTAGACGTTCCCCAAGACGTTTTGGCGAACTATCGTGATCGCCGCCCGAATCACGGTATGTATATTGGTGTCACCTATGAGCAGTTTGTACCAAAGAACTTCGTTTCCGGTCTGGATGCTGCTACTTATGACACCATGTATGGGACAGATGCCATCCCTTTAATCGGATTGGGAATTGATTATAAATACAACATTGCTATCGGTTCGCTATCACTTGGAGTTGGGGCCGCGATGGGATCGATCTCTGACTCGCGCAGCGGGGTAGATCGAAAACTTGAAGTTACCAAATACGCAGTGAATGCACGCTTCACTTTAGACGCATTAATGCCGGAACCTTATGCGGCCCCCTATGTCGGTTTTTCTGCTTATCAAATGGGTGTGACCGATCACAATGCAACCACTTCAAAATCTGAAACGACGAGTGTTGGTTATGCCTATACTGTGGGTGTGCTCTTGCAGCTTGATTGGATCGATTACGATGCGGCGAAACAGGCGACATTTAACATCGGACTCGAAAATACATTTATTGATCTATATGTCACTCAGTATGCAAAAGCTGGAAGTGATACTGAACCAAATACTTCAACAGATATGACTTTGGGTGCGGGTCTTCGTTTGGAATTCTGATTTAGATTAAGGATAACAGGCGCTCGAGTTCATCATGTACTGCGGACCAAGTGATTTTCGCAATTTTGATGTTCAATCGATTGTCTGGTGTGACGGAGTACTTCTTACTTTCACGTACAGCAAGTTGAATCACCGTCGCCGGATTAAGTTTCGTCTTCTCAGTAAAGATCAAGGACACTGAAGTCACTCCGGCGCTGATATCACGAACACCGAGCTCTTTACATTGACGACGAATCAACATTAAGCCCATCAAATTTACTGTTTGATCAGGAATTGGCCCGAATTGATCGCGCAATTCCTCTTCAATACGATCAAGATCTTCGTGAGATGTGATTTCAGCAAGGGCTTTGTAGTATCCCAGGCGAATGCGAATGTCTTTAATATAGCTATCAGGGATAAGAGCTGGGATCTTCAGATTGATTTCGGGATCTAAATCCATGTCTTCAACTTTTTCACCTTTAGCTTCTGCCAAAGCCTCATTTAGAAGATCCATATAAAGTTCATAGCCGACAGAATTGATATGTCCGGATTGCTCTTCGCCAAGAATATTTCCTGAGCCACGAAGTTCCAGGTCGTATTGTGCAATTTTGATCCCACTTCCAAGCGCGGTATTTTCTTGGATAATCTTAAGTCGTTCTTGCTGTTCTTTATCCAGCTTACGATTTCGCGGCATCATCAAATAACAATAAGCTCTGGTTTTGGAACGACCCACGCGCCCGCGCAATTGATAGAGTTGGGATAAACCAAACATATGGGCAGAATCAATAAACATCGTATTCGCCCGAGGCACGTCCATTCCAGACTCCACGATCGCGGTACAAATCAAAACGTCAATTTCATGATGAAAGAAAGACAGCATCGCTTTTTCAAGTTCATGCTCTTCCATTTGCCCATGAGCGACTTTAATTCGCGCCTCAGGCACAATGCTGCGAATTTCGTCTGCCAAGCCATAAATAGATTCGATGCGATTATGAATGAAGTAAACTTGTCCGCCACGAGAAATCTCTGCGGTAATGGCCTTGCGAATTGTTTCTTCGTCAAATTTGGTGACGAAAGTTCGAGTTGGCAGGCGATCTACGGGAGCGGTATTAATCAAACTCAAATCACGAATTCCCACGAGCGCCATATTTAAGGTTCGCGGGATGGGTGTTGCAGACAAGGTCAGTGTATCTACGCTGGCCTTCATCTTTTTAATTTTCTCTTTATGAGTCACACCGAATTTTTGTTCCTCATCGATAATGAGCAATCCCAAATCTTTAAAGCTGATTGCTGATCCCAAAAGTTTATGGGTGCCAACCACAAGGTCAACTTTGCCGTCTTTAAGATCCTGCAAGGTTTTCTTGGTTTCTGCGGGAGTGACAAATCGGTTCAAGACCCTGATATCAACAGGCCATCCTTCGAAACGTTTTTTGAATGTTTCAAAGTGTTGGAAGGTTAAAACAGTCGTTGGAGCTAAGACCGCCACTTGCTTTCTGGCTTGAACGGCAAAAAAGGCTGCGCGCATAGCCACTTCCGTTTTTCCAAAACCCACATCACCACAGACCAAGCGATCCATTGGTTTTGTGGATTTAAGGTCTTTAAGGATATCATTAATTGCACGCATTTGATCGTCAGTTTCCTCATAAGGGAATCCGTTTTCGAAAAGAGATATTTCACTTTCATTAAATGTGAAGGGCGGGCGATGCATCTCCGCGCGCTTCGCATAGAGGGCTAACAAGTCAGCTGCGATATCTCGGACATGTGATTTAACTTTGGCTTTGGTTTTTTCCCACGCTGTACCACCGAGCTTATCTAAAATGGTGGTAGCACCTGCGCCGGAAAATTTCTGCAACTGGCCGACGCGATAAACCGGTAAGTAAAGTTTGTCTTTATCTTTAAAGCCAACTTGAATGAATTCGGATTCAACACCACCGATATTCATAATCTTGAGGCCTTCGTACTGACCGACCCCGTGTTTAACGTGGACAACCAGATCGCCGGGCTTTAAATCACCGAACGCTAAGCGTTTTGCTTGTTTTTGGAAGTCTTGTGCAGCTGAGGATTCTCTATTTCGCGTTTTCTTTCCATAGAAATCTTCATCACGCAAAAAGACAATTCGTTCTTCTTCTAAGCGGAGGCTGCTGGAAAGAAAGCGAGGTACGATGTGAATCAGGTGTTTGTTTGACTCTTGTTCTTGCAGCCAAGAATCCCACTTATATTCATCTTGGTTAGTGCGTGCAGATTTTAGATCAAGTTTGTCGAAAATAAGGGAGAGTCGATCGATATGCGCTTGGTTCTTTGTGCTGACAAAGATGCGATAACCATCGTCGCGCCATTTATGGAGTTTGTTTGTTGCTGCTTGTAACCAAAGTTCACTACCAACGGGATTCGTTAGGGAGAGGTTTGTAAAATCCTGAGTTAAAGCAGTACGATATTCAACATGACTTTCTTTGGAGTTTTCGTCGGTATCTAAGTACTCAAGGGAAGAAAAGTAAACTTGGCGTGAATTTTCCGGGAAAGAAATTTGATCAAACGCGGTGAATAATAAATCCATTTCGGGGCGAATGACGTGACTGGTGCTGTTTGCATAATCTGTTTTGAGTTCCGCTAAAGACTCGTCCGCGCAACGAGAAATCTCCACAGGATCCAAGAACCAAGCGTTGAGTGCTCCAGGAAAATGATCTAACGGGTTTGCAAGGTCGCCATAAAAGTATGGAAGTAAGAACTCAATACCAGGAAAGCTATTTTTTAAAACAAGTCCGCGTAAGATTTCATCGGCTTCTGCTTTATCGACGGGGCGATCATCAACGGAAGCCCGGACCCGTTGTAAAAGTCTTTCATGAGTTTCATCGCGAAAAAGAATTTCCCGAGCAGGAGTCAGCAAGAAAGATGTGATTTCATCCGTACTTCTTTGGTCATCAATGCTAAAGTGTCGTATCGTCTCGACTTGATCGCCGAAAAGATCCAGGCGCACCGGTTGATCTTCTGTGGGTGGAAAAATATCGACGATACCGCCACGAAGGGCAAATTGCCCTTTATCCTCAACCATCGGTGCGGCGACATAGCCTAAGGAATTTAAATAATCGGCGATGTTCTCCGGAAGCTCATCGCCAATTTTCACAGATCGCGAGAATTCTTTCAGGATTTTTACCGGCATCGTTTTTTGCGTCAGCGCGTCAGAGGAGGCAATGAAGATTTCTCCAGGCTTGGCCGTCTGAGCTTTAGCAATAAACTTGATTCGGTCCGAAGTGCTTTGCAAATTTGGATAAAGTCCTGAGTACGGTGAAACGTCAAAGGCGGGTAAGATTGTGCTCTGACGAAGCGGGTCAAAAAACAAGAGAAGCTGCTGTAGATCCAAAGCTTCAGCGTGACTGCCAACAACAACTAGATGCGGCAAACTGTTGATTTTTTTAGAGTAAGTCTGTGACAAAAAGAAAGCGAGCGCGAGCGGAGAAGAAGCTCCGGTCACCTGAATTTTTCCGCGAGTTGTTTCAAAGGCTCTTTCGAGAATCGATTCGAGCCTTGTGTGAGTCATTTCGGCTTTCATTTAGTGAGCCCATGTTGCCATGGTTATCGCCTTGTTTCCATTCATATTTCTTGGATTTCCGAGACACCACATATATAACTAATTGAAATCCAAATAATAACGACAACTTTGGAGGGTTTGTGGCACTCGGTGGAATCATTTTCATCGTTATTTTTATTGCGCTATTTGGCAGTTTTCTTGTCTGGCTATCGATTAAGACCGGCGGAAAAGTTCATTATCATCCGGTTAAGTACGAGCCCTACGAGTGTGGTCTCCCTTCTCTCGATAAAAAAGATACGAAAGTTTCCGTAAAGTTTTATCTTACGGCAATTCTCTTTATCCTTTTCGATATTGAGATCATTTTTATGTACCCATGGGCGACATCATTTCGCGATTTCATTGCCGCGGGTCAGGGTGCATTTGTATTTGGATCAATGATCTTCTTTTTGGCCGTGTTCATCTTCGGTCTATTCTGGGAAGTTAAATCAAAAGCATTGGAATGGGATTAATCAATGGGAATGGGTAAAGACGCATTCGAAATTATCGTCAACGGGCTTAAGCTCGTTGTTATCTTTTTGATGATGGTTCAACTCGTGCCGATCCTTGTATGGGTTGAGCGTCGTGGTTCTGCTTTCATTCAAAACCGCTTGGGTCCAAACCGTGTCGGTCCTTTAGGATTGATGCAGTTATTGGCCGATGCCGTGAAGTTCTTAACGAAAGAAGCTTTCGTCCCTTCAACAGCAAAACCATTGTTGTACTATGCAGCTCCGGTATTCGCGTTGATTCCAGGTGCGGTGGCTTTTTCTGCAATTCCAATGTCGACTCCGATTTCTGTTGGGACATTTGAATTGTTCGGTCAAACTTGGGGGCCTTATACTTTCCTAGTTCAAGGTTACGATATCGGAGTTGGTATCGTGTTCATTTTGGGCGTTTCCTCTTTGGCAGCCTACACAATGTTGATGGCTGGATGGGGTTCAGGAAATAAGTACTCTTTGATGGGTGCGCTGCGTGCTTCTGCACAAACAATCTCTTACGAATTGGCTTTGGGGCTTTCGATTGTCGGCGTGATCATGATGTATGGAACATTCCATCTCAGTGACATGACATTAGCTCAGCAAGGTCCGTTGCATTTCCAATTTATGGGTTACACGATTGCAGCAAACTGGTTACCAAACTGGGGTATCTTTTACCAACCACTTGGGGCTTTGTTGTTCTTCTCTTCAACTTTTGCGGAATCCAACCGTTTGCCGTTTGACTTGGCAGAGGGTGAGTCCGAATTGGTTGCGGGTTTCCATACTGAGTACGGTGGATTTAAGTTCAACATGTTCTTTATCGGTGAGTACGGCCATATGATGATCGCTTCTGGTTTGATGGCGATTTTCTTCTTCGGTGGCTATGGGATTCCGTTTGTAACAGTCGATCAAGTTCATCAGTGGGCTATGACGGTGACTTCAAATGCGAACTGGGCAAGTGCTTTGGTCGCGTTGATTCACTTCTTGGTATTTAACATTAAATTCTTCTTGTTCCTTTGGGTGTTCATCTGGGTTCGTTGGACTTTGCCACGTTTCCGTTATGACCAGTTGATGGATTTAGGATGGAAAACAATGCTCCCTTGGGCATTGGCGAACACAATCATCACGGCTTTCGTGATTTACTTGGCATCTTTGTAAGGAGATAAAAAGTGACAGCAGACGCTTTTCTATTTTGGTTCTTAGCGATCGTCACGTTGGGCTCGGGCCTGATGGTGATCCTATTGAAAAATCCTATTTACTCCGCATTGAGTCTGGCCATGACAATGGTTGGAATTTCCGCGTTGTTCGTAACTTTGAATGCCTTCTTTATTGCGGGTGTTCAAATGATCGTTTACGCGGGTGCCGTGATGGTTCTCTTCACGATGGTGATCATGCTTTTCGACTTAAAAGCAGACATTCAAGCCTTCACACGTGGCAAGCTTTCTGGGGTTCTTAAAATCGCCTCTGTTGGTTTGCTGGCAGGTCTTGTGATTGGGGCCATTGCGATGTCGAGAAGTCTGATAGTTGAAAAAACTACGGACAATCCTGTACTTGTTGGATCGGGTATGGAAACAACGAAGGCACTAGGACAAATTTTGTTCACAAAATATATTTTCGGCTTTGAAGCATTGGGCGTTCTTCTTTTAGTGATCGCAGTTGGTGCCGTAGCTCTTTCTCGCAGTAAAGGTGGAACACATGAACACTGATTTCATCAATAATATTGGCTTGACCCACTATCTTGTTCTTGCCGCAATCCTTTTCACAATGGGTATGGCAGGCGTATTGGTTCGTCGTAATATCATCGTCCTTTTGATGTCCATTGAGTTGATGTTGAACTCCGTGAACTTGACGTTCGTGGCATTCAGTAAATACATGGGTCATCTTGAAGGTCATATTATGGTGTTCTTCGTAATGACAATCGCTGCAGCTGAAGCGGCTGTGGGTTTGGCGCTAGCCGTTTCTATCTTTAAACGCTTTAACGAAGTGAATATTCGCTTCTTTGAACACTTGAAAGGATAGGCCAAATGAATCATTCAGTTTTAATGGCCATTGTTATCCTGAGTCCGCTTGTTGGTTTTCTAATCAACGGCTTCCGTTATAAAAAACACTCTGCCAATGTGGCGGGTGTGATTGCGACTGTTGCCGTAGCGATCTCTTTTGTTTCTTCTATCTTATTAGTATCAGATCTTATTTCCATGCCGGAAGATGCGCGCAGAATTGCAGTCAGCTTCTTTGAATGGATGGCGGTTGATAAGTTCAAAATTAACGCAGGATTTGTTGTCGATCAGATCAGCGCTATCATGATTCTTGTGATCACGGGTGTTGGTACTTTGATTCATATGTTCTCTATCGGGTACATGCACCATGATAAAGGTGTGGCAAAATACTTCGCGTATTTGAATCTGTTCATCTTTAACATGTTGTTGTTAGTTCTTGGTGACAGCTTGCTTGTGATGTTCGTTGGTTGGGAAGGTGTGGGTCTTTGCTCATACTTGCTCATTGGTTTCTGGTTTACAGACTCAGAAAAAGCGGCAGCAGGTATGAAAGCATTCATCACGAATCGTGTTGGTGACGCGGCTTTCTTGTTGGGTATGTTCGTTTTGTTCATGACATTCGGCACTTTGAATTTCCACGAGTTGAACGCGTTGGCGCCAACAACTGTTGAGTCTTCTTGGTTAGGCGCCGTGACCTTGGGCACGTTGTTCTTGTTTATTGGGGCAACTGGTAAGTCTGCTCAGATTCCACTTTATGTTTGGCTGCCAGACGCGATGGCGGGTCCAACTCCAGTTTCAGCTCTGATCCATGCCGCGACGATGGTTACTGCGGGCGTGTACATGATCGTCCGTTTGAATCCGTTGTTCA
>JBLMWG010000127.1:0-11997 GCA_050257115.1 Bacillota bacterium
AGCTTTGCAAATTCTCATCCGGAGTTCTTGAGTAATCCAGATCTGCAGCGAGGTAGAAATTCGAAACAGTTTCAAGGCTTGCTCCCAGAGTCACGTCATGACTGGTGTCGACAATGCTGCCGCCAGATTGTTGTTTTACTTCGACGGAGGTGTGGGTATAAGACAGATCCCAACGATATTTGGTTTCTGTGTTTTTATCTTTTTTGCCGGACGTGTTGTCTTCGTCAGAGGCGAATTTTCCGTTTGCAGAAATTTGCTGGGATTTGGTTTCGGTGCTCTGAGAAACCTCCAGCTCGATGCTAGTTGCATGAGCTGGAGTTGTGAAAAACATAAGGAAGGGTAAAAAAAGAGATAGCATTTACTTATCCGCGTTTGTCAGCATGTCTTCTTTGGCGATCGCCATGTCTTTTCTTGAGATCTTCGCGTCTTTCGGCTTTGTCTGACTGAAGAGATTTTTTGTCTTTATTCACTTCTTGCTGTTCCTGATTACGGGCGTTGCGATCATTTTGCAGGGCTTGCTTGTCTTGTGTGATCTGGTCCTGAGAAGCTCCACTTTTTTTGTCAGCCTGAAGTTTCTGACGGTCTGCTACGATCTTTTGCTGATCGGCGTTTCGTTCAGTGCGGTCTTGCTTCAAGCGGGTTCTATCTTGTTGGATAGTTTGGTTGTCGGCTTTGATTTTTTGTGTGTCCGCTTGAATGGCTTGGTTGTCCTGTTTCACATCTGAGGACTGTGCCATCGCCACACCACTTACCAAAAGGGACAGTGTAATTGTTGAAATAACTGATTTCTTCATCTGGGACCTCCTTGAAAGGTTTTGTTGTCTTCTGGGTACAGGATACCAATCGAGCATGAAGGCCGAATTTAAATGGAATTAAAATTCTTTCATTCGGCTCATGTTTCGAGATGATAAAGTAAAGTAATTTCAAAGGTTTATAGATGGTCTCGCTTTGATCTCACAATAAAATTACCAAATGTTAACTCCCTCTAAGAGTAGTGAGACTTCATTTGGCTGAAAACATTTTTTTAAAAAACTAGATGGAGGTGGGAGCTGTGATACTCAGATGAGCTCTGCGAAAGTGAGGCCCCGAATCAGTACCAAAATCCAATTATGGAAGAATTGTGGAGCGATGTTCTCGCTGCCATAGGATTTTTAACTAGTTCAAGGGGTTGTTTTTTTAATCGTTATATTTGCTTACCCATTTCGCTTAAAATTTGGTAATGAATATTTACTAAGGATCCTTAGGATGTACAGGAGCTATCTATGAGGTTGTCAGATATTTCGATTAAGAACCCCGTGTTTGCTTGGATGCTCATGTTCGCGATGATGATCTTTGGATTGATCTCGTTTTCGCGAATGGGACTGAGTCAACTGCCTGACGTCGACTTCCCGACAGTGACAGTCAGTGTTTCGATGGACGGTGCGGCTCCGGAAGTGATGGAAACACAGGTTGTCGATCCTATCGAAAGTGCCCTTATGGCGGTAGAAGGTGTGCAAAATATCACCTCGTCCAGCAAATCGGGGATAGCGACAATCACCGTCGAGTTTGATTTGGATCGCAATATTGACGTTGCCCTACAAGACGTTCAAGCACGGGTAGCTGCAGTTCAAAAGCTTCTGCCAAAGGAAATGGATCCACCGACAATGTCGAAAACAAATCCTGATGATTCACCGATCATGATGTTGGCGGTGACCTATGACGGAGATCCTTTATTTCTTGCACAGTATGTTCGGGATTTTTTGAAGGATCGTTTTTCCACGGTCGCTGGTGTGGGAGATATCACCCTGGCTGGATATACGGATCCAGTGATGGAAGTGACGGTTCGTCCTAAGGATTTGAAGAAACACAATCTTGCTATCGGCGATATTATAAATGCTATCACCAAAGGGCAATCTGAGATTCCTGGCGGCTTTGTCGAAACAGATAAAAAGTCATTCAATGTGCGCACGATGGGTGAAGCTCACACAGTGGATGAGTTTAGGTCTCTTATTATTGGCACGCGTGGTGGACAAGTTATTCAAGACCCCACCAATCAGCTTAAGATCAATCAAGTGGCCGATGCCAATTTTGGACTTTATGAAGTTCGTCGTTTTGCCCGCTTCAACGAAAAACCTGCTCTGGGGATAGGTATTCGTAAACAAAGGGGCAGCAATGCGGTCGCAGTCGCGCGCGCTGTGAAGGATAAAATTCAAGAGCTTTCTCCATTCCTTCCAAAAGGGATGCAAGTTCATGTGAATTTCGATAGTACTAAATTCATTGAAGATTCCGTACACAAGTTGACCCATGAGTTGATCATGGCGGTCCTTTTAACGTCTATCGTCTGCTGGATTTTTCTGGGGAGTTTTTCTGCGACCTTTAACGTCTTGATGTCTATCCCCACGTCTTTGTTAGGGGCCTTCATAGGTCTCTATGCTTTTGGGTATACCTTAAATACCTTCACATTGCTTGGATTGACCTTGGCCATCGGTATCGTGGTCGATGATGCCATTATGGTTCTGGAAAATATCTTCCGCTACAACGAGCAAGGACGAGGCCCTATCGAATCCGCGATTGTGGGCTCACGAGAAATCACTTTTGCTGCGATGGCTGCCAGTGTTGCCGTTATTGCGATCTTCTTACCGGTGGCCTTTATGAAAGGAATTATCGGTAAGTTCTTTATGCAATTTGGTGTGACGATTTCGATTGCCGTGTTCTTGTCATTGGTAGAGTCGTTGACCATAACACCGATGCGCTGTGCAAGCTTTGTTCATCATGGAGAGAGAACCACTAAGATCGGAAAAGCATTTGAAGCCTTTATGGAACTTCTTCGGGTTCGATACGATGGACTCTTGCAAAAAACACTGCAATATCGCTGGACCGTGGTTATCGGCTCATTGATTTTCTTAGCAGTGAGTTTCGCGTCAATTAACTTCATTGGCAAAGAGATGACGCCAACACAAGATCAAAGCGTTTTCATTGGACGGATTATGATGCCAGTGGGGACGGCTCTTTCTTATACCAATCAACAAGCACAACAAATTGAAGCATGGCTTCATAAGCAGCCTGAAGTAAAACAAGTCTATGCGGCGATCGGAGGATTTGGTTCAGGCACAATGAAGTCTTCTTCCGATGCAAATCAAGCGATGGTGTATGTGTCCTTAAAAGATTACGACGACCGTCCGGTAAATCCACAGTTTGGGCACAGGCTTTCTCAGGCCGAGTTCATGCAGGTTGCGCGTAAGTTCATGAAGTCCGTCAAAGATGTTCGTCCAATTCTGATGGACCTTTCACAAAGAGGATTTTCCAACGGGAAGGGATATCCCATTGAGTTTACAATCGTTGGTAATGATTGGGATAAACTTGCGGAGTATTCTCAACAGATCACGACTGAAATGGAAAAGAGCGGTTTGATGACCGATATCGATACGGACTACCTGTTAGGGATGCCCGAAATACAAGTGCGCCCGAATCGCTCCGCTTCGGCTCAACACGGAATCGACATTCAAAGTATCGGTTCCACCATCAATTCTCTTATTGGTGGTGTTAAAGTTGGGGAGTACCCACAAGGTGGTCACCGCTATGACATCCGCGTGAAGTTGGCTGAAGAGGGAAATCCGTTGGAGCAGATTAACACTCTGATGATTGGCAATGCTCGAGGAAATTTAATTTCTCTTCCTAAAGTTTCTTCGCAAAATACGAATCCGAGTTTGCAGCAGATTTCTCGACGCAATCGTCAGCGCGCGATTACAATCACTGCAAACTTAAAGGCAGGGGCGAGTCAGCAAGAAGCCATGGGGCGCGTTCAAAAACTTGCCAGCCAAATTTTGGCGCCAGGTTATATGATTAATGAGAGCGGAAATGCGAAATCATTTAAGGAATCCTTCCAAAGCTTGATCTTTGCTTTGATCTTAGGACTTGTGATCGCCTATATGGTTTTGGCGAGCCAATTTAATTCATTTATTGATCCCGTCGCCATCCTTATGGCGTTACCGTTTAGTTTTTCGGGAGCTTTCTTTGCGTTGTTGCTGACGGGACAGACGTTGAATATGTATTCAATGATCGGCTTGTTGCTCTTGATGGGTATTGTGAAAAAGAACTCGATCTTACTTATTGAGTTCACGAACACGGTTCGCGATCAAAACAATGGAACTGCGATTGAGTCCTTAATTAAGGCTTGTCCGATTCGCCTTCGCCCGATCATCATGACCTCTGTTGCCACGATTGCTGCGGCAATTCCTTCGGCAATGGCTGGGGGAGCAGGTTCTGAAACCATGCGCCCTATGGCCATTACTTTGATTGGTGGGGTGCTTGTGTCAACGATCCTCACATTGTTTGTGGTGCCTTGTATTTACTCGTTGCTAGATCCACTTCGTAAACGTACAGAAATCCGTGAAAAAACCAAACGCGCGTTCGATGCTGTTGGTGATGAAGCCCTTGGGTAAATAGAGGGCTGAGTGCTCTGACTTTCGGTCAATTCAAAGCCTACCTGGCATGTCAGAGCTTCCTGCTCGGTTTTATTAATTATCTGTTTGCCTTATAAATATTTGTAAATATTGAATATATTTAACTATTCACTGTATTTAAATATACTAAAGAAGATAATTAATACTACAATAAATATCTTATAGTAGATTTTTAAATAAAATATATATATCCTTTAATATATGAAGACTAATAAATCGCTCATTAAAACTCAACGCAAGAGTCTGGACCAGAAGCTGGCTTTGTTCCAAGAGGCGAGAGCCGTCATAAATCCCAAGTCCGGTTGGATTCGAAGTATTCGCGAAGCCTTGGGAATGACGACCACACAGCTCGCCGAGAGGATGGGGATTCAGCAATCGGGTGTGACATTGATGGAGCAAAGGGAAGTTGATAAGAAAGTTTCTCTTGAGACGATACAAAAAGCGGCGCGGGCTTTAAACTGTGAATTGGTGTATGCCATTGTGCCGAAAGAGTCCCTGGAAAAAATTGTGACCGAGCAAGCCTCCAAAGCGGCCTATGAAATTTTAAAACCAACATTGCACACGATGGAACTAGAGCAGCAAAAGGCGGGCGAAGCGGAAACAATGCTGCACCACCAGGAATTAGCAAATGAATTGAAAAATAAATTGGATCGCCGCTTGTGGAGTCTAAAATGAGTTCAGTAAAGTTAGAATATCCGCCTGGGGCGACGGCTTTGAATCCAAACGAAATCGCGGGATTGAAGTTGTCTTACATATCGACTCAGAAAGAACTGAATGCAGCCGAGCAAGATAATATTTTGCAAGGTGAAAAGTGGGCCTTTGCACAAAAGCGCAAAGAGGTGTTGACGGAAAAATTCATGCGAGACTTGCACAAGCATATGTTTGGCCATGTTTGGAGTTGGGCGGGGGCCTATCGCACGACCGACAAGTCCATTGGCGTGGACTGGTTTAAAATCCCTTCGGAAATTAACAAGCTTTTGGGGGATGCACGGTATTGGATCGAAAATGAAACCTACCCACTGGATGAAATCGCGGCTCGCTTTCACCATCGACTGGTGTGGATCCATCCATTCCCTAATGGGAATGGTCGATGGGCGCGGACGATGGCGGATGTGTTACTGTTCAGCTTGAACCAAACACGATTTAGCTGGGGGGCGCACATGAAAGGCGGCACCTTGGAAGAACATGGTGATGCACGCACCCGGTATATACACTCCCTCCAGGCAGCGGATGGTCGAGACTTTTCCGAGCTTCTGGCGTTTGTAAGGTCTTAGGTGTTACTGAGCTTCTTGTCCCACGTCGAGATAAATTGTTTTCGTGTCGTCATTATAGCCAAAGTACTCAGCATAACGACCCCATCCAATGAGCGTCTCTACGATCTTTTCAATGTTGGCGCCACCGTGCATACGTGACTGGAGCTGGATCACAAGATCTGATATTGGCATGCGAACGATGCCATTTTCTTTAAGCAGGCTCGAGGTCAGCTGAGCGATGGAAAGGTGAGAAAGAGATTCGTGCATCATTTGCTTTCTCGTGTTGATGTCTCCCTCGACAAAGTGAGTCCCGGTTTTTGTAAGAACGACATTTTGCTTTGGTGTGTCGACTAACTCTAAGAGCTCAGCGGCTTTGACCAGGAATAGAATATGGCCGAAGTCCGTATTGAGTTGCTCTGCAAGTTCGAAAAGATCTTGCTCTCCCCCAAGGCTGTGAAGGAGCTCCACCAAACCAATGACTTCTGTGATGGAGACGGGTGGAAGAATTTCGTATCTGGACTTCCCTGGAGTTGTAAGAGGTTGCTCCGGCGCATCGGGCATGTAGCTTTCGGTGATAGATGCATGAATTCTTGAAACTAAATCTTTAAAGGCGGGGGATTCCGGATTTCGCGGATACGGCAAGGAGTTTTTGAACTCTTGACGAATGTGTCCAGGGTTGGAACCAAGAACTAATATTCGGTTGGCCATCAATACGGCTTCTTGGATATTGTGGGTTACAAGCAGCATGGATTGAATGCTCGTCTTCTTGCTTAAGTAAATCTTCATGATTTCTTGGCGAAGTGTTTCAGAAGTTAAGACATCTAAGGCGCTAAACGGCTCATCTAGAAACAGGATTGGTCTTTCCATAACCAGAGCTCTTGCGACGCCGACTCGTTGTTTCATCCCTCCAGAAAGTTCTCGAGGGTAAGCTTCCTCAAAACCTTCGAGTCCAACGAGATCGATAACTTTCTTAATGCGTTGATCTTGTTCTTCCGACGGAATGTTAAGAGGCTCTAAGGCCAGTTTTATATTTTTATAGACGCTTTCCCAGGGAAGCAACGCAAACGCCTGGAAAACCATAGCGACGTCATAGTTCACATCATGAAGTTCGTTCCCTCGGGAGAGCACTTTTCCAGTACTCGGTGTGTGAAGTCCACACATGAGGCGAAGGCAGGTGGACTTGCCGGATCCAGACGGGCCAAGGAGAGCTAGCACTTCACCTTCGTGAAGAGTTAAAGAAATATTTTCGATGGCTAAAAACTCTCTCCCGGATTCGAGAGTGAAGGATTTTGAAACATTTTGCATTTCTATGAGATTCTTGTCCATGTTCACCTTTTAAAAGTCCAAACGAAATCTGTTTTGGGAAATCTTATAGATTTTGCTCCAAACAAGTCGATTAAATAAAACTACAAAAAGAACCATGATCACGAGGCAGGCTGTCAACATTGGAAAGTCCGCTTTTGCGGCTGATTGACTAATGAGTGAACCGAGGCCTTCCGTTTGAATCGTTGTTCCCTTGTAGGATAAGTATTCCGCTACGATGCTTGCGTTCCAGGCGCCGCCGGCGGCGGTGACCCAACCCGTGACTAATGCTGGAAAGGCACTGGGAATATAAAGATATCTCCATTTGCTCCACGAGGAAGAGCCCATCAAATTCATGGAGTCTTCGATTTCTTTTGAAACCCTCAGTCCACCAGCCAAGGTGTTGAAGAGAATGTACCACTGTACGCCCAGGAGCATTAAGATCATCGAGCTCCAGCTGAAATGAATGCCCAGACCGAAGGAAACACTGAGGACCAGGGGGTATAACATAGGGGCGGGGAAGGAGGCCATTAGTTGCGCAATAGGCTGAGCAATCTTGAGTCTTTTTTGCCCTTGAGACAGCCAGATACCAAAGGGTAATGCCCACAGTGTCGCGATCAAGAGAGATCCGCACACGCGAAGAAAGGTGAGACCTGTGCTTGTCATAATCAAAACCCATTGATCTTTTTTGATGGTAGAGATGACCTCTAGCAAGCGGTAGCTTCCAAAAACCAGCAAAAACAAAATACATCCCTGAAGAACGCGGGTCAGCCAGTGCAAATTCAAAGCTGGCAGTTTCAGTGCCTTATGTCGGGGCCATATAATGCTCGGGATTTTAGCTTTGATTAATTTTTGGCGCTTTCTTTGGATCAGTTTGGATTGAAAAAAGCGAAGGACCACAGAGTTTTTAAAAATAAATTTCAACAAGTAGTCGTCGGTAACGCCCGGACTCGTGTTTTCCAGTCTGAACTTGTGCACCCAACTGAGTGCCGGTCGCCAAATTAAAAGATCCAGCATGATAATGACCAATGCCATAGCGCAAACGGCGGCTATCATGGCATGGGTGTCACCTTTTTCGATGGCAACGGCCATGTAGGCCCCAAGGCCCGGAAGGCGATATTCTTTATTGCCCAGGGTGAAGGCTTCACAAACTGTCAGGAAGAACCAACCTCCGGCCATGGACATAATACTATTCCAGGCAAGGTTGACTGCTGAAAAGGGCAGTTCCAATCTCAGGCAACGCTGGGTTTTTGAGAGATTCATCACATCACAGGCCTCGTTGAGGTCACTGGGGATGGACTTCAGGGATGAGTAAAATGCGAAAGTCATATTCCAGACTTGGCCAGTGAAGATCATGAGAATGGCGGCTAGCTCCAGGCCAACATTTGTGAGCGGAAAGATTGCAACAAGACCCAAGACAAGTCCGGGCAGAAAACCAAGGACTGGGATACTTTGAAAGATATCTAACAGTGGAAGAATTATTCGTTCCGCAGAGCTAGATCTTGCCGCCCAGTATCCGATAATCAGCGTAAAAATCAGGGAGATAAAATAAGCCCCGAGGCCACGCATGGCCGAGAAAAGAGAATAGACGGGAAGTGCGCTGAGACTGAGATCAATCTGAAAGCCAGGGTTGAACTTGGCTTCCCATTCCGCAGCAAACAGGAAAGAGCTATAAATCAACGCGCCAATACCAAGAATAACAAGGCCATCGACTGCAACTGACTTCTTCTTTTTTATATATACATGGGTCGCCATATCGCGAATCTATATTATGTATTTAGGATCTGCAATGAAGATCATAAGCAGGAGATATAGAGATGTGTTCGCCAGAGAAAAGACGTTGGTCGGGTGAAGGTGCGGGGTATCTTGAGGTTTGTTCTTATCTTTCCCGATTGACAAGACTTTTTAGCTGGAGCAGTTTGTGGAGAAATTTAATAGACTAAGAGATGTATGAGAATTCTAGTAATCGAAGACGAAGTAAAGGCGGCATCTTTTATAGAAAAAGGGCTCACCGAGCAGGGGTACATTGTTGATGTGGCTCATGACGGTGAAGAGGGATTTCAGCTTGCGATGTCACGAGCCTACGATCTTTTGGTGATTGATGTCATGATGCCAAAGATGGATGGTTGGACCGTCATTGAGAAATTACGAGCATCAGGGGTTCATACATTAGCGTTATTTTTAACTGCACGGGATTCATTGGCGGATCGCGTGCGTGGGCTTGAATCCGGCGCTGATGCGTATCTTGTAAAGCCCTTTGCATTCACTGAGTTTCTTGCTCAGGTAAAAAGCCTTTTGCGACGATCTTCTGCGCGAATGGTTGAAACTTTAAAAATATCTGATTTGGAAATAGATCTTACTAAGCACCTCGCATTTCGGCGTGGAAAGCGTTTGGATTTGACTCCCAAAGAATTTGCCTTGTTGGCCCTTTTGGCTCGAAGGGCTGGCGACGTTATTTCGCGGACGCTGATTGCCGATCAAGTATGGAATGTTAATTTTGATAGTGAGACGAATGTCGTCGACGTGCATATTGCCCGTCTTCGGGCTAAAGTAGATGGGCAGGGGAAAAAGTTGATTCATACGGTCCGAGGACTTGGCTATGTTTTGCGGGATGAGGAGTCTTCGTGATTCTGCGTTCCCTGTCATTTCGAGTGACCTTGTATTCTTGCCTTTTGACCTACGGTTTACTCTTGGGGTGCTGGGGATTGATTTACCTGACGGTAGATCGAGAGTTATACAACAAAGATCAAGCCACAATTAGTGACCGCCTTGAAACGATCCGTGATCTTTTCAATCAGGAGCCAAATCATCCCACACGCCTGATTCATAGGGTCGAGGAAGAATGGCCACGCAAGTCCTACGAACGAATCTATGTGCGAGTGACTGACGAAAATGGCATGTTAGTGACGGAAACTCCCAGCTTAAAAGTTAAGTATGCACAGATTTGGGATAGTTTTCCCGATAATATCAAAGATGCGGGAAGAGTGAATCCTTTAGTCAGGACGACCATCGAAGATCATATTTTTGATATGGGAAGTTTTCATGTCCCGCTCAAAACATCTCGCGGGCTGGAGTCCGCCTTAGTACAAATTGCTCTTGAAAGAACCAGTGAAGAAGGGGTGCTAAAAACACTTCGTCATGCTCTAGTTTATATTTTGGCATTTGGCTTTTTAGCCAGTCTTTTAAGCGCAAGGCTGACGGTGAAAAAGGTTGTTGGGTCTATTCGAAAAATTGCCACAACGGCGCAAACTGTAAGTTCAGGGGATATTAAAGAGCGCATTGATCCTGCGATGTTGCCCATTGAATTTGCTGATTTTGCAAAGACATTGAATAATATGTTAGATCGTCTTGAGGAGAGTTTTGAACGCCTCAGTCGATTTTCTGCCGATATGGCGCATGAATTACGAACGCCGTTAAATAATCTTCGCGGATCTCTTGAAGTGGGATTGGCCAAGGAGCGCTCGGTAGAGGAATACGAGAGTCTGCTTGAGTCTTCAGTTGAGGAGTGTGGAAGGCTTAAACCCATTATTGACTCTCTTTTGTTCATTGCTCGTTCACAGCAACCGGCCCAGGAAATTCACAAGCAACAGATTGATCTCTCTTTAGAGCTAGAAAATATTATTTCTTTTTATCAGGCCTCTGCCGACGATCGGCGCTTGATGATTGAACTGCAAATTAAGGGTGACCTGACTATCATGGCCGAAAAGACTTTGCTACAGAGAGCTGTTGGAAATCTTTTATCGAATGCCATACGACTTGCTCCGGAAGGATCGCGTATTTACGTCCGCGCTCAGAAAGAGCTTGGATTTATGGTCATTTCTGTGACCGATGAGGGGCCGGGTATTTCAGCTAAGGACCTTCCCTTTATTGGCGAAAGATTTTTTAGAGTTGAGGAATCGCGGGCCCAAAGTACCGGGGGAAATGGCCTGGGGCTTTCGATCGTCAAGAGTATCGCCATGGTGCATGGTGGAAAGATGGAAGTAAAAAGCCAGGTCGGAAAAGGTTCGACTTTTTATCTATTCTTGCCTGAGAAAGATTAAGAAAACGTCATCTTTCCTTCATGAAATTGTCATCTTCCATTCATCTGCTTGTATAGTTCAACGTTTAACCTTTCTCCAATAACCAAAAGGAGTAGGTTTAATGAGAACGACCCAAAGTATCCTAGTTTCAGCTGCCTTATTCGTCGCAAATGCTGCATTTGCGGGGACAGTTTTTGAAACAGTGGTTGCGGACCACACAAGCGACACCCGTCATATCAAGGCTGAGCTTAGAGCCAATATTGAAAACCCGGAACTGTCTCGTGCATGGATTACCACTTATTACGTTGATTCCACCATTCAGGATTCTGATGGACCACTTCCAAAGGCCGAAGACATCTCTGTCCCGGGTTTGACCTACTCGCATTCTGCCAATGAGATCATGTACAAGTCCACGGTCTGTGCCACTCGAGCCGGATCAAAATTTGTACCGACAGGCCGTTGTGAGATTTTAGTGAGCAAAGCGGATTTGGTACAAGACAGCGGATTCAAAGTGAAGAAGTCTCCCGGATTGAAAGTCAGTTTTAATGTTAAACAATAACTTTACCGAACAGGCGATCGCTTTGTGTGGTTGTCCTTTCCTTTTAAGACTGGATTCTCTATGAGCCAAAAGAATGAACATCATGATGGCGCCCGCTCTAATGGGCTGATACTCTTTGCCATTCAATATCCCTACTTTATTGTCGTTGCTTGCCTTATTACGATCCTTCTGGGAGGACTGGCTCTGACTCAGTTGCCGAAAGATCTTTTGCCTGCGGCGAACTTACCTGCCGTGCAGATTCTTTCATTTTATCCCGGAATGCCAGTTGATAACGTGGCAACAAGTTTAACCTCACGGTTTGAGCGTTACACCGGACGAGCCATTGGCGTGGAAAGGCAAGACTCAAAGTCTCTCTCTGGTGTGAGTATCACGCGAAATTTCTTTAACTCTAGTGCGGATTTAAATACGGCAATTACCCAAAC
>JBLMWG010000128.1:0-12324 GCA_050257115.1 Bacillota bacterium
AATCTTGGTTTTCCGAATATAGCGAAAGTCATCAAAACCCTCAAAATCGGCTGATTCACAAAATCTGTGTGCCCCTGATTTTCCTTTCAGTCGTGGGGTTGTTATTGCAGATTCCGGTGCATTTGGGCCCATTGAAGCTCGGCGAAATTTTTATAGCGATTGCTTTGGGGTGGTACTTTACCCTGGGACCGAAGCCCTTCGCCGTGATGTTGGGGCAGCTTTTGATCTGTTATATTGTGCTTTATGCTTTGGGCCAGATATTTCACACCCATCTTTGGCTCGTTCTGACTGCGATCTTTATTGCGGCCTGGTTCGGTCAATTTTACGGCCACAAGCTAGAAGGCAAAGCTCCTTCTTTCCTTAAGGATCTCCAATTCCTTCTCATCGGCCCCCTTTGGATCGTGAAGGACATCTTCTTCAAGTAAAAAAACAAAAAGGTGCCTGCTTCTTTTTCTGCAAAAGAAGCAGGCACCTTTTTTCTATGATGAAAAACTAATATTAAAAAGTTCGCTTAACGCGATGCGACTCTGAGATAATAGGGGAGTGCCAAATAATCTAGCACGAAAGGAGTTCGGCTATGAAAACGGTAGAATTAGAAACGACTCCTGTGAACACAAATCAAGGTGAGAGTACAAGTACTGCTACTCCCGTTCGCAGAAAGAATCGTCGCCGTCGTTTACCTGGCTGGTAAATGACCTGAGGCCCTCCGCAATAAGCTGTGGAGGGCTTTCATAAATCTTCGGATTATTCCATAACACAATCTGCTGGGGTAACGATGCGGTAGTCTCCTCGGAGCTCCGCCACAGACCATTTTTCGTTTCTACGAAGAAGAATACGATCGGTGGCCCCATTCGAAGAAATATTCACGTAACCATCGCGAAAGTCTTGTTCTGGAATTATGACTTCTTTGGCCGGGCCATTGCTGTGATTTTCTACCAATTCCAAAATCCCACCAATTTTAACATCGTCATTTTTTTGAATCGTAATGGACTTCAGGTCGTCCTTGTCGATGTTTTTACAATAGAGAAGACTTTTAGTTGCTGCTTGTGATTGAAAACCAAAACTGAGAGCGAAAAGTGCTAGCAAAGCTTTCATAAAAATCTCCTTTCTATTGAAGGGTCGGTCTTAGCAAGACCGTTCCGGGCTTGTCAGTAAGAAAAGTCCGCGATTTAACAAAATTAATTCTCATTTATACACCTAAGTATTTTTTAAGCTGGCTTGGCAAATAACTGGTACAAAGATGGGTTTCTGGACGGTCATTGTGGGAGTTATTCGACAACGAAAAGGGCTCGACCTATTCTGAAGGTGCGTTTTTTCAAATATCGGTATCGGAGAGATCTCAGCATGGGTAAGACAGCTGCAACTTCAAAAGCCTCAAAGAAGAACCAGACGACCATTCCTGCACGCGTGAGAAGAGCCTTAGGAATCTCCAAAGGCGACACCCTTCTGTGGACCATCAGTGGCAATGAAGTCTCCATTCGCATCGAAAATAAAGTCAAAGTCGACTGGACAAAAACCTCCGAAATGTCCCTCTTAGAATGGACTCCCGAAGAAGAAAACGAAGTCAGCCCTTTAATAGAAGAGACCTAGAATCGTCTTCGACCTTTGGCTTCAGGAGTCCCATCTGCGGGATCTTCGGGCCATTGATGTTTGGGGTATTTAATCCGCAACTCTTTACGAACCTCGGGGTAGCCATTCTTCCAAAAGCTTTCCAAGTTAGAAGTCACTTGAACAGGTCTGAAATTGTGTCCTAGCAAATTGAACGTTAATGGCACTTTTCCAAATAAGACTTTTGGTGTTTCCATCATCCCGAAAACTTCTTGAATACGAACCTCCAGATAAGGGGCCTTGTCAGAAGGATAGATCACTTTGATATGGCTTCCACTAGGAACGGTGATTCGCGCCGGAAGTTCCTTATTGAACACGCGCACGAAGTCTTGGGGAAATACATTTTCAAAAAAGAAAACCAGATCTTTTTCAAAGAAGGTCTGCAACTTTCTTTCGCCCATACTGGCTTGAGTAAATGCTTCAAGCTTCCATTCTTCAACCTGATTATCAGTCCAGACAGAATCTGACTCAATGGTGCCAATTTCAATATGACGACGCCAGAAAGACAGACGCTCCCACCACTCAGAAAGCTTTTCGTTGTTTTTTAAAATTAAATCCCATTTTTCAACAAGCACCTGGGGAAGTTTCGCTTCCACATCTTCGGGGGAGGCAGGCAATAAGGACGGCTCCTCCAACGACAAGCCGAACAATGATTTATACTCACGCACGAAGAACTGACCCTTTTCTTCAATGAAAGTCAGATCGCGAACTTTTTGAATTTCTTCCTTAAAGTGCGAAAGAATAAAGTCCTTGGAAAAGCCACAGGCCAGACTCACGATGGTTTCGGAATCACTGTTGCCTTCGACCCCATTGAGGGCCACAAAGAACTCCGAGATTTTAACCAAAGACTCTTGTTGCAGTTTCACGCCACGACCGCCCACCATCAAAGCGCGTTCAGATTGACCACGACGACGGCACAGTCGGTCAGGGAAAGCACGCAGCAATAAGGTGCGCATTTCTGAGTTCATATCTTCGGGTGTGATATTTTTTGCGGGACCTAATTTTTTTGCTAAAGACAAAATCTGCGTGGCCGATTGAGAGACGGTTTGTAAAGCCATGAAGCTCGCTTCACGGGGAGCTTTGCCTGACTTTTTAAACTGCTGCAAAAGATCTAGTCGTACTGAAAGATCACATTCTGTTTTATCACCCACAAAGGAACTGACTGCTTCGCGACGAAGGAAATCACGTTCTTGTAAAATGGCGGCAAGATCAGCACCCAACTCTAGCGAGTTTCTATCTGCAGCCACCAGCATTAATTTTGCCAAACGAAATGGCAGGGGAAAGTGCAAAATCTTTCGCCCTAGATCTGTGATCTTATTCATAGCATCCAGAGCGCCTGCAAGCTTTAAATATTCAGTGGCTTTATCGATGGCAACCACTGCAGGCTTTTCAAACCAAGAAAATTTTTGAAAGTCGGTAACGCCTTGAGCAGCTAAAAATAACAAACTTTCAGTCAAATCAACGCGCTGGATTTCCGCGATCTCGCTTTTGGAAAACGAAATCTCGTCCATTTTATTCCACATTCTATAGGCAATGCCTGGAAACTGACGGGCCGCACGGCCCGCGCGTTGAATCGCACTGGATAAACTGATACGACCCATTTCCAGACGGGAAAAGCCCGTGCGGTAATCTTGTTTCATGTTCTTCGCAAGGCCTGTGTCAATGACGGTGTTCACGCCATCAATCGTGACGGAGGATTCCGCAATGTTGGTCGAAAAAATAACTCGTTGGCGAGGTCCCCGCAGCAAGGCACGGCGTTGATCTTCCAGATTTAAAGATCCGTGCAACACAACTAAATCAATTTTGCGTCCCTCGGCCCAATTGGCGAGGCTGTCTTTAGCCCGTTCGATTTCTCCAACGCCGGGTAAAAATACCAGAATATCTTTATCCGTTTTACCAGCGGCCTCACGCACAGTTTGGCTTAGATTTTCGTAAAAGCTTGGGAATGTTTGTAAGGTGTGTGAGCTCTTTTGATAAACGACTTCCAACTCAAACAACTTGCCCGGAACACTGACAATGGGAGCATTTCCCAGATAATTGGAAATCTTTTCTGCCTCCAATGTTGCTGACATCACGAGTAATTTTATATCACGACCAAGTTCCTGTAGCTCTCGCAAAAGTCCCAAGGCCAAATCAACATGCAGAGATCGTTCATGGAACTCATCCAAGATCACCATATCGACGTCTTGTAACTCTGGATCGTCCAACATTTGCCGAGCGAGCAAAGCTTCGGTCATAAAAATCAACCGAGTTTTAGACGAAGTCTTATTAGCAAAGCGAACTTGATAGCCGACTTCTTCACCGACAGTCCAACCGCATTCTTCGCCAATACGATGAGCTGCCGCAATGGCCGCCATACGCCGCGGCTCTAGTACGATTATTTTCTTGGAAGTGATATCTAAAAGGGCCGGAGGCAAACGGGTGGTTTTACCTGCACCCGGAGCTGCCGTGAGAACCAGGTTTTGACCTGTACGCATTTTTTCCTGAATCTCAGGAATAAAAGCATCAACAGGAAGTGAAATCAGACCAGATTTTATCATGAAGGGTAAAGCAAAAGCATGAATTCTGCTTTGTCCATAGGAACTTTTTTTGCGATTTGATCGATTGTTCCTTCCAAGGAGATTTCATCTTCCTGGGATAAGTTCAGAGTTAAAAGCATGCGACGTTGTGGGAAGTGATCTTTCATATCGCCTAACATCTTTTTTAGACGATATGGGGTGTCCATCAAAATGATGGCACGTTTTTCTTTGGTTAGTTCACGCAAAGCTTTTGCTCTTGCTTCAGTCTCAGCGGGAACAAAACCTCTAAAGACAAATTCGTCCAAACGTTGACCACTCAAAGACAGCAAGCCCATAAGAGCTGAAGCACCCAGGACGGATTTCACTGGAATATTTTTTTGTCTGCACAACCGGACTAAGTCCGCGCCAGGATCACAAAACCCTGGTGTCCCACAGTCTGTCACTAGCGCCACCATTTTTTGTTCACAGAGAGGTACTAACGCTGCTTTATCCTCTGGCTTGGAATGTTCATCCAAGATTTCGTAAGTCTTGCCTGAAATACCATGGGCCCTTAAAAGCTTAGAGGCTTCTTTTGTGCTTTCACAGATAACCACTTCACAGTCCTTTAAAACTTGCAAAGCGCGCAACGAAATTTCACTAGTATCCCCGATGGGAGTGGCGACAAGATAAAGCATCTAAGAATCCTTATTAGGCAAAAGAAAATTCACAATTCGTGGCAAGTCAGCTGGTGGTTCTGCTTTTCCCGAATGAGTGCTATCAAAAAAAATGCTTTCAACTTCAGGGCATCTTTCTGCCATTAAATGCAAGATCACCGGTTCATTGTCAAAGAAGATAATTTTATCATAACCACTAGCTAAAGCTTCGAGGAACCAATCCGTTTTGAATCTGGCATCGTCCATTTTTTTATCTGGCTTTAATACCAAATGAGCTTTTTCATTTAAGGGAAATTTCCACTGTTTAATTTCTTCAACAGTTCCCGAACCCATGCGAACAACATCACGACCTGTCAAATAACGAACCTCAGCGCCAGAGCGAAGGACTGCATGAACGTATTCCACCGCTCCTTCATGGGGCGTATCGTATTTTAAATATTCATTTGAAAAAAAGTTCTTATGCCAAAAATCGTGGACCGCTATTTGGAAGTCCTCATGATGTCCATCTAGACCTGCCCGTTGCAAAGCATTCGTAATACCCCAATCGGTATGCTTTGTTTGGATATCTTTAAACAAAGCAACCTGTTCTGGAAAGCGAGATTTATTTTCGGCCTGATCTGCAAAATCCAAAAGAATGCGATAAATGCGCGGGCTGACGTCAAACAAGGTCGAGTCTAAGTCAAAGACAACGAGGCATTTTTGTCCTTGGGATGTCAGCGTCTGAATGTTGACAAGAATTTTATCCAACATAGGGATCATATTAGCTAGGGGGTCCTGGTTAAGCAAAGGTTTCCTTGCCCCTAAATCGTGATTTTCTATAATGAATTTGGAGGTTTCATCATGAAACGACTTGTTGCGATTTCAATCCTTGCGACAGCTTTTGCTTTTGCGGGTTGCCAATTTCGAAAGCCTGCCCTTGGTACAGCGGAAAATCCTATCAAGTTTCATCTCGTACCATCCGTCGATGCAAAAGTTCTTTCAGACAACTCCAAAATTTTGAAAGAGTATTTGGAAAAGCATACGCCTTATAAGTTTCAAATCACGATTCCGGCCTCCTTCGTTGCGGTGGTCGAATCCTTTGGAACAAATCGTGCTGATGTGGCGGCGTTAAATACCTATGGCTACTATATGGCACACAAATCCTACGGTGCCGAAGCACGCTTGACGGTGATTCGCTATGGTCTTGGAACATATCAATCTCAACTGCTCGCACGCAGTGATCGTGGAATCAAAACTCTTAAAGATTTCCAAGGCAAGAAGATGGCCTTTGTCGATCCATCTTCTTTGTCGGGATATTTACTCCCTCTTAAAACTTTGCATGATCAACATGTCGAACCTAAGCAAACTGTCTTTGCGATGAATCATGACGCGGTGGTGATGATGATCTACCAAGGAAGAGTCGATGGAGGAGCGACTTACTACAGTCCTCCTCAAGATGGTCATATCGAAGATGCGCGTCGCTTGGTGAAGTTGCAGTATCCTGATGTGGAAAAAAAGGTGGTCATTGTCCAACTCTCTGAACCGATTCCTAATGATCCCATCGTTTTTAGAAAAGATATGCCTGAAGAAATGAAAGAAAACATCAGCGATGTGTTGTTACAATTTGTGGCGACACCAGAAGGTCGCAAGTCATTGGATTTAATGTTGGGAGCGACCAACCTTAAGAAAGCTAGTGACGCTGACTATGACACGGTTCGCGAAATAATTCGGACCATGGCTCCGGAGAAAAAGTAGTGGCTGAACCATTTTTATCCGTCAAGAATCTAACCAAGACTTATCCCAACGGTGTTCATGCACTACGCGGGGTCAGTTTTGATGTACAAAAGGGCGAGTTCTTGGTGGTCATCGGACTGAGTGGCTCCGGAAAGTCGACTCTCATGCGTTGTTTGAACCGCTTGCAAACACCAACATCCGGAGAAGTTTTCTTTGAAGGAAGCGAAGTAGCCCAGGCCAAAAGCGAAAGTGACATTCGTGACCTTCGACGAAAAATGGGAATGATCTTTCAACATTTTAATTTAATTCCGCGACAAAGCGTTTTGAAGAATGTCCTAATGGGACGGCTGGGGCAAAAGGCGACCTGGCCAAGTTTGTTGGGTCTTTTTTCTGAGCAAGAAAAGTCAGAGGCGATGAGGAACCTGACGCTGGTGGGAATTGCAGACAAAGCTTCCTTGCGGGCTGATCAGCTTTCTGGAGGACAAAAACAGCGAGTTGCAATTGCACGAGCATTGACTCAAAGTCCGACCCTGCTTTTAGCGGATGAGCCCGTCGCGTCCTTAGATCCGGCGACGTGCCATGTGGTGATGGATTACCTGAAGAAGATCAATCAAGAGCTAGGGATCACAGTCATCGCCAATCTCCATTTTCTTTCGTTGGTTCGCAAATACGCGACCCGAGTGATTGCCTTGAAAGAAGGTCAAATCGTATTCACCGGAAAACCAGAAGAAATTACAGAAGAATGGTTTCAAAGAATTTACGGAGAAGGAGCGCAGGATGTTTCGCCGGATCGTCTTTGATGCCATTTGTGTGGTTTTTTTATTGAGCGTGTTGACGGTGGCATTGTTCGTGGCCCATGAAGAGACCCTTCTGAACCTGGCGCAAGATCTAGTATATGTCATGCTATTCTTAGTCTTAGGTGCTACGAGCAGTTGGCTTCTAGATAAAATGAAAATCACGACATTGGGTGGAATGCTGTTTGATAAAAAAGCTCAAGACACTCATTCGTGGTATCGAAGTTTTTGGGGTTGGCAATTCGCTGTCGTCATGGTGGTGGCAATTGCGGTCTCGGTTATAAAAACGCAGTTTTCAGTGGTAGAGCTGTTAGATCACAATGGGATTGCCGGGGCAGTACGTTTATTTAAGGACTTGCTCAATCCAAATTGGGAAGTGTTGCCAAGAGCTGTTCTAAATATTATCGAAACCATTTTTATGGCTTTCCTGGCAACGAGCTTGGCGATTCCCGTGGCGTTCGTTCTAAGTTTCTTCTGTGCCAAAAATATCATGCGTGGGCCAGTTGCTTATGTGATCTACCTGGCCCTGCGAACTGTCTTAAATGTCATGCGTTCGATCGAAGCGCTGATCTGGGCGATTATCTTTTCTGTTTGGGTGGGGATTGGGCCTTTTGCGGGAATGTTGGCTTTGATGATTCATTCTGTGGTCTCCTTAGCAAAACAGTATTCAGAAATGGTGGAGTCTGTCGAAGAAGGTCCCCTTGAGGCGATTGAATCCACGGGAGCTAATAAACTCCAAACCATTTGGTATGCGATTGTTCCTCAAGTCGTTCTGCCTTATATTTCATTTACGCTCTATCGTTGGGACATCAACGTGCGTATGGCGACGATCATAGGGTTAGTCGGTGGAGGTGGTATTGGAACAATGTTGATCCAATACCAAGGACAAGCGATGTGGCGTGAAGTAGGTTGTATCATCGCAGTTATCGCTGTGGTGGTTTGGGCCCTGGATCAAGCGTCGGCTTATATTCGTGAGGCTTTGAAGTAAAGGAAGTTGTTATGGATGAAATCGGTTCCTATAGGTTACAGATCAAAGAAACCCATATTGATTCTTATGGGCATGTGAACAATGCCACTTATTTGTCATTGTATGAAGAAGCCCGTTGGGAAATGATCACGTCCCGAGGTTTTGGATTTAGAGAGATCCACAAGCGCCAGCAGGGGCCGGTGATTTTAGAAGTGAACTTGAAATTTCTTAAAGAGATCCGTCTGCGTGAAACCATAACGATCATGTCTGAGATGATGGACTATAACGGAAAAATTGGTCGCATGATTCAGCGTATGATTAAAGAAGATGGGTCGGTTGCTAGTGAGGCTGTGTTTGTATTTGGACTTTTCGATATCAAGGAAAGAAAGCTTATTATGCCGACACCCGAGTGGCTGGCGGCTATCGGTTTGTAACAGGCACAGCTATGACAGAAATATAGAAGTTTCCTTTGCCGGTATTAAATGGAATCAGCATGCCGGCAGAACCTTGAGGGCAAGGGACCACGTGGCTGTGACCTAATATCACATTGGGAACTGTGAGCTGCACACCGTAATTTGAAATCTCGGCCTTGGCATTACCAAAGATAATGTTGTTGATTTCACCAACAGCATCTTGGTTGTCAGGTGTCAGCTCTGTTTGTTCTTCCATTAACATCGCAGACACAACTTCTAGGTAGCTGGCCTTATCAAAGGAAATACAAAGGTACCCCTGAAATAGTTGGGATTTAATTTCAATCACAGAAGAGACTTCACCTAAAAGAGGCTCGTGCGGAGACTTTGGTCCAGCTTTACCCATAGTGACAGATCTGACTCCAAATTGAGCCAGAACATTTGTGGTAGAGGTAATGATAGAATTAATGACTCGAACATCCACGGCGAATTTCGCGCCAGCAGCACCGGTCGGATGTTTAGGGTGGATTCCATGGGAAGCAGTGTTTAGAGCCTTAATCATCGCCATAATAAGGTCGTCTGGAGTGACTGGCTTTTTAAAAAATTGGCAATGGCGAAGGGTCTCAGGCAAATCGCCAAGTTCTTGCTGGCTGATTACGATTAGGTCGGCATCTTGGGTGTTTTTATAGGTCGCAAGGCCATAGACAAATTCACCATCCATCAAACGAGGGACTTCCGTATCTATTAAGACCATGTCGAATTTCTGATTTTCTGTTTTGACGGCCGCATCAGCACCATCCTTAGCGCGAACTAAAACCGGAGACACTCCTGAGTCTTTCAACTGAGCAATAAGCGGTTCTCGGACGAGGTGCTCGATCTCAGAGTCTTTGTCGACTATGAGGATGTTTTTTCTGGTTTTCATATCTTTCTTTTGTTCGAAGATCATAAATATATATCGGTTTAATGCTGAGAGAGCTGAAATAGTTCTTTATCCTTTAGCAATATATCGGAGTTTGGGCGCTGATCTTGATGCGATTAAATCCTAATTTTGTCTAAAAGTTCGACAAAAAAAGAGCATAAAATTCAAGATAAAATGTTTACTTCTCAACAGTTAAGTCAAGTCTGGTTTGCACCGATATATCTCATCAAGGAGCACAGATCAGATGGCAAAGCAGTATTATTTATCCAACAATGGAACTCATATTGGGCCGTACACACTTGAGACTGTACTAAATAAGATCGAAGCCCAAGAGCATCAACTGACTGATTACATCTATGATGAAACATTAGGAGACTGGGTCATGCTCTTAGAGCATCCTGAGTTTTCTGCGAAGTTTTCACAAAAACCAAAAACTCGTCCAGAAAAACCGGCGACGGTGGTTCCGCTTGAAAATAATCTTCGCGACAAAGAATGGTTCATCCTTAAAGAAGGCAATAACTACGGTCCGTTTTCACAGCTTGAAGTTGTGCAAATGCTTCAAGAAAAAACATTGTTTGAATACGACTATGTTTGGCATGCCAAGATGCCATCTTGGAAACGTGTGGCCGAAGTAGAAGAATTTTTGCCAGAAAAAATTCGCGCGATGCAGGAATCCCGTGACACGGGATTGGCAGAGATTTTCTTCCGTCGCCGTCATGCTCGCGCTACTTATGGTGCCTCTCTGATTGTTCATAACAATAAAACTGTTTTCCGTGGGCAAGCTTTAGAGATTAGTGCAGGTGGAGCCGGTGTGTTGATTGATAATCCTCATCTGCAACCTGGTCAGTCCCTTTTCTTACATTTTCAACCAGGTGACGGAGTCCCTCCTTTCAATGCTGTTTGCCAAATCGTGAGTAAGCAGTTTGTGAAAGATGCGGGATCTGAAGGTACAGACTCGGTTAGATATGGTGTGAAATTTACGACGCTCAGTCAGTCCGTACGCGAGAGCATCAAGAATTACACGACGACGAAGGCAGCTTAGCCCTCTTTAATGTGTTATTGGGTAGCGTACGGAGGATTTTGTGAAAATCAGAATTTTGCCAGGGTTGGCAATCATTGCGGTGAGCCTTTTAACGGCTTGCCAAGATGTGAAGTTTGATCTTCCCCCAGCATCCGATAACTTCAATCAAAGTGTTACTTATAATAATAAGGTCGATATTCTTTGGATCATGGACAACTCAAGTTCCATGCAACAGCATCAGTCTGATTTGAGCAGACAAATTCCTGATATGATGGCCAAGTTGAATTCTCTGAAGATGGATTATCACATGGCAGTGGTAACTTCCAGCATGGGTGGAACAAATCCAACGGGTGGTCATCTGATTGGAAATCCTCGCTACTTTACTTCAAGCACTCCGAATGTCACGGCATTGATGCAGTCGCGTCTGGTCGTCGGGCAGGACGGCAGTGACCTTGAGCGTGGCTTACAGTCTATGGAAACTGTTTTGTCTTCCAGTTATCAAGCAAATGAGGGCAGTGGTTTTTTACGAAACGACGCCTTGTTGGTCGTGATCGCTTTGTCGGATGAGGATGATAAAAGCAAATCGTCCTCGGCCGTCACTTACTATACGAATCTTCTGGATAGCGTGAAGGCTCCATGGGTTGATGGCAGTCGATCATGGGTTTTCAATTTTATCGGGGTATTGAGTATCTCAAGCCAATGTAAAACCTTTAATGATTATGCGGAGGCGGGATTGACGTTTATTGGTCTTGCAGATGCTTCAGGGGGAACGAAAGATTCTATCTGCAGTTCTGATCTTTCCGCTGCGGTTTCGAACATCCGAGCTCGGATCGTCCAAATTATCACCGACTATAAATTGTCATCAAAACCAATTTTAAGTTCAATTGTGGTTAAAATTAATGGTGTGATAATCCCAAATAGCACCACCAATGGATGGAGCTATCTGGCTGATAAAAATGCGATTCGTTTCTATGGATCCGCAATTCCCGCGTCTGATGTATCTGTCACAGTGGACTTTAAACCCGCAGAGGCAAATTGATAATATAGGCCTTGGGCCTTCATCAGCTCTTCATGAGAACCCACTTCAGCGACCTGGCCTTGATTCAAGACCACAATTCGATCGCATTGCTGAATTGTCGATAGACGATGGGCAATGATGATACTGGTGCGACCCTTGGTGATTTCTTTGGTTGCTTCTTGAATGATGTGTTCACTCTCAGAATCAATATTCGCCGTCGCCTCATCCAGAATCAAAATATCTGGATTGAAGGCTAGAATACGCGCAAAGGCAATCAGCTGTCTTTCGCCGACAGAAAGATTTGCCCCTCGTTCATCGACGGGACTTTCCAGTGTCCGACCGGTGCGATTCAATAAGCCCATATAGCCCGTTTTCACGCAGGCTCTGAGGATTTGCTCCTCGGTGATCTTAGGATCGCTGAGGCCTATATTCGCGCGAATGGTTCCTCTGAAAATAAAGTTATCTTGTTGAACCACGCCGACATGATGACGAATCTCTTCACGGGCAATGCGCTCAATGGCAATGCCATCTAAGAAGACAGTTTTCTCCGGAGCATCATAGAATCTTTGTAGCAAAGAAATAAACGTCGATTTTCCGGAGCCCGTTCGTCCGACCAAAGCAATGGACTCGCCTTGTTTAAAGTGCAGATTTATATTTTTCAGCACATACGGCAGATGTTCTTCATAGCGGAAATTTAAATTG
>JBLMWG010000129.1:0-8466 GCA_050257115.1 Bacillota bacterium
TTTTTCACATTTAATGGCTGCAAGAGGGTGCTTAATGCTTGCGCTGGCAGTGCGTCATAGTCTACTCAGGCCCAGCACTATGAAGAGAAATTTAAGATTTAGACAGAAATTAAGCCAGCTCTGTGTGTTCAGTGGTTTAGCAATCCTGACGTTCTTTATGAACGGTTGTGATGCTATCTACTGGAACGAGAAGGAAAGCTTAGCCAAAGTTCAAAGCCGTGGAGAAATCACCGTCCTCACCACGGAAAATCCTCTTATATATAGTACATCCAAAAAAGGTGAAACTCTGGGAATCGACCATGATTTGCTTCAGGATTTTGCCGACCACTATAAACTCAAGGTGAAGTTTGTAGTCCTTAAAGATGAGGACGCCATTTTGAGAGCCTTATCCAAGGGCGAAGGCGATATCGCTGCCGCCCGAATAAGGACTCCGGAAAACCGTCAGGGCTATTTGGCTGGCCCGGCATACGAAGAAACGGCGCTGAGCCTTTATTGCCAAAAGAAATCTCAGATCGAAAACGTAAAGGATCTGAACGGCAAAAAGATCGGCCTGCTTAAAAAAGACAATTATGATGGCTTCGCGCAACGCCTGACTCAAATCTCCCCGATGGCGCAAATGGTGTTGACCGACACAACAAAAACTCAAGACTTATTGGGTGATCTTTCTGCCAAAAAATTTGATTGTGCTGTTGCTGAGAATGTCAGTGGTGATTTCTATATCCGCTTCCACTCGGGCCTAGAAAAAATCACAACCTTAACGGATTCTTACTCTTTAAGTTGGCTATTAACTCCCAACAGTCAGGATCTTCTGCGCCTGATGCAAGCTTGGTATCAACAGGCCTCACGTGAAGATGAAATCATGCGCATCATGGACCGCTATAAAGCTTCCATCACTGAGCTGGATAAGAATGATATCAGTCGTTTTTTCCATAACATCGAAGAACTGCTACCGACATATCGTCAAACGTTCAAACAAGCAGCTGCAGAACACAACTTGCCTTGGCAGCTGGTCGCCTCTGTCGCTTATCAAGAATCACACTGGAATCCGGAGGCACGAAGCTCCACCGGAGTTCGGGGCTTGATGCAATTAACAACAGACACGGCAGACCACGTGGGTATTGAAGATCGTACAGATCCTCAACAAAGTATTTGGGGTGGGTCTAAATATCTTCGTTATCTGTTAAACAAAATGCCTCAGAATTTAAACACCAAAGACCGCTTAGCTTTGGCATTGGCAGCGTACAACGTTGGATATGCACATTTGCGTGACGCTCAAAAGTTAGCAGAAAAAATGGGACGCAACCCCTACTCTTGGCACCACATGAAGGAAATCTTGCCTCTGTTAGCAGAACCTGAATATGCCGAAAAGTTGGAGTATGGTTTTGCTCGCGGTTACGAGACAGTGGAGTTTGTTGAACGTGTAAAATCGTTCTATAGCTTAATGACAAGCGCCGGATAGAAATTCTGACATTTAGAAAATAAAAAAGGCGCTATTTCTAGCGCCTTTTTCTTTATTCAACTGTGACTGATTTTGCCAAGTTACGAGGTTGATCCACATCGTAGCCCAAGTTGCAGGCCAAGTGATAACTCATCAGCTGCAAAGGAATCACGGACAAGATTGTATTTGTTGTCCAGTGAGCCTTTGGCAACGCCAAGTAGTATTCACTAATGCTACGAAGCTTTTCATTTTCACCTGTTCCGATAGAAATAATCTTACCACCGCGTGCACGCGCTTCTTCCAAGTTGCTGATCGTTTTTTCGTACCAGTGATCTGTAGGTGCTACCATTACGATCGCCATACGTTCATCGATCAACGCCAAAGGACCATGCTTCATTTCACCCGCGGCATAACCTTCCGCGTGCATATAAGCCAGTTCCTTGAGTTTCAAAGCGCCTTCCATTGCAATCGGATAGCTCGTGCCACGACCCATATACAAGAAACCTCTAAAAAGTTTCAATTTGGAAGCCGCTTCATCAAAGTACTTATCGTAAGACAAGATACTTTCCATTTGACTTGGAGTCGCGAGCAAAGATTTTACCAACTCAACCTCTTCTTCAGATTTCATCGCGCCACGAGTGCGGGCCATAGCCACAGCCACACAGTTCAAAACAGCCAAGGTGCTCGTGAAAGCTTTTGTAGATGCCACACCGATCTCTGGACCGGAGTTCATATACAAGTGACCGTGAGCTTCGCGATCAATTGTGGAGTTGCGGACGTTACAGATACTCAAAGTCGTAGCGCCAAGCTCCTTCGCCATACGGATAGCCGCCAAAGTATCCGCTGTTTCACCACTTTGAGAAATCGTCATCACCAACGTTTTAGCTGGGATCACTGGATTGCGGTAACGAAATTCAGATGCTACGTCCACTTCAACAGGAACGCGAGCCAATTGTTCGATCAAGTATTTACCAACAAGACCCGCATAGAAGCTTGTGCCACAAGCGATAATGAAAACGCGGTCAATACCTTTGAAAACTTCCTGAGTTTTTGCCCAGTCTGTCTTAGGATCAAGCTCGTCCAATTTTTGAACTGGCTGACCACCGAAACCGATGTTTTTGAGTGCCACAGAGAAATTCTCTGGGTTCACATGGGGTTCAATCGCCGCAGCCACGGCACGTGGCTGCTCGTAGTTTTCTTTCAACATGTAGTGTGCATAACCCTGTTTTTCAACCATCTCAGGATTCCAATTCAACACTACAGATTTCTTTGGAATCGGGAAACCATTTGCAGAGAAGTACTCAACATTCGAACCGTTGATGCTGACAATCTCACGATCATCCAAATATACAAACGTCTTCGTGTACTGGATCAAAGCTTGTACGTCGCTCGCTACAAAGACTTCTTTATCACCAAGACCCACCACAAGAGGTGGACCATCTTTAAATGCCACCAAACGCTCTGGTTGCTTTTCCCACATCACAAGGATCGAGAAAGCACCACGAAGCTTTTCCAAAGTTCTTTCAACAGCTTTGAAAAGATCATTCGTGATTTCGACTTCATTTGCGATCAAGTGAGCGACCAATTCAGAATCCGTATCTGAAGTGATTTCTGCACCATTTGCCAAAAGTTCTTCACGGATATCCAGATAGTTTTCAATGATACCGTTATGAACTAAATTGATACCACGCACCTGGTGCGGATGGGCATTGCGCTCTGATGGTTTACCATGCGTCGCCCAGCGAGTATGACCAATACCCAAGTGGCCGGTGAACTTTTCATTCACAAGCTTTTCTTCAAGATTTTTCAATTTACCTTGAGCGCGAACACGTTTTGTCGTGCCGTTATCAAGAATTGCGATACCTGCAGAGTCATAACCACGGTACTCAAGTTTTTTAAGACCGTTAATAATAATATCTTTAGGATTTTGTGGCCCTATATATCCAACAATTCCACACATACTCTCACCTATTTGCTTTCATTTTCCGTTGCTGCATCTTCAGTTTTTACCGCGTAGTTTTCTTTAATAAACTGTTTACCGCGGGCCACTGCCAAAGCTTTTGCCGGAACATTCTTTGTAATTGTTGAACCTGAACCGATGATGGCATCATCACCCACTTCAATCGGCGCCACAAACTGTGTGTCACTGCCGACAAAGACACGATTCCCAATTTTTGTTTTATATTTCTTCCTGTCAGCAGCGTAGTTGCAAGTTATAGTCCCGCAACCCACATTCACTTCTTCACCGATCTCAGCATCGCCAAGATAAGTTAAGTGACCCGCTTTTGATTTCTTGCCGAACTTTGTTTTTTTCATTTCGACGAAGTTACCAACATGTGCTTCTTCTCCGATTTCAGTTTCTGGACGAAGACGCGCATAAGGACCGACAGAAGCCTTATTATAGATTTTGGAGCTTTCCAAATAAGAACCACCACGCACTTGAACACTGTCACCAATTTCTGAATCCGAAATGAACGAATTAGATTCAATCACAGAGAAAGAACCAATTTTCGAACGACCGCGGATGAAAACGTTTGGATAGATCACGGTTCCTGCACCAATTTGGGCGCTTTCTTCGATATAGACTGTGCGCGGATCAATCATCAACACGCCTTCTTCCATCAAACGAAGGGCTTTGCGTTTAAATAACAAGCGAGTCGCTTTTGCCAACTCCAATTGATTATTTACGCCCACTGCTACTTTCGGCGTGGATTTAATGGCTTGCACTTTCAACTTGTCTTGAATGCACAAAGAAATCAAATCCGTGATGTAGTATTCTTTTTTAGCGTTGTTATTTTTAATTTGTGGCAAGTATTCAGCCAACACAGAGGCTTTCGCAATATAGATGCCGGTATTGATCTCGCGAATTTTTAAAGCTTCTGCAGACGCGTCTTTTGCTTCAACGATCGCCACAAGATCCCCGCGGTTGCGCACAATACGACCGAACTCGCCCGGCACTTTCAGCTCCGCCGTCACCACTGCCAAGTCATATTTTTCTTCGCGGAATATGCGCAAAAACTCTTTAACGTCCGAGGCTTCGATCAACGGGTGATCACCGTTCATGATAACAACATCACCTTCAATCGTTTCTGGTTTCGCACAACGAACTGCGTGGGCCGTCCCTAGCTGTTCATCCTGAGCATAACAAGTCACACCCATTGGCTCTACAACTTGGCGAACCAAGTTTTGCCCATGTCCAACGATCACGCGGACTTCTGTGGCACCAGCGCCTTTGGAGGCTTGAATCACTTTTTCAATCATAGGACGGCCTGCCACAGGATGAAGAACTTTTGGAAGAGGCGACTTCATACGAGTCCCTTTCCCAGCGGCAAGAGCGATCACGGTCAACTTTTCAGAAGGGGTATTTGCTGACATTTAGAAACTTCCTTTAAAAGCTTTTCTTCTCTAAAAAAAACAGGCTTAATTATCGCATGCAACAAAGAATATTTCATCAAACTTCTTGGGCCAAGACCGCAATAGGAACTCCTATAGAGCTGTATAAAAAATCACACAGCCCCAGTCAGCTTTCTAGCGGTTTTTCCGAGCCGCCCATCCTTTTTGTCGGCGGTGTCCATGGCGATGAACCCGAGGGGGTGCATCTTGCTGAGCAACTCTTGCAATGGCTTCAGGAAAATGAAAAAACTCAAAGCCAGAACATTCGCCCCTGGATCCTGGTCCCTTGCATTAATCCTGATGGTTACAGCAAACGGCAACGGACCAATGCTGCTGGGGTCGATCTGAATCGAAACTTTCCTTGTCGCGACTGGAGCCCAGAAGCCAAAGCTCCCCGATATTATCCTGGCCCTTCGCCTGGAAGCGAAGCCGAAGTTCAGGCTTTGGTAAAACTCATTGAGGACGAAAAGCCACAACTCATAGTACACTTTCACTCGTGGGAGCCTTGCGTTGTTTATACGGGTGAGCCCGGAAAAAAGGCAGCGGAAATCCTAGCCACAGGGACGGGTTATGAGTGCCGTGAAGACATCGGATATCCCACCCCAGGCAGTTTAGGGCAATATGGTTGGATCGAAAGGCAAACGCCCGTGGTCTGCATCGAAGAAAAAGATCACATTGATCTGAATCTAGTCTGGCCTCACTTTAGAATGGGTTTGGAGCTTTTGCTCACGGGACGAGGAAACTAAATGTCATTGATTAAATCAATCGCTTTTGATTTGGACGACACGCTTGTAGATACTTCAGGCCTGCTTGTCCCACTGGCTTCTCAAAGAGCCTGCGAAGCGATGATTAATGCAGGTGTCTCCTGCTCTTTAGAGGAATGCATGGCCATGCGCCATGAGTTAGCCTCTAATCTTTCTCACACAGAAATCTTCACCCAAATTGCCCACCGCTATGGTAGCAATCAATTGGGTAAAGCCGTTCATGATGCCTTGGAGCAATTCTATAACCCAGAAGTTCCAGCGGTCCTGCCTTTGTTGGCAGGTGCAACGGAAAATCTCCTGGCGCTGAAAGAACGCTATAATTTGTACTTGGTCACCATGGGGTCTTTCGAAGCCCAGGTTGAAAAAATTCAGGCTTTGCAAATTGAAAAGTTCTTCAAAAAGATATTTATTCTGAATGGCTTCATCGGAGAAAAAAAGGAATATGCCTTCCGAGAAATTCTGAAAGTTGAAAGTCATGCTCCCTCGGAGCTTTTAAGTATCGGCAACCGCCTTTCCAGTGAAATCCGCGACGCCAAACGCTTGGGTTCAGCAACCTGCTATTTTGCTCATGGTGAGCATATTGGTGAAATTCCGCAGTTCCCTGAAGATCATCCCGATTTTACGATTCAACACCACAAGGATCTTATCAAGGTATGCGGACTTTAAAGGCAAGTTTCCTTTTGATAGGCCCTTGGGATCCCCGCTTGCAAGAGCTTGGGGCTCATATTGCGACAGATCTTTCCCAGGCGTGGCACTGGATTCAAGACTCCACCTACAACGTCGTTGCCTTGTCCATCACCCTGATTCTGGGCAAAAAGTTTGATGAATTCTATGAGGAAATCAAACGGGTCAATCCTTCGACACAGTTTATTGCCGTGGTCCCCGTGGATTTTTCCGCCAATCAACTGGCGATCCTCCACGAAGAATACTCTTTTATCCGGGTGATGAAGAGCTTTAATGACCCCGATATGGAAACCCATCTTTTTACGGCCTTGGAGGAATCCAATCAACGTAAACAAGATGAAAACCTCGCCCTGCTCATTAGAGAGCAAACCGAAAAACTCAAGCGATTGCAAATTGAGCTCGAAGAACGCGTTCAAAAGCGCACCCGCTTCCTGACAGAAGCCCGTCGCAAACTTTATCTGACGAATACTCGTATTGAAGGATTCAAAATCGCCCTGATGGCGATTCATCAAGCCAGCTCCGTCGGTGAAATTGAGCAGCTGTTGAATGAGTCCTTAGCGACGTCTGTGCAGACTTCATGGATTCGCATTTTCTTTCATCCTCAAGATGAACAATTTGCAAGTCAGGTGACCGCCCAATTAAGTTTTACTCAGTTGCAAGTGCCGTTGTTTCGTCACCACGAACAAGTGGGTTCGATTTTTTTCCTGAGAGCTCCGGATCATCCTTTTAATAAAGAAGAAAGTGACTTCCTCACCCGCGTGGCGGAGGCCGTCGCCTTAGCCCTGGATCGTATTCAAAAGTTGAAAGAGTCCGAATCTTTAAAGGAACAGTGGGAAGCTACATTCAACTCGATGTCTGATCCCGTCGTTCTGATTGACCAGGATTATAACATTATTCAGTACAACAAAGCGGCCGGTGAAAAACTCACGAAGCGTGAACAGACACAGAATTCACGAAAATGTTATGCAGCCTTATACGATCGTGAAACTCCTTGTCCAGGGTGTCAGCGGGGGTCTAATTTCCGCATGCAATCCAAGGATGCATCACCGCAATCTTTTGAAGTGTTTAGCCAAAGTCTGATTATTGATCCCGACAAGCCACCGGTGTTCGTTAATCTTTATCATGACATCACTCAGCAGTTAAAAATGGAACGTCAAATTCTGGAATCAGCAAAAATGGCTGAGCTTGGAACCATTGGCTCATCCATCGCCCATGAGCTGAATAATCCTCTAGGTGGAATTTTATCTTTCACTCAATTGATCAAAATGGATATGCCAGGGGATCATCCGTTGTATCCCGATGTTTTGGAAATGGAAGCTGGAGTTCAACGTTGCAAAGAGATCGTACAAAACCTTTTAGGTTTTTCTCGAAACCCCAACGCCGATCAAGAAGGCGAAGTCAGCTTGAAGGAAGTTTGCACACGAGCTCTTAAGATCGTGGAGCTGCAAACTAAATCCCAAGGCATCAGTGTTAAGCTGCACTTTCCAGCGGATGAAACAATCACGATTGGCCATTTGAATTTACTAGCCCAGGCTTTGAAGAACGTCCTGCAAAATGCCATTGATCGCCTGACAGAAAAAAGTCGACAGGAAAAAGGCTTCCAAGCGTCTTTGGATATTGAGATCACTTCAGGACTAGACTCTGCCCAAATTTTCATCAAAGACAATGGCATTCCAGAAAAAAATCCAAGTCTTCCCATAGGCTTAGGTGTTCCTGTCGCTTCACAAATCTTGAGAGACCACAAAGCAGATCTCGAATTTTTCTCGGGTCCGAACAAAGAAAATGTGGCAAAAATTTCCTTCCACCGTCTAGTTTTAAGGTCCTGAAATCCCCACTGGGCGCGGATTTTTTGACAGTACCGTCAAAAACACTCTATCCTAATCAAGTGAGCAGTAAAGCTGTTCACTTAGGACCCACCATGGAAGGAAGGTTCATTTGCGAAGCCAACGCGTTCTTATATTAGATGACGAATCATCTCTTCGTACCGCTCTATTCAGAGTTCTTGACCGTAAAGGCTTGAACGTCATTACCGCTAACAAAATCGAAGAAGCCAAAGTTCTGTGCCAAGGCGACGTGCCGGTAGATCTTGCCATCGTTGATTTGAATTTACCTGATGGTGACGGCATTGAATTCATGAGCTATTTGAAATCGGTGAACCCTGCGACGGAAGTAATTATTCTGACAGGG
>JBLMWG010000130.1:0-4917 GCA_050257115.1 Bacillota bacterium
TCATTAAAAAATTTATTGAAGATCTTAAAGGCAATCCTGATATCGATACTTCGAAAATTATTTTATTAGGCTTTAGCCAGGGGACTATCATGTCTCTCTCGCTAGCCCTCACGGAACCGGAACTCATCGATGGAGTCATTGCGATCAGCGGCCGCACGCTGCAGGAGGTTTCCGCACTGGCAGGCCAAAGAAGTTATCTGAAAACACCTCAAGTCCTTTTGATTCACGGCATACAGGATAGCAAGCTGCCCCTCTACCATGCAGAGGAAACGGCCGAGACACTCAAAAAAGCACATTTCAACTTTGAGTTCAAAAAATATCCAGCGGATCATACGATCACCATGGAGATGAGAAACGACATCCGCCATTGGCTCAGCCAACGTATCGACGCTAAATAATCTGTGGCAAGTCTGACCATCCCGGTCAGACTTTTTAACTAATAGTTAAGCTTTTAAGAAGAGTTTTTGACCTGACGAGCTGGATGCTCGTCAGGAAGGCTACTCATGGATGGTCACACGAACTCAGCACCGATGGCAGCTGTAAAAAACAGAAAGAGGATTAAAATTGAAGAAAGTATCCTCCCTGTCAAAAAAACTGACACTTAAAATTTGAAAATTTATCACAGGCTCAACTCAGTCAGAGTTTAAGCTCTATAATAATTGGCACCTTTCCTGCTGAGCTACTTTCGAATTAAATATTCGGAGGCTTCTATGCTCATTAATGCCCGATCTTATGTTGTCCTATCCCTTTGCCTATGCGGCCTGTTATCTGCGTGTGAGGTGAAAAAGAACCTCGATGATATGCATGATGCTACAGTTAAAATGAGTAATACCACCTCCGACATGAGCGACACCACCAAGCGCATGGAAGAAAAAACCGGTGAGCTCGACAAAAAATCAGGAGACCTCGAGAACGAGACTGCGGAACTTTACGATGCTCTTAGACAAGGGAATGCAGCAATTCTGCGTAAAGAGTTCTTGACGCAAATGACAGACTCCAAAGAAATGCCAAAGAAACTCTCTCTAGGCGTGAAATACTTCTGGGCTTTCGAGTTCCAATTATGGTCAATGCAGGGCCTTGACGACATTCCTCGTCGCGAAGAACTCGCCACCTCTGGTGCTCGCGAGTTCATTCGTGAAGTCCAAGAGTATGCTCCAACGAATGATTTCATTTCTCCAACAACATCGAACAACAAGGAAAAAAACTTCTTAGCCTTGGCAACAACGCTTCATGAAGTAAATGACAAGCAAAAACTTCGTGTGGATTCCAAAGGCATTCAGCAGATGTCGATGTTGACGTTGATCGAAAGAGCCCTCGTTGAAAAACGCAGCCTCGAAGCGGGTAAGATTTCCATGAGCCAACTTTCGGGGTCTTCTTATGAGCTGTTAAACTTTGAAGATAAATTGATCCAACTTCTCCAAGCTCGTCACAACTTCATTTTAGCAATGATCGTGGCAAGAACAAGCAAGGTGGATCAAAGTTTCCAGAACAAAATAAAATTGGGCTTGCTTGGGATGAAATGGTCCTTGGACCTCAGTAAACTCAGCGACGTTGAAGTTGCCGAGCTTAAGAAATATGCAAAAGGTGTCTTGGACACTCGTCTGATTATCGCAAAAGCGGGCCACAACATTGAAGCCGACAAGACTATTATGAAGATTCTTAGCAATAGCAATATCTCAGCATCCAAGGGCAAACGCACCCTAGAGCGTACGTCCATGGAACAAGATCTACTGACATCGCTAAAAATCCTCAAAAACTCTCAAGTGGATTTGAAATAATAACTTCCCAGGGGCCGCCACCAAGCTGCCCCTCAGATTCCCCTTGCGGATATGCCCAGGTCTGTTAATAAAAGCCATGGAAAATCAAAACTTAAAACGTCCCGAACTATTGCTTCCCGTAGGTACAAAAGAGATGGCCCTTGCAGCCATCCATAATGGCGCCGATGCCATTTTCATGGGCGTACCAGGATTTAATGCCCGTGGCAGAAGCCACGACTTTCAAATCGCAGAAGTCAAAGAGATCATCGACACCTGCCACCTTTATGGCGTAAAGGTGAATTTGGCTTTTAACATTTTGATTTTCCAAAATGAACTTCAAAGTGCCGTCGAAGTTCTGGAAAAAATTCTTCCTTTGAAACCCGATGCTTTTATCGTTCAAGATTTGGGATTGGTTCGTTTGATTCGTCAAATGGCGCCTGAGCAAAGAATCCACGCTTCCACTCAAATGAGTATCAGCAATGCCGAAGCGATTCACTGGTTGGATGATTTGGGCATGCAGCGCTTCGTATTGGCTCGTGAAAACTCTCTTAAAGAAATTCAGGCTATTAAACAAAACACCGCCAAAGAAATAGAAGTCTTCGTTCACGGTGCTTTGTGTGTCAGCTATTCCGGTCAGTGTTTTACTTCCGAAGGTATCGGGGGCCGTTCTGCCAACCGTGGGCAATGCGCTCAAAGCTGCCGCTTTAATTACGAAATGCATGTCGACGGAGAAAAACGCGATCTTCAAGGAAAGTCTTTCCTGGTCTCCCCTCAAGATCTTTGCGGAATCAACGAAGTCCCAAGCCTGCTGGATGCAGGTGTAGATTGCTTTAAAATCGAAGGTCGTCTTAAGACGCCAGAATACGTGGCCACTGCGGCAAGAAGTTTTGATGAAGCCATCATGTCAGCGCAGAACAATAAACTTCTGGCAAATCCAATTCTTTTAAAAAAACAAATGGCCACGGCTTTTTCACGCGGCTTTTACAGTGGCTGGTTCCATGGCGTCAATCACCAGGAACTGGTGGAAGGAACCTTCAGTGCTCACCGTGGATTTGAATTCGGAAAAATCCACCGTGTTAAAGCCAATTCCCTGGAAGTGGACATCACTGAAAAAAACATTCAACAGGGCTTGAAAGCCGACTTCATTAAAGCCGGCGACGGAGTCCTTTGGGTTTATAAAGACCGCAACGGTCAAAATGCCGAAAAAGGTGGATTCGTCTTTGCGGTAAAGGCTTTGTCTCCAAGTCGCTTTGAGCTTGAGTTCTCTCGCGACATTGCGATGGATAGCGCCTTTGTCGGTGCTCGTGTGTTTTACAATCACGACAAGGATCTTAAAAAAGATGTCTCTTTGAGTGTCGAAGACAAACAAAGAAAAAAACGCATTCCCGTGTTTATACGCGCGGAAGCTTCATTGGGCCAACCGCTCAAGGTTGAATACACCGATGGTAAATACACGGTGTCAGCGAAATCTGAAAACCTCTGCGAAGCTGCGAAAAGCAAGGGTCTCAATTCTCTGGATTTACGGGAAGAGTTATTTGCACTGATGGGCAGTCCTTTCCGCGGCGAAGGTTTCACTTGTGAAATTGCTGGGGACACACCTCTTTTCCTGCCTCACCGTCAAATTAAGGAATTGCGCCAGAAACTAGTTCAAGAGCTGACGGACTTGCGCATTCAGAATGGCGAGGGCCGAGCTGTGTCTCCTCAGACACAAACGCTCACGTGGATCGAAGATCAAAGGAGCACCGGCAAAAAATCCGTGGGTGTGAAGTTCAATTTATTACTTCGTGATAAGGGCCAAGCCGAAGACGTCGCCAAAGCCATCGAAAATGGCGAGTTGCAATCATCTGCGATCAATATCGTTATTTTGGATTTTGAATTCGGTTTGGATTTTGAACCAAGCCTTAACGCCTTGAAAGCATGTGGCCTTCAAGTGGGGATCGCGACGACTCGTATCTTAAAACCGAACGAGCATCGCAATATTAAACATCTTCTGAACTTGAATCCAGATGCAATTTTAGCTCGAAACCTCGGGGCCGTTCAGTACTTGCAAGCCAACGCTTATCAAGGACAAATCCTGGGCGACTTCAGCTTGAACGTTACCAACCATTTGACGGCGCAATATCTGCTTGAAAAAGGCCTTTCAAGCCTTTGTTTGGGTTATGATTTAAATCACCTGCAAGTCAGTGAATTGATCCAAGCAGGCCAAGCCGAACGCTTTGAAGTGACTGCTTACCAATACATGCCAAGTTTCCATATGGAGCATTGCGTGTTTGCCGCGTTCCTCAGTAAGGGTTCCAGTTTCCGCGATTGCGGAAAGCCCTGTGAAAAACATGATGTCAAACTAAAGGACCAATTCGGAAACTGGCATCAAATTAAGCCCGATCAAGAATGCCGTAATACGATGTACAATGGAACCTCCCAATCCGCGGCTCGTTTCGTGAAAGAATGGGAGACTCTGGGTCTTGGCTACATTCGCTATGAAGCCCTGAAAGAGCGTGGCACCGAACTGATCACGAAAATTCAATCCCATTTAGACTTTATCAACGGCAAAAAAGAATTGGATTCTTTGATCAAGGATCTTGGCAACGTGGAAAGTTATGGCCTGTCTGAAAGTCATTTCCAAAGAGAAAAAGAATATCAAAGCAGAAAGAAATAGGCTGTTGAAACAGCAGCCTATTTCAGTGGGTACTTGGATTTTAAATACTTTTCGTACTCTCTTAAGATGGAATTCATCACACCTTTTAAAAGCTCATCGAACTGAGGGTCTTGCCCCTGAGCTCCCTCTAGCTTTACAAAGTCCGCAAGGATCTGCTCTTCACGTTCTGCATTGAAAAATGGCAGTCCCTGTTCTTGTTTGATCTTCCAAATAGCCATCGTCAAGTCACGGCGGCGCAAAAGCAAAGCATGCAATTCTTTATGAACCTGATCTATTTCTTCGCGAAGATTGGCAATGGTTTTCATTTTAAATTCCACCTAGAGGGTTAGAACTAATCCAAACGGAAAAGCGCAAATTTCAAATAACGAAGTTCTTCCATCGCTGACGGATAAGGATGGTCCACGGGCTGCCCGCCCATGTAAACCAAAGTCGCCTTTTTTCGAGCTCGTGAAAAGGACTCCTTGCAGATATCCATAAATTCTTTTGAAGAAATGTGACTTGAAC
>JBLMWG010000131.1:0-32035 GCA_050257115.1 Bacillota bacterium
AAAGACTCAGTCTCTCAAATTGATCATGGCAGTGAAGTCGCTGACAAAAGTGGAAGCGTTCTTGCAGATATTGTAACGTCTATCAAAAAAGTATCAGACTTAAATAACGAAATATCTGCGGCAAGTGGCGAGCAAACGACTGGAATTCAACAGATTTCAAAGGCAATGAATCAGCTTGATCAGGCGTCGCAGTCAAATGCGGCTTCGGCGGAAGAAATTGCAGCAACAAGTGGAGAAATTAATAACCTTGCCCACACGGCACAAAGCTTAACTACGGAGCTCAACCACACGGTATTAGGTCAAAGCAGTGTTCCTAAGATCGAAACAGAACCTTCGATTTTACATAAACCATTGAAGACTAAAAAAGAGGTTAAAAAATCTGCTGTGGTGATTCCGTTAAAGAAATCTGTTCCTGCCCCAGCGGAAAGTGCAAAACCTCAGGATTTAATTCCTTTCGAGGATGACCAACGCGCCAAAGTTAGCACAACCGATGGCTTTTAGTTTTTGCCGGCGGATGTTGTTACAGGTGTGAAGGTGGAATAAAAGGAAGATTTTAAGCATAAAAAAACCCGCTACACAGAGCGGGTTTTTTTATTTTGATCGTCTGACCGTTATTACTCTTTTACGATTTTAACGTGCTTGATAATAACTGGCTCAACGGGGCGATCCATTGGGCCTGTTTTAGAATTTTCGATGGAGTGAACAACGTCCATACCTTCAACAACTTCTCCGAATACAGTGTGACGACCATCCAACCAAGGAGTTGGAACAGTAGTTACGAAGAACTGAGATCCGTTAGTGTTTGGACCTGCATTCGCCATAGAAAGGATGCCTGGCTTAGAGTGCTTTTGTTGACCAGCTGGAAACTCGTCTTCAAAACGGTAGCCTGGGCCACCAGTTCCTGTGCCAAGTGGGCAACCACCTTGGATCATGAAATCTTTGATCACGCGGTGGAAAGTCAAACCGTCATAAAATGGCTTTTTAACTTTTTCGCCAGTTTTAGGATCAGTCCACTCTTTAGTGCCTTCAGCCAAGCCTACGAAGTTTTCAACTGTCTTAGGAGCTTTATCAGCCAAAAGATGAACTTTGAAATTACCTTTGTTTGTTTCGAAAAGTGCGAACATCTGTTTATCCTTTTTTGTGTCTTTAGTTTGAGTTTTTGCATCCGCACGGAAACTGAAGGCGGCTAGCAAGAAAGCAAAAAGGTAAATCCAAAATACCTTTTTAATATCGATATTGTTCGACATTGTAGAACTCCTGATTTGTTATGCCCTCACTATTAGTGAGGCAGACGACGAGGGTCAAGTTCCTTCAAAATGGCAATGTTGGCGGTCAGCAACGAAGAAACCTCTTCCAGAAGCTTCGTAGGCGAAGTATGAAGCATGGTGGCAAGCTGTTGAAAGGATTCATGATTTTTATTGAGTTCTGAGAGGCCTTCAGCGGTGACTAATTGCAATGCTTGCTCAACTTGACGCAGCCTCCCATAGTTTGCTGATAGAGTGTCCGCCTTCTGAGGAAAAGCACTCAAAAAGTCGACGGTTCTAGTGCTCCGAGGCTCAGTACGTTCATACAAAATCTTGGTTTGGGCGGCGAGTTCAATATCTAATAAACCCCCTTCGCTGTATTTGAGATTCAGATGAGCTCCATTTTGGATGAGCTCAAGACGAACTCTTTCAAGCTCTGCAAGTTCCAACGAAGAGAGTCCTTTTTTGAGATAAGACTCCGGTAAAGAAGCTCCAGAGCTGGTGATCCATCGGGCCTTCAGATACGCCTGTCGCTCCCAGGCTTCGGCGTTATTTTCCAAATAGGTGATCAGATCAGGCAGGGGCATGACAAGGGGGCCGGCTTTTCCCGAAGGACGTAAGCGCATGTCGATGGAGTAGATGCTCCCGCCGCGATGGGGCTCCGTCATTCGAGAAATAAATCTCTTAGCAACTTTGTAGTCATTGTCGGTAGGCTCGCCGGTGATAACAAAAATAAAATCGAGATCGGAACGGAAGCCTAATTCCTTTCCGCCCCACTTTCCTAGTGCCAGAATTTCTATGGTTGATGGAAACTCCCTTTTAAGCGCTGCTAGGAGACTTTGAGCAATTAAGTCTGCCGTCGAAGTTAAGTTTGCCAATAAACTGTCGAGATCTTGATCTTCGAGATACTGATTTCCGTTGATAAGCTCTGTCAGAAGTCTTTTTTCCGCCAGTTCTTCAAGAAGCTGTCCCAGGTCTTCCGCCGGTTTGTCCTGGGAACGATATACAAAACTATCGAGCAATTCTGGACGACTGCAAAGTATCCGTGAAAGGTAAGGGGAATGACCAAAAAGCCAAGCCAGCTTTTTCATCAAATCCTTTTCACGTAAGAGTAAAGCAAAGAAGCTCGCTTTGGCTCGAGTGCTATGTACGAAATCTTTTAAAAACAATAATGCTTTTAAAGGATCTCCGCCCTGGACTTGGAGCGTGTGTAAGAACTCTCGCAAGAAAGCTTTTCTGGAAATTTCATCACGACCCTTATGGCGAGATAAAACTTGTTGCCCCATGATTTCTTCCCATAGCTCCTGCAGATCTGGGCTAGGCAAACCGACCCTTTGCAACTCTTCTTCCAAGGGGGCTTCTTGGGGGGCTTCTCCTAAGAGGGATTTTACAATTTGATCACAGTGCTGCATTTCCGCAGACAGCGTCTTAAGAGCCGTACTAACAAAATCAGGATAGGTTGAATTTTGCAATTCAATGATATGAGTTTGTTCGTCATTTAAAGCCTGAACATAGTTTTCGAGTCCACGTAGGTTTGCATAATGTCTCGTAAGAAATTGTCCTTCTTCGGAGGGAAGCAAACCCTTATTGACTAACAGCTGGATGGCTTCAACGGTTCCTCGAACTTGTAGGCTTTCATCCTTCCCTCCATGCACAACCAATAGAGCATGGGTGAAAAGTTCCAGGTCACGAATTCCACCCATATCCATTTTTAGATTAATCATGCCAGCAGCCGTTTTGCCTCCGTAGTGACCCTGGATTTTGGAACGCAGAGTTTTTAGATCCTCAAAAAGCGTAAAATCCAAATGGCGTCGAAAGGAAAACTTTTTGGTAAATGCCATCACCTCAGAAATAATGTGGGCATCACCGCAAAGAGGGCGCAAACGAACGAAAGCCAATCGTTCCCAAGTTTCACCGTAGTTGCCATAGTAATCGCGGAACTGATCCAGAGTAGGTAGCAAGGGGCCGTGGCGACCCCCAGGGCGCAAGTCAAAGTCCACTCGGAAAACAAAGCCTTCGGCCGTGCGTTCGGTCAATAGTTTTTGAAACCGCCGAAGACCAGCAAGATCTAAAGCTTCTTCATCTTCCGTAACAAGCAAGAGATCAACGTCAGAGCTTAGGTTTAACTCTGACGAGCCCAGTTTTCCCAAAGCAAAAAGAGCAACTTTTTCAGAAGGGAAGCAGACGGAGAAAGCCTCCTGTAAAAGCTCATCAGCTGCGGCACTCCAGTCGGAACAGATTTTCAGGGAATTTTCAGAGCTATTTTTGGCGGAGGCTGCGCAGCGGGACCAAATCCCGTTGCGCTTTTGCCGAAGCTGACTTTCAAGTGGCAAATTAGTCAAGATTCACAGACCACTTAGGTTTAAAGTAGTTGTAGTTGTCATTGGTCACACGACGCTCTTCAGATCCATCAGCTGTGGAAAGGTAAATTTGATTCTTTCCAGTGCGATTACTAGTGTACATCACAAAGCGACCATCTGGAGAAAAGGAAGGATCTTCATTCGAAGACCCTTTTCCATTTGGTTTCTTTGCAGAAGTAAGGCGAATCATTCCAGTTCCATCCGCATTCATCACGAAAATATCGAAATGATCTTCACTCTGTCCCGCAAAGGCGATCTTTTTGCAGTCTGGAGACCAGGAAGGAGAGGAGTTAAATACGCCCGCAAAAGTCAGACGTTTTACGTTTCCGCCACCAGCATCCATTGTGTAAATCATTGGCTTGCCAGCACGATCTGAAGAGAAAGCAATTTTTGAGCTGTCGCCTGGGCATACCGTGGGCTCAACGTTCATGGCACTTGCCGGACCGTTGGTGATTTTGCCAACCAAAGCACCCTCATAAGTCATTTTATAAATATCGGGACTATTGCCTTGAGAGATTGTTAAGAAGATTGATTTTCCATCTGGAGAAAAGCTTGCTCCCGAATTGATACCTTGACGATAGGAAATCAAAGATCTTTTCCCAGAACTCAGATCCAACAGCAACATGTCTGCATTTCTGAATTTAGAACCGACGCGCTTCACATAAGAAGTGTAAGCAATCTTTTTACCGTCGGGAGACCATGCTGGAGAGATTGAAATAGATTTGTGGGCACTGACTTGAGCGGCGTTTGCGCTATCCCAGTCCATCACCCAAATTTCTTTGGCTTGTCCACCGGCGCGATCAGAGGAGACAACCACGCGAGAAAGGAACATGCCTTCAGTTCCCGTTAGAGCCTTCAAAACGTCATTTGCAAAAGTATGCGCAATACGGCGTGCGCTTGAAACCGGGCCTTTATACTTTTTGCCAGCAATCAAAGTCGCACGACCCACGTGGTACAGATAGGTTTCCAGGGTGACGTCGTTCCCAGCGATTGAAAATCCAGCACGAATTAGGAATTCTGTCCCAATTGCAGACCAGCTTTGATACTTGAAACCATTTGGAGTTCCCGGCGCCGGAGTCAACGCTGTCTTTGCAGGGTCTTCAAGGAAAGCACTCTGATTCACAAATTGAAAGTAAGATGAAACTGACAGGTCGTTGGTGATGGTATTAAACATCTCGGACCCAACGGATTGGTATTTTGAAGCTGTTGTCGGAGAACCGAAGTATTGTAAAGCAGGGAAGGCCATCATGCTCTTTTTAGTTCGAGCTTCTCCGAGTTTGATATAAAGCCCGCTTTCCTGCGCACGGCCCATTTGGGCAAAGGAAATGACAGTCAGAAGAATACAAAGCAGTCGGATCATAAGTTTCTCCTTATTCAGGGAAGCCAATTACAACGCCATCTACACTCAGGATATCTGAAAACTTTTCCGGTGGTGCAGGGAAAGGTGCAGAGCGGTCAATTGTCGCTAGCGCCTCTTCATCGTAACTTGGATTTCCGCTTGATTTCACAATTTTTCTACCGAGGATATTTCCCCGAGCATCAATAAACAGACGGACTTGTGCTTTGAGGTCGCGGTTTGCTAACCATTCTGGCAAAGACCAGTTTTGTTTGATGTGGGTATCTAGATCTGACATGTAGTTGTCATGTTGCAGCTTCGCCAGGCCAGTCAAAGATGAACCTGGTGACAATACATTGCCTTTGATTTGCTGGGATCCTGTATTGGCTTTACCAGTTCCTGGCGGCGTTTTAGGTTTGCTACTGGCTACATCTTCTTTAATTTTCTCAAGGGCTGCCATCGCTTTAAGTTTTTCGATAGCGTTTTGCTGCTGATGCTTCACCTTTTCAAGGTTTACACCATCATCTTTTTTAGCTGTTTTAGGAGGGACTTTCACCGGTTCAACTTTAGGTTGTTTTACGGGCTCAGGTTTTTTCTCCACAACTTTTTCTATCGGTTTTGGAGGTTCTTTATCGGGAAGTGCGGGCTTCGAGTTTTCTTTGGATTCAGTTTTTGCTGCGACCGTCTTTGGATCGATCTTTTCTGGCAGGCCCACCATATCCACGCGAATCGCTTGAGAGAAATCAATGGTCTCTGGTGTAAAGAACACGGTCTTTACGACAAAGAACAACACTAAACCCACGTGCAAGGCAAAAGAGATCACCAAGCCGCGGTTTAACGTATCAATCTGCTGAGGTTCTTGCTCTAATTCGGTCACTTGTCTTTAGGTACTGTAATCAGTCCAATGTTAAAGATCCCAGCAGCACGAACTTCTGCCATAGCTTCCGCGACGAAGCCATAGTCCACCTTGCGGTCTGCTTGGATATAAACTTGTTTGTTTTTCTTATTTTCGAAAATTGCTTTTAGTTTTGGACGAAGTTCACCCATTGCGATCTTTGTTTTAGCGATGGACATTTTTTGATCAGGACCAATCACTAATACAAAGGGCTCTTCGTTCATGTCGACACCGGACGCCGATGTCTTTGGCAAATCAACTTCGATTCCTTGTTGCATCAAAGGAGTTGTTACCATGAACATGATCAGAAGAACCAACATGACGTCCACCAGAGGCGTCACGTTGATTTCACTTAATGTTGCGCGACTTTTACCGCCGCCGCCACTCATTCCCATGATTTAGTTTCCTTGGAAGAAGTTTCGTTTCACGATATTGAGGAAGTCAGCACTAAAGTTGTTCAAAGTAATTTCTTGCTTACGGATGCGTGAGATAAAGTTGTTATACAAAACAACCGCTGGGATTGCGGCCGCAAGACCGATTGCAGTTGAAATCAAGGCCTCAGAAATACCCGGAGCAACCACGGCCAGACTTGCAGATCCCGTCATGCCGATTTTATGGAAAGACCCCATGATCCCCCAAACGGTTCCGAAAAGACCGATAAATGGACCCGTGCTGCCTGTCGTCGCAAGAACTGTGAGGCGGCTTTCCAATTTTGCCAGTTCATTTTCAGTTGCTTTATTGATGATACGTTGAAGGTTGTCGATCCCTGACAGCACAGGCTTATCACCTTCCGTGCGAGCAAGAAGGGGAGACTCAGAAATCTTTTTCATTTCCAAGTAAGCTGCCTTAAAGACTCGCGCGACAGAGGATTCTTTGTATTGATCGATATCTTCATACAAAGCGTCCAATGAGTTTACTTTCCAAAACTTATTCAGAAATAAATCATCCGCAGTATGCATCTTTTTAAAAGTTTGGTACTTGGTGTATCCGATAGCCCAACAGAAAATCGAAAGCACCACCAAGATCACAAGCGTCAGTTGAACGATCGGGCTTGCTTGCGCGACTGCATCTAAGGAATTTGTGTTAACTGAAACAGAAGGTGCAGCCTGGGCTGCTTTAATAAATAGTGAAAACATAAGGTGAAACCTCCACGTTCCACCTTATGCGTAAATGCATCTAGAGGCAACCCGCGATGATTCTATTGCGCAGGACCATAGTCGGGAGTTAATGAATAATTAGTGCATCAAACTTTCAAGCTGTTTCAGATCTTCAGTGATGTAGCCATCGACTTTAAAATTGGCAGCTCGTTTAAAGTCTTCTTCGGTTTTGATCGGACCAAGGAAGATTTTTTTCTTACGACGCTGCATTTCTGCGATGACGTCGTCGTTGAATCCCGGACGATTCATAATTTTAAAAGGCGCAATAAACACGTCACCTTTGAATTGAACGGCAGGTAAAACCCACATGCTATCGAGACTCATCAGACGCATCAAATCCGGGGTGCCAGTGCCGTAAAGCCACGTTGGCTTTAGCTCTTTAATTGCCATGCTAATCACATTTGCATCGCTCTGAATTAAAGTCCGTGGATCCGGGTTTAAATCTTGAATCGCGTTCACCACCGTATTTTGCACGTCGGGAACATTATCAACGACGTTCAAGATAAAACGAGTGTGTGGAAACTGTTCGTAATATTCCTTAAGAGCCGGAGTATTTTTATAGAACTCGTTGATTTGTTCCCAAGGATAGTCGGAAAGCTTGCCGCCCATCATGATTTGGGTTGTCGGATGAGCTTTTTGTTCGGCTGCTTTGGCGTTCAAGAATTCCGAATCGCGGTTCGGAGGCAGGATAAAAGGGGTATTACCTTTGGAAATGCGGACATCGGCCCAAATAATCACATCAGGGCGCGCGGTTGTAATCTCTCGAACCTTATCGAGAGTGTCTGCTTTGACCACTATATAAGGAGTCTTTCCGTCAAAAAAGACGCTCTGATATTCAGGATAAACCTGACCTAGGCCCCAAATACGGGCCATGAGAATTATGAAACCGAGAACACACAAAGAAAATACAGTGGCTAAAAATACTCGCATAAGGGCTGGGTATAGCACCCTAAGATCCTGAAATCAGCACCTTTTTTCAAAACCATCATAAAGTTTCCTGACATGATCTTAAATACGCTAAAATTAGGCGTATTTCGCCTTGTTTTTCAATTAGCTTTCTATTAGATAACAGGGCAGTAATCGACGACGGCAAACAGTTGTCAGAGCCGATGCCAAGCATTGGTTGGATGGATAAAAACATGAACAAAATCAATCGCAAACTTGAATACGCACTCATGGCTTTAAAGCACATGAGTCAGAAGATTCCAGGTGAGTTGACGTCCGCGAAGGAAGTATCGGAGGCATTCCACACTCCCTTTGATGCGACGGCTCGGGTGATGCAACAGATGGCACAAAAAGGCGGGATTCTGCGCGCGGAATATGGGGCCAACGGTGGTTATCAAATCACTAAGGACCTCGCCAAAGTTTCCATTCACGACTTAGTGGAAGTGATTGAAGGGCCGACGGCATTGGTCAAATGCCTGCATAAAGAAGCCCCATGTGAAATCCAAGGAACGTGCAACATCGTTTCTCCAATTACGAATTTAAACCACAAGCTCATAGACTTTTATAAATCCGTGAGCTTGAAGGATCTCCTTGTAGAAAGAACGGTCATGCCAGCAAAGAAAACTGAGGCGGTGATTCATGGATAACAATACGAAGAACCCGCTGGAAAGTTACGAGTACAAATACGGATTCACGACGAACATCGAATCGGATCAAGCCCCTTTGGGATTGAATGAAGATATTATTCGTATGATCTCAGCAAAGAAAAATGAGCCTGAGTGGATGCTGGAGTACCGTTTGAAGGCTTATCGTCATTGGTTGACGATGGTGGAGCCAACGTGGGCTCATGTTTCCTATCCGGCAATTGATTTCCAAGCGATTCGCTATTACTCAGCTCCAAAGAAAACTTCTGAAGCTGAAAAACCAAAATCTATGAATGATCTTGATCCTGAGTTGATCAAAACGTTCGAGAAGTTGGGTATTCCTCTATCAGAGCAAAAACGTATTTCTGGAATCGCGGTTGACGTAGTATTTGACTCCGTTTCAGTTGGTACCACTTCAACGGCGGTATTGGATGAAGCGGGTGTTATCTTCTGCTCTATTTCTGAGGCGGTTCACAAACACCCAGAACTTGTTAAAAAATATTTGGGTTCTGTCGTTCCTTACACAGATAATTTCTATGCGGCGTTGAATGCAGCGGTTTTCACCGACGGTTCATTCTGTTACATCCCAAAGGGCGTACGTTGCCCTATTGATTTGTCGACTTACTTCCGAATCAATGCCAAAGACACAGGCCAATTCGAAAGAACTTTGTTGGTGTGTGATGAAGGTGGCTATGTGAATTATCTTGAGGGTTGTACTGCACCTCAACGTGATGAAAACCAACTTCACGCAGCGGTTGTTGAATTGATTGCTCATGATGATGCCGAAATCAAATATTCCACGGTACAAAACTGGTACACCGGCGATAAAGAAGGCCGGGGTGGTATTTATAACTTTGTGACGAAACGTGGTAAGGCCGCCGGGAAACGCTCTAAAATTTCTTGGACACAGGTTGAATCAGGCTCTGCAATCACTTGGAAGTATCCATCCTGTATCTTACAAGGGGATTACTCTGAGGGCGCATTCTACTCTGTGGCTTTGACTCATGATATGATGCAAGCGGATACCGGTTCTAAGATGATTCATATCGGTAAAAACACGAAGAGCACGATCATTTCTAAAGGGATCTCCACAGATAAGTCATCCAACGCCTATCGTGGTCAGGTGAAAATCATGCCTTCCGCTGAAAACGCACGTAACTATTCTCAGTGCGATTCGATGTTGGTGGGGGACAAGTGCTCTGCAAGCACATTCCCGTATATTGAAGTTAAAAATAAAACGGCAACGATTGAACACGAAGCGACGACTTCACGTATCAGTGAAGATCAGATCTTCTATCTGCAATCTCGTGGTCTGGATATGGAACAAACAATTTCAATGCTGGTTAACGGATTCTGTAAGGAAGTTTTCAAAGAACTCCCACTGGAATTTGCTGTCGAAGCTGTGAAATTGATCGAAATGAAATTAGAAAATAGCGTTGGTTAGGTGTTGATATGTTAGAAATTAAAAATCTCCATGCACGTGTTGAAGAAAAAGAAATCCTTAAAGGTCTGAACCTCACGATTAAAGCCGGTGAAGTTCATGCGATCATGGGACCAAATGGATCAGGTAAATCGACTTTGTCCAAAGTTTTGGCGGGTCACCCAGCTTATGAAGTGACTGCTGGTGAAGTGAATTACGAAATCAATTTCATGATGAAAAACCTTTTGGAGTTGGCGCCGGATGAGCGAGCCAAAGAAGGTATCTTTTTGGCATTCCAATACCCGATTGAAGTTCCGGGAGTTTCTAACTTTACGTTCCTGCACACAGCTTTTAACTCTGTTTTGCAACATCAAGGCTCTGAACCAATGCCTGAAGGGGAGTTCCGTGAATTCCTTTATCAAAAAATGAAATTGGTGAACATGAAGCCTGAGTACTTGGATCGTCCTGTAAATACGGGCTTCTCGGGTGGCGAGAAAAAGAAAAACGAAATCTTGCAGATGGCAGTATTATCTCCACGTCTGGCTTTGCTGGATGAAACGGACTCTGGTTTGGATATCGACGCTCTTCGTGTCGTTTCTGAAGGCGTGAATAAGCTTCGTAGTAAAGCCAATGCCATCGTTATGGTGACTCACTATCAGAGACTTTTGGATTACATCAAGCCTGACTTCGTTCACGTTTTATTGAATGGAAAAATCATCGAAACAGGTGATGCTTCATTGGCGTTGAAGCTTGAAGACAAAGGTTACGACTGGCTTATTAACTAAGGATTGCCCATGAATTTGCTTTCGACTTACGATAAATTCAGTCAAGTTCATCCGGCCGAAGGGGCGTTGGCTTCCTTCCGTCAGGCGGGCTATGACTATGTCTTGGCAAAGGGCCTTCCGACTCGTAAAGATGAGGAGTGGCACTATACCAGTGTAAAACCACTGTCTGAGACAGACTTTGCACCGAGCGCCTTAAATGTCGTGGCGCCAAGCCATGACACGATGAAGACGATCAAAGAACTTTTGAATCCGGCATTTACCAATATCGTATTCTTTAACGGTGCTTTGAATAAGACATTGTCTGAAGAGTTGCCTGCGGGCTTTACTCTGCGTGAACTGTCTCAGTTCCCGAATCATTTCGACGACACATTTGATGCTTTGAATGGTGCTTACTGTGAAAAGCCCTTCGTTCTTTCTTTAGCGAAAGAAACCTCTGTGGAAAAACCTGTGAATTTCGTGTTTTTCACTTCGAATGAAGGTGGATCTTCCGTGATGGTAAACCCACGCATTCATTTGGATGTGGGCACACGTTCTTCAGTGAGGATCCTTGAGAGTCACTACGGATCTGCGAACACGTCTTACTTTGCGAATTCTGTTTTTGATTTGCATATCGGCGAAAGTGCCAAAGTGATCTACACCCGTGTCCAAGCTGATAGTTTGAATGCGATCAATATTGGTCGCACTCGAATTGCTTTAGAAAAGCACGCCAATCTTGAAAGCTTGGCCTTTGCGACAGGGGCATCTTTATCTCGTCATACCTTGGATGTGATTCTGAAAGGCCCAGGTTCTAATTCTGAAGTTTTGGGTATTTATGCCGTTCAAGGAAAACAACACGTTGATAATACGACGTTGATTGATCATACGGTTGGAGAGTGCAGAACAAACCAATTGTACAAAGGTATTCTTGATGGCCAAGGTCGCTCGGCATTCTGTGGTAAAGTCTTGATTGAAAAAGACGCGCAAAAGGCAGACTCCGCTCAATTGAATAACAATCTTCTGTTGAGTGATAAAGCAGAGGCGGACAGTAAGCCTTCTATCGTAGTTCATGCAGATGACGTGAAGGCGGCCCATGGTTCGACAGTAGGTCAATTGAACCGCGAGGAACTGTTTTACTTGTTATCTCGTGCCATCTCAAAAGATAAAGCGATTGCGATGTTAAGTTATGGTTTCCTTTCAGAGGTTATTTATAAAATTTCCGACGATTCAATTCAGGCATGGTTGACTCGTCACTTGGATGAAGCGTTTTCCCGCCTGCATCTGAGCTAAGAAGGTAGTATGGAAGATTTAAATTCACTTTTTGCAGAAATTCGAGCTGAGTTTCCAGCGTTGACTCAAAAGGTCCACGGCAAAAAGTTGTGTTATCTGGATAGCGCGGCGACGACGCTGAAACCAAAATGTGTCGTCGACCGGGTTACTAAGTTTTACAACTATGAGGCTTCGAATGTTCATCGCGGGGCTCATTACTTAAGCGACCTGGCGACTCAACAATTCGAAGGCGCTCGTCATCGTATTGCCCAATTTTTGGGTGCAGAACAATTTGAAGAAATCATCTTTGTTCGTGGAACCACGGAGGGTGTAAATCTCGTGGCAAACTGTTGGGGTTTAACGAACCTCAAGGCGGGCGATGAGATTTTGATCACCGTTATGGAACATCACGGGAACATTGTTCCTTGGCAAATGGTGGCAGAAAAAGTTGGTGCTAAGGTTGTCGCTGCAGATATTCACGATAACGGTGAGCTCAATATCGAAGATTTCAAAGCGAAGCTTTCCAGTAAAACGAAGATGGTCGCATTCACGGCATGCTCTAATGTTTTGGGCACAAACAATGATGTGGCTCTACTTACGAAACTTGCTCACGAAGTGGGTGCAAAAGTTTTAGTTGATGGTGCCCAAATTGTATCGCAATCCAAAGTGGATGTGCGTGCATGGGACGTGGATTTCTTCGTGTTTTCTGCGCACAAGTTATTTGGTCCATTTGGTTTTGGCGTTGTCTATGGGAAAAAAGCTCTTTTAGAACAAATGCCGCCTTATCAAGGTGGCGGCAGTATGATCTCTAAAGTGACCATTGAAAAAACAACGTTCAATGATGTGCCTTTCCGTTTTGAAGCTGGAACTCCGCACGTTGAAGGTGCTGTGGGCACTCATGCTGCGATTGATTTCATGGATAAGATTGGATTTGAGAAAGTCCACGCCTATGAAATGGATTTGCTCAAATATGCCACGGAAAAATTGTCAGCTATTCCGGATGTGAAAATATACGGAACTGCAGCTAATAAAGGACCTATCTTATCCTTTAATATAAAAGGTGCTCATCATTCTGACGTTGGTCAGATTTTGGACCAAGAGGGTGTGGCAGTCCGTGCCGGACATCACTGCACTCAACCGTTAATGGCAAGACTTGGAGTCCCAGGGACGGTGCGTGCTTCTTTTTCAGTATATAATAGTCGTGAAGATGTTGATTCTTTAGTAAAGGCCGTAGTGAAAGCTCGGGAGTTATTGTTATGAGCACTCAAGATGTACTAATTCGTATTCAAGCAACACCAAATCCAAATGCGTGGAAATTTGTTTTGGATCGCCCAGTCCTGAATGATGGGAAAGCTACTTATACAGAGCCCAAAGATGCAGAACAGAGCCCATTGGCGGCGAGTCTGTTTCAGGTTCCAGGAGTGCGTCAGGTGCACTTCTTTCAGAATGTGATTACGGTGACTCATAGCTTTGATTGTGATCCGGAAGAAATTCAACGTGACGTCTGTGCGGTTATTCAAACCCGTATGTCGATTCATAATCCGAATCAAACAATAGCTGATGAAAAGAAAATGCGCAGAGCGGGTCTTCCTCCAGAAGTTCAACGCATTGAAGAGATTCTGGACGAAACAGTTCGTCCGGGACTGCAAGGCGACGGTGGGGACTTGGATGTGGTGAAATACGAAGACAATAAACTTTATGTGTTTTATCAAGGGGCCTGCGGAACTTGTCCGAGTGCCACTTCCGGAACCTTGATGGCGATTGAAGGGATCTTAAGAGATCAATTCAATCCGACGATTGAAGTTATTCCGATGTAAGACAAAAAGCCCGCCGTGCGGGCTTTTTTCTACCGTTCACGGTCTGGAAACTCACGCCTTAACGTGAGTATTAAAAAAACTCACCAAGTTTTCTGAGTTATCGACTTTTATGGAATTTCTCAGAACCTAAGGACTCTTCCGCGGCCTTCTGCATTTCCGGAGCGACGGCTTCCCAGCTATCTTCAGGGCGACTGCTAATCAGGGCGGCAGCTCCCATTTCCATTGGACCTTTTTGTGCGGAGGCCTTTAAAGAAACTTGGCTTTGATGTTCTTTGCTGAAGCCTATGACCGCAATTTTCAACTCCACAATTTGTCCTGGTTGCACATGGGGTAGTTGATCACTTAAAACACCTTCAACAACCGAGACGCCTTCGGGTAAAGTCCAGGCATAAGATAAGTCACTATCGACGGAACTATTAATAGTAATTTGACCTACAAGCGTAACTTCATGATCGCCGGAGTCTGGCGTTTGCTCTAGGGGTAATATTTTGGCTTTGATTGGAGCTAAGTGTTTTCCCAGTTCCTGAGGAACCCACTTCTGCTGCGAAGCCGGAATTCTGACTTGCGATGTCTTATAAGGCGCCATTCCTAAAAAACCAAGAATCATTGAAGCGGCAATAAGAACTAATTTTGTTCGCTTGCGCATAGAGTGACTCCGTTCTTTTTAAGAGTGTAGGTCGCCGTGCTTGTCATTTGAATTTTGTTGTAGGCATTGATTTTGACGTTGATCAGATAGAATCCCGTAGGTTGATCTTTGAGTGTCACAGTTTCCGATCCTGTACCCGTCGCGCCACCGTCGATTGCGAAATTGCGACGGCTGTATCCTGCCATCTGAGCAGAAGGGTCATAGCCACCATTGAGGTAATAGTCTTCGACATAGACATAATTACGATTATAAACGTAAAGGTCTAAGTCGATGTCATTCGGACTTGTGGTGGAGTAATTAAGTGTGAAGGAATCCGTGACACCCTGAGTGTGCTTAATCAAAAAGAAGTCATTATTCTTAAGTTGATTGGAGTGCGGAACGGAGTCTCGTGGCATTGTGGATTCCATCCAGCCGCCTGAAAAACTGAAACTGCAGGTTCCGGAGTTGCTGGTATCCATATAGAAAGCATAGTCTTGAGTGCCTTGAGTCTGCTTTTCTTCAGTGATAATGGCATTCCATAACGTGCTTGTCGTTCCCACATATTTTGTTAACAAGAAATTAAAAAGACCGGCATTTGGTATTGGATACTTTGTTTGATTGCGCAGGCTGTATGTTAGTGGATTCGAGCTATTATGATTTATTCCGTTGCTATCAATGACATTGTCTTCACCCGCAAAGGCTCTCCAGAAGTTTGCAAAAGTAATCCCGCCACCTTTAACTCCGGCAGAAGAATAATTTTTTGTGCTTGTTCGTGAAGACTTGTAAAGAGTGCGCGATATCGAGACTTCGCGGAACGTACCTTCTCCGGCGGGGCGACCGGTGACACTGTCGAAGTTGGCTCCTTGCCCCTGCTCAGTCAGGTCAAAGGCAATTCCAATACCGCCATTGGAATCACTTGCCGTCGCTTTGTAGCCATAAGTATCGACGTAATAGTGAAAGCGAGGCCCCGAGGCTGGTACATCAGATTCTGCTGTTCCTGCATCCACATTGGCCGAGCCTGACAAAACGGCGGCTTGGAAATAATTGGCCCAACCTTCACTCCAGCTTAGGCGTGGGTCAATCACGAAATTGCCGTTGTGTGAACCGCCCGGAGATTCACTATGGCCATAGATATCTTCAAGAAAATGCGCATATTCATGCAGAATCACAGAGTCATCGAAGTGATCTGTGTCGGAGTTTTTTACGTCTCCGTTGTAACCACCCAGAATGTACAACTTGGCTGTGCCAGGGGAGTAAAAGGAAAGCATAGAGCCATCATTTGAAAAGTAACTGCGCGGGTTGAAGCCCATTTTCCAATAGACGGTCACCTTGTCAGCAACCCACCATTTTTGCGGATTCGCAACGGGTACTCCTGTATTATCATTGTTTTTTCCAATTTGGCGGCGCAGATATTCATTGGCTAGTAAGATATTAAACATGATGTTGAAGGCGCCGCCTTCAATTTTTGGCGCGATCGTTTCATCGGCCTCTGCAAAAAGAGGGGCTGACGTCAGGTCCTTCGTGCCGGCAGAGATATCCGCAGCGGTCACGCTGAATGCTTTACTGACAGAGTAGGGTTGATTGGAATAAGTGTCTTCAAGGACACTGACCTTAACGTAAGAGTTATAAGATCGTGAATAGATCTTGAAAGTATAGTTTCCTGGATTCTTTGGTATTTTAAATGTGGCAATACCGTGCGTGTCCGTTTCGCCTTGTTGAATTTGATTTCCCGCGGAATCAAATATACGAAACTCTGCGAAAGGAATTGGGGCCGCATCTGAATCTGAAGACACGCCATAAAGGCCATTAGCAGTGGTATTTGTTTCACTAAAATTTAGATAGCGATAACGAAATTTTGCTTTAATGGAAATAATCAGTGGATTTGATACAGGTGTTTCAGTTGCTGAATAACCAGATTCTCCAGTGACCTGACCTAAGGATGCAAAGTCCTTTGTGACCATAGAGTTGCTGCATCCCCAAAGAGAAATCATTAGCAGCGAGAATATAAGAATCTTAAACACACGAGCGACCATAAGAGTCTTATCGGAGATGAATTTTCTGGCTCAACGAAAACGAAGTAGGGTTGTTCAGTTATGTTTTTAAGGAAGTGAATAAATCTTATTCAGGACTGTCTCAGATCGAGAAAATAAAAAAAGGTCCGACGGCCACTCTGAATTTAAACCTGTTTTAGCTAAGGTGGGCGACCATGATAGCGACTTTAGGCTTCTCAGTACGAGCTGAGCTTGCACACCATTGCCAGGGACAGTCCCCAAAAATATGCTTGTAAGGTTTAATTTCGATGAGCTTTACGCCTTCGAACCTCTGAAAACTATTCTAGCATGAAGTCTGGTTTCGTCAATCGAACAGGACTCTCACTTTCGCGTAAAGAACCGATATATTTAATATGACGCCACAGAAGTTAGATTTTATTTTTCCTTTCATTGTTTTTTCCTATGGACTCCTTATGGTAGTTGTGCTGGAGAATCGCCATCTTGTTAAAATCGGGCAAGAGCGCATGGGCGGGGCTTATCACAATCTTGCTAAGCACAAAAATCTTGGCTGGGTGTGTTTCTTTGTCGGTGGACTGTGGTCTATGCAAAATCTCTGGTACTCGTCGCTCTGAGTATTGACTCCTCGGAGGGTGGGTTATAGCTTGATCCTCCATGTCGGACTCCACAAATCAACCTCTCCGCAAAACAGATATTTCCGCTCAAACGAGCTTTGATAGCTTGTTGAGTGCGAAGTCCAACGAACCTGCCGTTTTATCAGTCGAGCAGCTTAATGTTTACATCAAGCAGCTTTTAGAGGGCCAAGTTGGGGTCGTTTGGGTTAAGGGTGAATTGTCCAATTTCAAAGCTCATTCATCAGGGCATTTTTATTTCAGTCTTAAAGATGCAAAATCGCAAATTACTGCGGTCATGTTTCGCGGAAATAATTCACGCCTAAAGTTCAAACCGACCGACGGCATGGAAGTCATCGTGCGTGGACGCATTACTGTCTACGAACCTCGTGGAAACTATCAGTTGATGGTGGATATGATGGATCCCGTGGGGGCGGGCGCTCTACAAAAAGCTTTTGAGCAGCTAAAACAGAAACTTCGTGCAGAGGGTTTGTTTGATGCGGCAAGAAAACGTCCTATTCCAACTTTCCCAAGGCATATAGCCATTGTGACGTCTCCGACAGGGGCTGCGATTCGCGATATTTTGAATGTTCTTTCTCGTCGAGCTAAATCCATTAACGTCACTGTCGTGCCGACCGTGGTGCAAGGGGAAGCAGCGGCTCCTCAGTTGCGTGAAGCTTTTAAAAAAGCAGTCACCTTGCCTGGGGTCGATGCGGTGATTATTGGTCGTGGGGGCGGTTCGATCGAAGACATGTGGTGTTTTAATGATGAGGGCCTTGCTCGTTTGATCGCGGCAAGTCCGGTTCCGGTCATCTCCGCCGTTGGGCATGAAATTGATTTTACCATCGCAGATTTTGTTGCGGACTTGCGCGCTCCAACGCCATCGGCTGCCGCAGAGCTTGTTGCCAAGAGTAGTGGTGAGTTGGTCAATAAGGTCAACTCTCTTGAGCGGATGTTGCATCTTTCTTTTGAAAAAAAGATGAAATACTTGCGCGAAAAAACGTTGGGCCTATCAAAACGTCTGGTGGATCCAAAACGTCGTCTGCAAGATCTTGAATTGCGCAATGATGATTTATTGAATCGCTTAGAATTTGCATTGAATCGTTTGATCGCACAGAAAAATCACCGTGTAGAGCTGCTTCGCCAAAAACTGGGAAGCCCTCAGATGTTGATCGATAAGCGTCGCAAGGAATTGTCATTTTTGGAATCACGTGCTGAAAAAGCATTGGCGTTTTCTATGGAAAAGAAGAAAGCCCGCACAGATCGTTTGATGGCCATGTTGGATAGCATGAGCCCATTGCGTGTCGTAGAACGGGGCTATTCAATTGTGACAAAAAATACTGAAGTAATTAAATCGGCCGACCAAGTGAAGAAAGGCGATAAGATCGACATTCGCTTGGCTCAGGGTTCACTGACCGCTGTTGTTGACAGTGTGAAGGGGGAATAAAATGGATTTCGAAAAAAAACTAGGACGTCTTGAAGAGATCGTGCAAAAGATGGAAAGAGGCGACCTGGCTTTGGAAGAGTCTTTAAAACTTTTTGAAGAAGGTGTGAAGCTTTCTCGTGAATGCCATCAACGTTTGTCTGAAGCAGATGCAAAGGTTAAGCTTTTGACTTCTGTCGGAGCTGATGGGCAACCGGTCACTTCTGATTTCTCTCCTGAGGAAAACTAACTTGGATCTCGCAATTCAGCTCGAACAAGAAATGTCTCTTCGTGTGCAAGCTGTGAATCAGTTTGTGGAAAAGTACTTGTCCGATATGGTTCTACCTAACGGAAACGCGATAGCTGAATTGCGCAAATCAATGCTTTATTCGGCAACAAACGGCGGAAAAAGATTTCGTCCTGTTTTGTCTCTTTTAGTGGCCGAACTTTTTGGTTGTTCCGCAGAAAAGGTTTTACCTTTCGCAACGGCCGTTGAAATGATTCACACCTATTCATTGATTCACGATGATTTGCCCTGCATGGACAATGATGACATCCGTCGTGGTAAACCGACGAATCATAAGGTTTATGGAGAAGATTTTGCACTGTTAGCAGGAGATGCTCTTTTAACAGAAGCCTTCATGTTGATCGCGACAAATTATTCGGAAAATGGTTTTTTAATTGGTCGGTTGACTCAGATGTTATCTGAGGCGGCAGGCATTCGCGGTATGGTGGGTGGTCAGGCTATCGATCTACGTGCGGGTGAAAAGCAAATGACTTTGGAAGAGCTAACGCATTTGCATCATCTTAAGACGGGCGCTTTGATTCGTTTGTCAGTCGAAGGCGCAGCGGTCATTGCCGGTGCCAAATCCTCAGATATTGAAAGTATTCGAAAATTTGGCGAGGGCTTGGGTCTTGCTTTCCAAGTTGCGGACGATGTTTTGGATCATGGTGAAAAAGATCAAGATATTCGCAGCTTCACGGGGATCTTGGGTCTTGAAGGCACAAAAAAATATCTTGAGAAAATCAGTCGCAGTACGTTGGCTGAGCTGCATAAGGTTTCTGCCGAAGCATCGATGCTCGAATATATTATTAGCTTTAATGCAAATCGTAAGCACTAAATATGGCTGATAAAAAACGCTTGGACATTTGGTTGTATGAAAAGGGCTTAGCTCAATCAAGAACCCATGCCCAAGAGTTGGTGGAAGCAGGTCAGGTGTTTCTGATTCAAAATGGCCGGCGGCAAGTTTTAAAAAAATCGAACTATTCTGTCGACCCAGCAAATGCAGATATCACTGTTGATGCGGGTCCAGCAAATCGCTTCATTTCTCGCGGTGGTTTAAAGTTAGAAGGGGCCCTTAAGCACCTGGGCCTTTCTGTCGCAGGCCTCAATGTTTTGGATGTGGGGATTTCTACCGGGGGATTTACGGATTGCTCTTTGCAAGCTGGAGCGAGCTATGTCCTTGGCGTGGATGTCGGTCATGGCCAGGTTCACCCGCAGCTTTTGAAAAATCCTAAATTGAAAGTTATCGAAGGAATCAACGCTAGAGCTTTATCTAGCGAGTCTGCCGTGATGGCAGCGATGCCTGAGGGTGGTTTTGATCTGATCGTTATGGACGTGTCCTTTATTTCTATTGAAATGATCATTCCTGAGTTAGGAAGGTTCTTAAAGCGAACTGGTCATTTGTTGAGTCTTGTAAAGCCGCAATTTGAAGTCGGCATTGACGGACTTTCCAAGGGTGGTATCGTCAAGGATGTTTCGCTATATGCCAAAGTCGAAGAGAAGATAAAAGCATGTTGTGAAGCCAATGGTTTCACGGTGAAGGATTACTTTGCTTCTTCCATTGAAGGAAAGGATGGCAATCATGAGTTTTTTGTATTCGCGAAAAAATCTTAGTGGGCTTTTAGCATTAGTGGTTCTGGCTGGCTGTCAGTCGATTAAAACCCGTGAAGATATTCGGAAGGGGCCACAACAGCCTTCAACGCGCCCTTCTGTTTCTCAGACTCAGACGACGCAACCAACATATCCATATCAAACTCAACGCCCATCTGAGCCGGTGTTCGAAAAACCTATTGAAGCGCCAATGCCACCACCGCCACCAGCACCAGTTATTCCTGCGATGCCAAAGATCGGCCTGATTCTGGGCGGGGGAGGAGCGAAAACATATGCTCATATTGGATTTTTACATGAGCTATCTCGCGCAAAAGTGCCTGTGTATGCCATCGGCGGGATTGAGTTTGCGTCGCCAATGGCGGCTCTTTATGCTCACCGTGAACAAGCCAACGACGTCGAGTGGCAGATGTTCAAGTTGAAAGACGACGAAGTTATTAAGAAGTCTTTGCTAGGCAATGTGAATAAAAACAATGATGTTTCTGTGTTGAGAGAGTTTTATAGTACGGCCTTCAATCGTGTGAAAGCGGAGGACATGAAGGTTCCTTTCGCTTGTCCTTCTTATAATCTAAAAAAGAACCAGGTCTTCTTGATGAATCGAGGAGGCATGGATCAAGTTTTGTCGACTTGTATGGCGTACCCTCCTTTCTTTAAGCCATATCAAGGTAACATTTCGGCGATTCGTGATGTGACAGCGACCGCTCAATATTTGCGTCAAAAAGGGGCTAACTACATTGTTTTCGTCAATGTCTTACAGCCTCCGGGTGGGGCGAAAGCTTATACGATGGACGCTTCGGCGACGGACAACGTCCTATGGAGTGAGATCGCAGGTTCGTATAATAAGCCTTTGCCAGGAGTTGATACAGTCGTATCGCTTGATACGAGTGATTATGGTATTATGGATTTTGAAAAGCGTCGTGAAATCATGAATAAAGGTGCTGACTCTGCAGCGAAGCAATTGAAGACACTGACGCGTAAATGGGGACTGTAAAAACAGTTCCAGGAGAAATGAAACGATGAGAAAACCAACTATTGATATGAACATTTTTGCTGAGAGAAGAAAAAAGCTGGGCCAACAGATCCCAGGGGCTGCATTGGTTGTTGCTTCTCATCCAGAATACATCCGTAACCATGATGTTCATTTCCCATACCGCCAAGATTCAAATATGTTTTATTTGACGGGTTGGGAAGAGCCAGAATCAGTTTTGGTTTATCGCCCAGGTCAAAACCCAGAGACGGTGATGTTCGTTCGTCGTCGTGATCCAGAAAGAGAAACTTGGGATGGCTTCCGCTACGGACCTGAGGGTTGTGAACGCGAATTTAAAATCGATAAAGCTTATACAATCGATGAATACACAAAAATTGCTCCGCAACTTTTGAAAGACGTGGATCGCGTATACTATCGTCAATTCAAAAACAAAGAAGCTGATCATCAAATGGAAGAGATCTTGAATACAGTAAAATCTCTTCATGGTCGTTCTGGTTTGGGCTTGTTGACTATTCATGATGCCGATACTTTGATCGGTGAAATGCGTGTGGTTAAGTCTGAGTATGAATTGACTCAGTTGCGTGAAGCTTGTGAAATTTCTGCGCAGGCGCATTTAGCGGCTATGCACTTTACTCGTCCTGGGGTTACAGAGCGCCAAGTACAAGGTGTGTTGGCACATCAGTTTTTTATGCGCGGTTCTGCGCGTGAAGGGTACAACCACATCGTAGCATCCGGGAATGCGGCGACAACCTTGCACTACAACTTTAATGATCAAGTTTGTAAAGAAGGCGACTTGTTATTGATCGATGCTGGTGCCGAATACAACTACTACACAGGGGACATCACTCGAACTTACCCAGTAAATGGTAAGTTCACAGACGAACAAGGCCGCGTGTACGAAGAAGTATTGAAAGTACAAAAGGCGATCATTGATTTCGTGAAACCGGGAATTGTCTTTAAAGAATTGCATGACATGGGTACATCTATGTTGACGGATGCAATGTTAAATTTAGGATTATTGTCAGGTCGTAAGGATGATTTGATTCAAGCTTTAGCTCAAAAGAAATACTATCCACATGGCATCGGTCACTGGTTGGGTATGGATGTTCATGATGCCGGTCTGTACTTCAAAAAAGGTGAACCACGTCCTATCGAAGCGAATATGTGCTTTACGGTTGAACCAGGTCTGTACATCCCAGCAGAGGATACGTCAGCACCACAGAAATATCGTGGTATCGGCATCCGTATTGAAGATAACATTCGCGTGACGTCAACGGGTTCAGAGAATATGACAACGTCTGTTCCTAAAGAAATTTCTGACATCGAAAAAGTTGTCGGTAAAAATTAAAATCTAAAAGTTTTATCAGCCCCGTATACATAGACGGGGCTCCCCATCCCCCCGGTGGATTTCGTCGCTCTAGCTGGACTGTAAACTCTTTTCACTTTTTATTAAGCAAATTTTTATTTATTTTGGAGTTGGACTTTCCCAAGGAAAATCGATGAACTCCACTTCCAGCACAGAAGCTGATTTTAAACTTGAAGAGCTCTTTTTTTCTAAGACAGATAAAAAAGGACACATCCAGGCGAGTAACAGTGTTTTCGTTCGGGTCAGCGAATTTCCAGAAGAAGAGTTGCTTTATCGGCCTCACAACGTGGTTCGCCACCCTGATATGCCAAAGACAGTTTTTAAACTTCTTTGGAGCAATCTCCTTGCTGAGAGGGCGATGGCCGCCTATGTAAAAAACAAAAGTAAGTCTGGGAAGTACTATTGGGTTTTTGCAATGGCTTTTCCGATGAAGGATGGATTTTTATCTATTCGCTTAAAGCCGACATCGAAATTTTTTGCTCAAATCAAAGAACTGTACAGTCAACTCCTGCTCCAGGAACAAGATGGAATGAGTTTAGATCAGGGCGTGGCTTGGATCCTGCAAAAGTTGAAAGACGCAGGGTTTTCCTCCTATGAAGACTTCATGATGCGCGCTCTTGTTGCAGAGCTCGAATCTCGTGACACATTGATGACTGGGGAGGTGGCGCCTTCGATAAAGAATACTGCTCAAGACCGCCGTTTAAGTGATCGCTATATTGCTTCGACACGTTGTACGGACGCTTCTCGGAATGGATTTCGTATTACTAATCAGTTGTATGGAAATTTAGAAAAACTGACAGCCCAAACAAATGCCATTTCGAAGACCTGCCGAAGCGTTAAGTTTGTCACCACGAACATGACAATTTCCTCCGCAAAATTAGGAGAATCAGGGCGCCCGTTGGGGGTGGTGTCGTTGAATCTTGAAAAGTTGAGTTCAGATATTTCTGCCTGTGTGGGAGCTTTAGAATCGGCACTCAAAGTTTTTGATAGCTCCGTTTTGGCTATGCACTCGATGTTGGGGACGTCGCGGTTCCAAATCGAAATGATGCATCACTTTATCAAGGAGGCCATGTGCTCTAATCTCGGCGTACAGGGTGAGCAGCAGATACTTCAGTTTGTAAAGCATTGTTCCTTACTTAACGAGCTCGTCACCCAAAACTTTATAAAGGTAGAACAAAGCTCAACGGATCTGGATAAAGTCAGTAAATCCTTGCTCACGACGATTGAGCGGCTGTCACAAGTCACTGCGGGGATGGACGTGATTCGTATCGTCGGCAAAATAGAAGTCGCGCGAATTTCTGATTTGTCGGACGAACTCAGTTCTCGCTTGGCCGAAATTGAAGAACTGACAAATGATTTTAAAAGCTTTTTGGGAGTTCTCGAATCAGAATGTCTTTGGGGAACCACTTGTGCGATCCGTATTACTCATTTAACGAAAGATATTTCTGAACGCCTAGCTCTAATGACAAAAATAATTGCAGTTTAAATAAACCGATGACGGAGCCAGCCGTTTTGTTCTGCTTCAGACGCGAGGTCTTGCTCTGTTTTAAAGAGCTTTTCATCCTCATGTGCGGCGCTCACGGCCAGGCTTAAGTGGGTCGATGCCTTCAGGAGCTGAAAGTCACCCATAGTGTTCCCGCTGGCAAAAAATGGAAGTCGACCTTGGGTCTTCTCCAGCAGTGCTTCGACCTTCCCCTGGCGATAGGTGATGAGTCCCTTTTGGCGAGCTGAGACAATCCCGTTAGCGCTTTCAGTTTCAATTCCGATTACACTGTCAGAGGCTAGTCCAAGCAGTTCTGCTCCAGCCTCAACCGCCCACTTTACAGAGGCTGTGATTATGTAAATCTTCACTCCTCGGGACATAAACAATTTGATCAACTTTTCTTGCTCAGAAAAGATGGGAATTGGGGCTGATGCTTTGACTGCATCTTTGGCCCAGGATTGGATTTCCTTCAGGGAATGTCCCTGGCAAATCTGAGCTAACCAAAGGTAGGCTTTGCGTGGATCTGCGGCTTTCATGTCCTGGTAGTGTTCCCAAGGATTCGGAGGTAGCTTCACAAGATTGTGATCAATTTGGTATTGAAAGAAGTTTTCGCCTAAGTCGATATCCCACAAAGTCCCGTCGGCATCGAAGGCCGCGACAGGTTGTGACTGTTCCTCGAGAACTTGGTCAAGAGTTGCGTTAATAGAGTTCCAAATGTCAGAGGAATATTCTTTGTATTTCATCAGCACTTAGTATGAAATAAACCAAGCTAAATGACAAGGAGAGCCGGGCCCCATGACCCTTTATTGCCGCGTAATCCAAACCGAAGACTTACAAGAAATTCTTGATCTTGAAAATCAAAAGCTTTCAGAACAATACCCTGATGAAATGGAACGTATGATTGCAGGTTGGAACTCGAAGTTTCGAGTCGAAGCCTTAAATCATTATATTGCAACGGGATGGAGCTTCCTCGCAAAGGAGCAAGATACTGACAGGCTTGTGGGCTACTTTATTGCTCAGCCTTTATTGTTTTTAGATGGTCAAACCCAGTCATTGTGGGTGGAGCATTTGCAGCACGTCACACTGCAAGCTCGCGATGAGCTTTGCGAGTTGGCCTATAAACTAGGTCGAGAAAAACATCTTCAAAGAGTATATTATCCGAATGATAACGGGGTGCCGAACTCCATTAAAGCTTTTAAGCCGGAGTCTTGGCTGTCAGGTACTTTAGCGGTGAAAACCACAAAAGGGTGAAGATATGAAGAATTTCTCTTTCGTAAATCGAATTCAGAATTTGACCAAGCTTAGAAATCAAGAGTTTGACTTAGTCGTAATCGGGGGAGGAATTAACGGTGCGGGTATCGCCCGAGACGCCGCCGCTCGTGGAATGTCGGTCGCGCTTATTGAAACCAATGACTTTGCTTCGGGAACATCTTCTAAATCAAGTAAGCTTATCCATGGTGGAATTCGCTATTTGGAAAACTTAGAGTTCAAATTGGTTTTTGAGGCACTCAATGAGCGCACGAAGCTATTTGAAATGGCTCCTCATTTGGTTCATCCATTGCGCTTCATGATACCCCTCTATAAAGAAAGTCGCGTTGGCATGTTCAAGATGGGACTGGGTATGTGGCTGTACGATGCGTTGGCTTTGTTTCAAGCGCCCCAGATGCATGAACGCCTAAATGCGCGAGAGTCCTCCGATCGCATGCCAGCTTTGCGTGCGGAGAATCTTTTGGGATCATATATTTATTCTGATGCCTACATGGATGACGATCGTTTGGTGCTTGAGACTTTACGCTCAGCCAACGAACTGGGTGCAATTTGCGCCAACTACGTCAAAGCAACGGGTGCTCAATTCGGAAGTGATGGCAAAATTACCGCAGTAACTTGCGAAGATAAAGTGGCTAAAGAAAAATTCGCTATCCGTGGTCGACATGTCATCAGCTCCGTGGGGCCATGGACTGATGAAGTTGGTCATAAGCTTCTGACAGACTGGAAAAATATTTTAAGACCCACCAAGGGAATTCATCTGACGTTTTCTAAACATCGACTGCCACTTTCTAGTGCGGTGGTGATGGGGGCTGAAAAGGGAGATCGTATTGTATTTGGTATTCCTCGCCATGAGATGATTATCATTGGTACGACAGATACCGACTTTAAGGAAACGCCGGACAATGTGACGGCGACTCCCGAGGACGTTAAATACTTGCTAAATATTGCGGATCAATATTTCCCGGGCGCAAAGCTGACAGCTCATGATGTGATTGCAAGTTACGCAGGTGTCAGGCCGTTAGTGAATGATGGTGCTTCCACAGAAGGCAAAACCAGTCGTGAACACACGATCGTTAGTGATCCCAGAGGTTTGACTTTCGTGGCTGGTGGCAAGTACACGACCTATCGCTTGATGTGCCAACAGACTGTTTCCAAGGCGCTTGAGTCTTTCAGTATCGAGGATCGCGCAAGATTTTCCAAGCAAGATACGGCACGTCCGCTGAATGATTACACTAGTCTGGAGGCGTTTCACCAGGCCCAGATTTTGGGTGAAGGGTGGGCGAACGAAGCGGGTCGTAATGCTGAAGATGGCAAGATGTTGGCGGAACGTTATGGTCGTGAAGCCGAAGTGATTTTGAATAAATACTCAGAGAACTATTCTTACTGGCAGCTCGAGGCGGCCCAGGCTATTGATTCTACGATGTGTCTGCATCTGCGAGACTTCTTTGCTCGACGAGTGCATTTATTCCTGGCGGATCGCAATCATGGTGTGGGGCATATTGATGAAATCGGAGAAGTCTTCCAGGAGAAAATGGGCTGGAGTGACTCCCGTTTGCATGATGAAAAACAAATGCTGACAGATTATATGGCTCACGAAGTTGAATGGAAAAAGCACTTTTAGGGAGCACTTTTGATTGGTCTACTGCGTCAAGGAATCCAAAAGGTCGACCTAAATATCTGCATTGACTCTGGTTTTTATTATCCCTAGACTTAGTGCTGATAACTGTTATTAGCACCCAATGTAATTTCCGCTTAAGAGAGATTCTGCATGAGTTTTTTTGACAAAGTACAAGATTATTTTTCGAACGATATCGCAATCGATTTGGGCACAGCCAACACTCTCGTTTATGTAAAAGGTCGCGGTATCATTTTGGATGAACCTTCTGTGGTTGCAGTTCAAAAGAACTATCGTGGTATGCAAAATCGTGTTCTTGCCGTAGGTAAAGAAGCAAAAGATATGTTGGGTCGTACTCCTGGATCTATCGTTGCAATCCGCCCCATCAAAGACGGTGTTATTGCTGACTTCGAAGTGACTCAATCCATGTTGAAATACTTCATCGGTAAATCATTAGGCGAGAAAAAATCTTTCATCCGTCCTCGCATCATCATCTGCGTTCCTTATGGCATCACTCAGGTGGAAAAACGTGCGGTTAAAGAAGCTGCACAATCAGCAGGTGCTCGTGAAGTTTATTTGATCGAAGAACCAATGGCAGCCGCTATCGGTGCAGGCCTTCCAATCACGGAACCATCAGGCAACATGGTTGTCGATATGGGTGGTGGTACAACAGGTGTCGCGGTTATTTCTTTGGGTGGTATCGTTTACTGTAAATCTATCAAAGTTGCTGGCGATAAATTTGACGAAGCGATCGTGAACTACGTTCGCCGCCAATTCAACTTGTTGATCGGTGAAAGAACTGCTGAAAACATCAAAATCCAAATCGGTAACGCATATCCATTCGAAGAAGAAAAAACGATGGAAATCAAAGGTCGTGACCTCGTTGCGGGCGCTCCTAAAACTATCGAAATCACAAGCTCTCAAGTGAACGATGCATTGATGGACCCTCTTTCTGAGGTTGTTGATGCTGTTCGTACGGCCCTTGAAAAAACACCGCCAGAGTTGGCATCCGATATCGTAGATAACGGTATCGTTCTTACTGGTGGTGGGGCATTGCTTGCGAACCTAGATGTTCTATTGCGTGAGAGAACTGGACTTCCTGTTTCTATCGCCGAAGACCCTTTGAGCTGCGTTGTTATGGGTTCCGGCAAAGTTCTAGACCAGCTTGACCTTCTCAGACAGCTAACTGTCGATTAAGATAGGAAGACATGACCGAAGCTGACATTCAATCGATCGCGCTGTTCTTCTATTTTGCTTTATTAGATGACAAAAAGGCGATCGAGGCTTCGACTCAAGCACTAGCCCTTTGTCGAGATAAACAAAAGCGCAATCCGGAACTTTCCAGTTCAGTTGCGGTTGTCGTTGCCACCAAAGTCGTGTGGGGCCGTTTCAAAGCGCGAGTTATTCGCGGTCGTCCAAATACATCTGTTGAATCTGGTTGGCTTATTCCCGAGGGCGTTGATTTTGGTCCTTGGCGTGAGTTTCAAAAAACGGCTTCTGAAGATGAGCTATTAACCGTGATCTGGTCAAAAATTTTAAAAATTAATGATAACGATATTTCCGAGGGGTTGGGCATCACTCAGGGGACGATTCGTTATCGCCTTGGCAGAGCTTTGCGCAAACTCGGAACGATGACCCAAGGTGTGGGCAAGTTAAAGCATGGCACAGCAGGAAAGTAAGATTCCATTTTCGAAAAAAGGTAAAAGGGAGGTATCTCCCTTTATTGGCCATGAGCTCTTATACGACTATCTTAGTGGTATTCTAGACGAAGACAGAAAAGTGGCTGTGGAAGATCACGTGAAATATTCCCGTGATGCTCAGTTGGATTTGAACAAAATCCGAAACGGCGAAAAATATGCCAGCCAGCTTTCCGAGACAATTGTTTCCCAGCCTATTATCGATCAAATCAACATGCCTTCTACTTACTTAACCGTATTGATGCAAAAGTCTTACTTCGAAAGGTGGCCGCAGGGCTTGAAGTGGGGCTTGGAAGCGTTGGTAGTAGTGTCGGTGATTGTCGTTTTGTTGACAGTGGCTCCTTGGCAAAAAGTTCTGCAAATGGGCATGAGCAATGGCTCGAAGGAAGTTGTCCTAGCCGAGGTCGAAAAACAGAAAACAGTTCGTCAGGCCGAGCAAGAAAATCCTCAATTTGTTGATGAAGAGCCAAAAACAGCGAAGCCTTTGCAGACTCCGGTGGCTACGGCGGCTTCTCCGACGGCTTCAGCAACAGTTATCAATACTCCCGTGAAAGCGACCCCGACTCCTAAGCCAGTTGCGGTTGCAACTCCGGTGATGACACCTGAAGAAGAAAAGCCAGTTTCGGATACGACTCCAACTGCAGGTGGTGGGTTCCTTTATCGTGGTGAATTAGCTGTGACCAATTTGTCAGTAGTAGGACCTAAAATCACAGAGAAAATCAGGGAACTCGGTGGCCGTAAGGCGGGTGGCGTGGAGTTGGGATGGCAAAAATCTCCAACTTCAACGTATTATCACTTCACCCTGCCAGAGGCGAAGTATCAAGAGCTCTCAAACTTCCTGGGGACCTACGGGAAGACACGTCTTAATAAGGAAAAACATTCTCGTGTAATGCCGGACGGAATTATTCGTCTGATCCTCACGGTGGATGAAGCTAAAAAGTGAAAACCCTCAGAAGAAAACCAAAAAGATCGCTTCGTACGATTTTGATCGTGTGGTTTGTTCTTTTCTCGGTTGTGCCTTTGGCATTCGTTACGATTTACTCCATGGTCAAGTATGAGAAGGCAATTAACTACGAGCTAACTCAGCGTCTGAGCGGAAATGCTCGGGAAGTTGAAATTATCCTCAATGACTATAAAACGAATTTGCAACAACGCCGAGATCGCTATTTGCGCGATCCAAGTTTGATCTATCACTTAACTGTGGGTGATGGCGGAACGATTCGGAATGTTGTGACTCCTTGGGTTCGCACAGATACTGTGAATAGCCTGACTTTCTTTGATCGTGAAGGCCGCATGCTGGCCTCGGTTTTTAAGGACGATAAAAACAACGTACGCAGTTTTGTGCCAGTTCAAGATGCGGTGTTTTTATCGGCAAAATACATGGCTCAGGTTAAAGATCAAAATGAGCTTGGAATTGCTGAACACGGTGAAAATCAAAAGATGAATTTGATCCTCATTTCTCAGGTCAAAGGACCGAATGGTCGATTGATCGGCTATATGGAGCAAATCATTGATTTAAACCGCGCTTTTCTGACAAAAATTAAAACTCGTCTGAAACTGGAATTGATTCTTCTGAAAGATAACGGTGATATGGTCGCCGCCAGTCATCCCGACTTCTATCTTTATAAAAAGGAATTTTTCCGAACCTATTTCAATCCCGGAACAGATCGCTTCTTTGATTTGAATGTTCGTGGCGCTCCGTACGGCTTTATTGTTTATCCGATTGATTGGGGTATTACGAAATTTTATATGGCGTTGGGCGCTTCCAAGCAGGAATCCGAAGCGGTTCTGCGTAATGTAAATATTGCGTTTGTGACGGTGGTCGGTGCTGTTGTCGTATTGTTGATTCTAACAATTTTAGTGACGTCCAGCTGGGTGCTCAAGCCGTTGTATGATCTCGTAGATGCATTGCAATCATTTGAGTCCCAGGAGCAAGCTGTCACGATTCCGGTAAAAAACGACACGGAAGTGGGATTGTTAACAGAGAGCTTCAATGAAATGAGCAAAAAGATTTGGACGGCTCGTTCTGATTTACGCAAAAAAATTACCGAATTGGAGCAAGCTAACAGGGAGCTCAAAGACACTCAAACCAAACTTGTTCACTCTGCAAAAATGGTCAGTCTGGGTCAATTGGTGGCGGGCGTTGCACATGAGTTGAATAATCCCATTGGGTTCATTTACAGCAATATGACCCATCTGAAAGACTATGCAGAGAAATTAATTGAGCTCGTAAAGGTCGCAGAGAAGGACCCGAAAAATCTTGTGGCAAAAAAAGAAGAGCTTGAGTTTGATTATATAGTGAAGGATCTGCCGAAGCTTGTAAGCTCTTGTCAGGACGGAGCTCGTCGTACCAAAGATATCGTATTAGGTTTGCGCAATTTCTCTCGTTTGGAAGAAGCGAAACTTCAGGAAATTGACGTACATCAAAGTTTGGATACGACATTGAACTTACTGCAAGGTGAAATTAAAAATCGCATTGAAGTTCACAGACATTATGAGCCAACTCCTTTAGTGCATTGCTACGCGAGCCAAATCAATCAAGTATTTATGAACATCCTTTCCAATGCGGTTCAAGCAATCGAAGGACATGGCAGTGTTTGGATTTCCACGACGGTATTGAAGGAATATCGAGGATCTCGTGAAAACCGCAGCGGTTGGGTGCAAGTCTCAATTCAAGACAGTGGTAAAGGAATGTCACCGGAAACTCAGGATAAGATTTTCGATCCATTCTTTACAACAAAGGGAGTTGGGCAGGGAACTGGTTTGGGTTTAAGTATTTCCTATGGAATCATTCAAAATCATGGAGGGGAAATTCAGGTTCGTTCACAAGTAGGCGTAGGCACTGAGTTTATTGTTATTATCCCAGTTTACCCTCCGGTGCAGGAGAAAAATCCTCAACTTACGTCCTAAAGCTTTGCCCCCGCTGCGCCGATCCATATGCCCATGATTTTACGTAGCGCGATCTTCCTGGCAGCTTTACTGTTCTCCAAATGGGCTTTCGCCAGAGGCTCTATCTGGCAAGCGCCCCAATCATCTCAAGGTATAAGCCATTTTGCCGATAATATAGGTGATGGCCGAGAAGTCTCAAAACGATCACAGTAAGTTATTAGCCTTACTCCTCTTTGTGGGTGCGGGGGCGCTTATTTTGATATCATTGGGACCCGAGCAGATTCGTCAGGCGGGTGTGGCTCCCGCGGAAGTCAAAACTGA
>JBLMWG010000132.1:0-3761 GCA_050257115.1 Bacillota bacterium
TCTCCACATGTGATCTTGGCAACCGGTCATTCAGCAGAAGACATGATCAATCACTTGCATGAAATCGGCGTGCATCTGGACGGAAAATCCTTTGCGATGGGTTTGCGTATTGAACACTCGCAAGCGGATATTAATAAAATCCAATACCGTGAATTTTCAGAGCACCCAAAATTAGGCGCAGCGAACTATAAACTCGCAGACCATGACGACAACACTGGCATCGGGGTTTACTCCTTCTGTATGTGCCCAGGTGGTTACGTTCTTTCCGCTGGTACAGAGGCTGACGGTATCGTTTGTAACGGGATGAGCAACTACAACCGCAACTCCCCTTATGCAAATGCTGCAATCGTGGTCAGTATTGATCACAACAAACTTTTCGGCAATGACGTCTTCGGCGGTATGAAACTGCGCCGTGAGCTTGAAACTCGCGCCTTTAAAACTGTGCAAGCTCATGGCGGGACAAAAGAATTGCCAGCTCAAAACTTGATCGACTTTTTACAAGGTCCATCAAAAAAAGGTCCTCGTGATTTGCGCGCAGGATCTTCACCATCTGGCGCTCTGAACATCCGCCTGGATGAAATCCTTGAGCCTCACATGACAAAACGTATTCGCGAAGGTCTGCAAAATTTCAACCGCAATATGAAAGGCTTCATCGTCGAAGAAGCCCAACTGTATGGAGTCGAATCCCGCACCAGTTGCCCGGTCCGCATCACCCGCGATAACGAAACATTAGAAAGCATCTCCCACGCAGGCCTCTACCCCGCGGGCGAAGGCGCCGGCTACGCCGGGGGCATCACCTCCGCGGCCTGCGACGGCATCCGCATAGCCGAAAAAATCATCAACAAACTCTAAAAGGTGCCTGCTTCTTTTTATAGGTTTCTTCGGTATTGTCCGCCTACTTCATAAAGGGCTGTTGTCATTTGATATAGACTGCAGAATCTTGCCGCATGCATGAGGGCAGCGAAGATGTTTCCGCCGTTCAAGACGGTTTCCTTCAGCTTCTTCAATGCAAGATCGCCTTCTGATTTGTGATCAGCTTGGTATTTATGAACGTTGTCGAGTTGTTGGTTTTTCTCTTCGTAGGAGGCACGGGCTAGTTCAATTTTCGGTGGAACGTAGTCTGCTGCCATTGTTTTTGGATCGATGAACGTATTTACGCCGATGATTGGCAAGGTGCCATCGTGTTTCAAACGCTCATAGTACAACGACTCTTCTTGAATTTTGGAGCGTTGATATTGAGTTTCCATTGCACCCAAAACACCACCGCGTTCATTGATCTTTTTGAATTCGTTGAGCACAGCCTCTTCAACCAAATCCGTCAGTTCTTCCATGAAGTAAGAACCCTGCATTGGGTTTTCATTCATCGTCATACCGAACTCACGGTTGATGATCATTTGAATAGCCATCGCACGACGAACAGATTCCTCTGTCGGAGTCGTGATTGCTTCATCGTACGCATTCGTGTGCAAGCTGTTACAGTTGTCATAGATCGCAAGCAACGCTTGTAAAGTCGTACGGATGTCATTGAAGTCAATCTCTTGCGCATGCAATGAACGGCCTGACGTTTGGATATGGTATTTCAATTTCTGAGAACGATCGTTTGCCTTGTAAAGATCACGCATCGCTACAGCCCAAATACGACGAGCCACACGGCCCAATACAGAATACTCAGGATCTAGACCATTTGAAAAGAAGAACGACAAGTTTGGAGCAAAGTCGTCCACTTTCAAGCCGCGAGATAAATAGTACTCAACGAACGTGAACCCATTTGAAAGAGTAAACGCCAATTGAGAAATTGGATTCGCTCCGGCTTCCGCAATGTGGTAACCAGAAATAGATACAGAGTAGAAGTTACGGATTTTTTGTTTCACAAAGAATTCCGCAATATCGCCCATCATCTTCAATGCGAAGTTAATAGAGAAGATACAAGTGTTTTGTCCTTGATCTTCTTTCAGAATGTCCGCTTGAACCGTTCCACGCACCTGTTGCAGAGTCCAAATCGCAAGATCAGTCCACTCTGTTTCAGTAAGCTTACGACCCAATTCGCTTTCTTTCTTTTCAACTTGCTGATCAATCGCGGTATTAAAGTAAAAAGCCAAGATCATCGGTGCTGGACCGTTGATCGTCATAGAAACCGAAGTATTTGGATTGATCAAATCAAAGCCCGCAAAAAGCTTTTTCATGTCGTTCAAAGTACAAATACTAACGCCTGATTCCCCTACTTTACCGAAGATGTCTGGGCGCTGATCAGGGTCTTGACCGTACAATGTCACAGAGTCAAACGCCGTCGACAGGCGATGAGCCGTTTCACCCTTAGTCAGATAATGGAAACGACGATTTGTTCTTTCTGGAGTTCCTTCACCCGCAAACATACGCTTCGGATCTTCATCCGCACGTTTCAGCGGGAACACACCCGCTGTGAATGGGAATTCACCCGGAACGTTTTCAAGTTTCAAGTATTTGAAACGATCGCCCCAGTCTTTCATTTTAGGAACAACGACTTTCCGAATTTTAGTTCCGCTTAAAGACTCACGCACAAGCTTTTGGCGGATTTCTTTATCACGAACTTGGAACACCAATTCATCGCCAGAGTAGCGCTCAACCAACTTGTCGTAATTTTTCAAAGACTCAAGTTCTTCAGCTGTGAATTCAGACTCCAATTGAGATTGCACTTTTTGAACTGTCTCTGCTGGAGTTCCCAACATTGGAGCTAGCTTCGACAGACTGCCAAGTTTAGAAGCTTGTTCAGCCAAAGTCTCCGTACGTTTTTTATACTTCTGAACAGTCGTTACGATTTCCGCCAAATAGTTCTGACGATCTGGAGAAATAATGCCGTGTTCTTCCGCAGATAGGATGTTCGCTTTATAAGCGGCATCAACCGCGAAGCGACCTTTTTGTTTTTCATCCAGCATATCCACCAGCTTAAAGAACAACTTATTCACACCGCCATCATTGAATTGAGAAGCTTGAGTCAAGAAGACAGGAACTTCCACTTTATCATCAAAGATTTTACGCGAGCGTTTAAACTGTTTTGTCACATCACGAAGAGCATCTAAAGCGCCACGACGATCGGCTTTGTTGACAGCAATCAAATCCGCAAAGTCGATCATGTCGATCTTCTCAAGTTGCGATTGTGCCCCGAAATCGGACGTCATTACATACATAGACATATCGGAAACTTCGGTGATGGCCATATTTCCCTGACCGATACCGGATGTTTCTGCAATGATGAAATCAAAATCCAATTGGCGCACGAACTTCAAAATTTCTGGAAGACTCGATGCAATCTCACGGCCTGAACCACGGGAAGCCACCGAGCGCATGTAAACTCTATTACGAGATAGAGAATTCATACGGATACGGTCACCTAGCAAAGAACCACCGGTTTTACGTTTCGACGGGTCCACGCAAACAACTGCGATTTTTTTATCTGGGTAAGCATTCAAGTAACGTTGGACCAGTTCATCGATCAAAGACGACTTACCAGCTCCACCGGTTCCCGTGATACCCAAAACCAAAGGGGCTGTCTTCGCCTTGAAAGCTTCAAGACCAAAGTTATTCAAAGAAACATCACTGACGCCGTTTTCAATAGCCGTCAGTGCCACGCCCAATTCCACAGAAGGAACCGTATCGCCATAAAAGGCTGGCTTACCCTCCGACTTCGTCGGAGTAGAGATCTTCTTATTTTTAAATTCTTTTCGTTTTGCAAGAAGATCGAAGTCACAGCCTCGCATGATCATCTCGATCATACCTTCGAGTCC